>NZ_JBVJOT010000050.1:0-61442 GCF_055583025.1 Streptomyces sp. NPDC104831
TTCGCGATCTCCCACAACCCATCCGGAACAATCCAACTCCACGTACCCCGCCCCATGCCCTGACCAACGAACAATCACCACATAGGACACGGTCTAAGGGGGGCGGATAGTAGACGCCACTCCCGCGACATAGGGGATTTGTCCGTCTTGCCGTGGACGAGGGGCGGAGGGACGACGACGGCGGGACAGCCCGCGAATGCCTCGTCGTATCCCCCGTCCAGGGCGCGTTCCTGAGGAGTCGACAGCACAAGGCGAACATCGCGGTCGCGAAGATCTGCATCTCCCGGTCCCGCTGACAAGGGCCGGGACGACCTACGTAAGGCGGTAGTAGAAGGTCCCTTTGCGTCTCGTGTGAGGCCGTCCCGAGAATGGGCGCTCCGCGATCACCGAGTGAGGTTGACGTATGGGACAGCACCGCAAGTCCAAGCACTACCGGCGCATAGTCGTCACCGCCGTCGCCGTCGGCGCCGTGGGCGTGCCATCCGTCGCCCTGGCCTGCACCGACTGGCCGTACGGCACGGACCCGCACCCCCGCGCGGAGGTGACGAGCGCGCCCGTGGCGCGGGGGCAGCACCCGCACGGGCAGCACCGGCGCACCGGGGTGGAGGCGGCCACGGGGCAGACCACCGCACCGGCCGCCACGGCACCGGCCCCGGCGCCCGCCACCACTCCCCCGCCCGCCGCGCCGTCCGTCTCGGCGCCGGTCGCGCCACCGGTCGCCAACCCTTCGCACACGCACCGGAGCGCACGGCCGAAGACGCGTCCGGTCGTGACGGTCCGGCCCACCGCCCAGCGGACCCAGACCCCCGCCACGCCCGCCATCCCCGCGACCGCCACGCCCGGTACCCCCACATCCACGGCGTCCGGCGCCACCGCGACCCCCACGACCACCGCGACCGCCATGCCGAGCGCCCCGCAGCCCGCCGCCACGGCGTCCGGGGCCACCGCCGAGGTCCTGCGGCTGGTGAACGCCGAGCGCGGCAAGGTGGGTTGTCCGGCGCTGACCGCGAACCCGGCGCTGACCCGGGCCGCGCAGGCCCACAGCCAGGACATGGCCGCCCACCGGAACATGTCGCACACCGGGTCCGACGGCTCCGACCCGGGCCTGCGCCTCACGCACGCCGGTTACACGTGGAGCAGCTACGGCGAGAACGTCGCGTACGGCTACACCACGGCGGAGCAGGTCATGGCGGGCTGGATGGACAGCCCCGGCCACCGGGCCAACATCCTCAACTGCGCCTTCCGGGAGATCGGCGTCGGTCTGGCGCAGCCCGGCGGCTACTGGACCCAGGACTTCGGCACGTCCCGGTAGCAGCCGGCTCGGCACCGGCATCGGCAACAGTGGGCCCAGGCTGTTGAGGGGGTTTGTCGGCCCGCCGACGCCGGTGGCCGGCCCGAGCGTGATGCCGCCGGCAGTGCCGACGCGCGAGGGCAACCGGTCCTGACCGTGCGTCACCTGGAGAGGGAAGGGACGTACAGGCCGGCGGAGGTCAGCGCCACGCCTAGGTACGGCGCGGGGCCGGGGACGCACACCACGCCCCGCGACCGCGGCGGCCGGGAGCAGGTACGACCAGCGGGCACACCGCGAGGGCGGGGCGAGGGCTCTCCCGGCTGTTCCGCCGCGACCTCGGGATGACGTTCCCGCAGTGGCGCGCCCAGGTGCGGCTGCACCACGCGCCGGCCCGGCCGGGGGCGGCTGACGGGCCGGGTGGCGGCTCAGGGTTTCGCGCCGAAGTTCTGGGTCCACCAAGGGCCGCCCGAACCGTTGTGGACGCCCACGCCGATGTCCTTGAACGAGCAGTTGAGGATGTTGGCGCGGTGGCCGGGGCTGTTCATCCAGGAATCCATCACCGCCTGCGGACTCCGCTGGCCCCGGGCGATGTTCTCGCCGTACGTGGACCAGCGGTAGCCGGCGGCGGTGACGCGCTCGCCGGGGCCGGCGCCGTCCGGGTCGGTGTGGTCGAAGAAGCCGCGCGCGGCCATGTCGTCGGAGTGGCCCTGGGCGGCCCGGTCCAGTTGCGGGTCCTCGGTGACCGGTCCGCATCCGGCGGCGGCCCGTTCCTCGTTCACCAGCGCGACCACCTGCGCCACGGTACCGGCGGGCGCCGGCCGTGTCCGCGGTGTCGCCGGGGTGGGGCGGGGGGTCGCGGACGCGGGCGGCCGGGCCTGCGGCGTGCCGGTCGTCCGCGCGGGATCGGGGCTCTTGGCGGCGGGGCCCGGCTTCTTCGTCTTCTGCTTCCGCGGCAGCGAGGGGGACGGCGACGGGGAGGGCGGGGGCGGCGCCGAGGTGCGGACGGGGGCGGGCGCGGAGAGGTCCGCGGCGGGGGCGTCGGCGGTGGGCGCGGCGGCCGTCCGCCCGGTCTCGGGCCCGGAGCCGGTGCCGAAGTACCACATGCCGCCGCCCGCCACGCAGACCGCGACCACGGCGCCGCCGACGGCACGGCGCCGGCCGCGCCGACGGCGCCGTGCCTCGTCGCGGGCGGTCGCACGCCGACGGGAGGCGCGTACGCCGACGGGGCCGCCCCGCTCGGTGTCACCGGCCCGACCGGTCCCCGCGGACGAGTCACCACCCGGCCCACCGAAGCCCGCCCGCCCCGCGTCCGGCCCGACGAGACCCGAATGCCCCGCGTCCGGTCCGGGGAAGCCCGGCTCCCCCGCCTCGGGCCCGGCGAAGCCCGCCTGCGTCCCGCCCGGCTCGCCGAAGCCCGCGTGACCCGCGTCGGAGCCGCCAAAGCCCGCGTGCGTCCCATCCGGCCCGCCGAAGCCCGCGTGACCCGCGTCGGAGCCGCCAAAGCCCGCGTGCGTCCCATCCGGCCCGGCGAAGCCCGCGTGACCCGCGTCGGAGCCGCCAAAGCCCGCGTGCGTCCCCTCCGGTCCCGCGAAGCCCGCCGTCTGCGTCCCGTCCGGCCCGCCGGAGCCCGCGTGGTGTCCCCCATCCCCGGCAGAGCCCAACCGCGTGGCGTCCGACCCGCCGGAGGCTGCCTGGTGCGCGCCGTCCGCCGCGGCGAAGCCCGTGTGCGGCAGGGGGGAGGTCGTGTGCGCGGTCAGGTGGAGGCCGGTCGCCACGGCGGAGCGTGCCGTCGTGAGCAGGGCCGAGGACACCGCGACGAGGGCGAGCCCGGCGAGCAGGCCCTCGGCCGGGAGCAGGCCGCTCCACAGGCCGCCGCAGCGCGCGCAGTCGCGGGCGTGCCGGGCTATCCGCTTGCGCCACAGGGCGGAGGGCAGGCCGTCCCAGGACGTCAGCACGCCCCCCAGATCCCCGCAGGCGGGCCGGGTGTCGAGCGCTCGTACCACCACGCGGGCCGACTCCAGCCGCGCCTTCATCCGCTGCACCCGTACCGCCGTGTGCTGCGGCGACACCCCGAGGGCGGAGGCGACCTCGGCGCGGGTCAGTTCGCCGGCGCACTCCAGCCACCACAGCGAGAGCACCTCGCGGTCGTCCGGCTCCAGCCAGCGCGTCGCGCGCGGTCTCCTGGCGCTGGCCGGACAACTGGAGCCGGACGATGGTCAGGTCGACGAAGTCGGCGCCCGGGTCCGCGACGTCGGCGGCCTCCTCCACGGCGCCCGGGGCGAGTTGGCGGTCCCGCCAGTGCGCGCGGACCCGGTTCATCGCGATGGCCACCAGCCAGGAGCGGAAGTTCTCCGGGGTACGCAGGTCACCGAGCGAGCCGAGGGCCCGGAGCACGGTCTCCTGGACCACGTCGTCGACGTCGACCGAGCCGTTCAGGGCCCGCCCCACGATGTTGTACACGAGCGGGAGGTAGGCCCCGACCAGGGCGTCCTGGGCGCCCGGGTCCCCCGCCCGGGCGGCCTCGACCAGTGCCGCCGTGTCCACCGTGTGCTGTGTCCTCATCAGAGCTTCCCTGTCCTCGGCGCCGAACGATGCTGTGCGTCACCTGGGAGACCGTCCGGTGCGGCGCCGATAACAGTTTCGGATGACAGTTCTTCGGAGAATCGTTCGAGGGGAGGCTCACAGGGGCGGCACGCCCTCCGCAAGGAGGGAGATCACACCGGGTCGCTCACCGCTGTTCTCGCCGGTCGCTCAGCTCGTTGGCCCGGTCGACCTCGGCCATGTGCTCCTCGGCCCAGTCCCGTACGGCGGCGAGAACGGCGTCGAGCGACAGGCCGAGCGCGGTGAGCCGGTAGTACACGCCGGGCGGTACGGAGGGCTCCACCCGGCGCTCGGCCAGGCCGTCGCGGACCAGGTTCCGCAAGGTCACGGAGAGCATCTTCTGCGAGACGCCCGGCATCCGGCGCTGCAGTTCGGCGAAGCGCACCTCTTGCGGCGCGGCCTGCGCGAGCACCTTCACCGCCATCGACGTCCACTTGGTGCCGATCCGGTCCAGCAGCCGGCGGGTCGGGCACGCGGGGTCGAACAGGTCGCCGCGCGCGGCGGACGCGTCCTTGGCCTGGGAAGTCACCTGGAGCTCACCAACTGACGGGAAAGTGCGGTCTGTTGCCGCCGAGCCTAGTTACCTAACGTGCCCTTGTCACCATCGGTTACTCAAGGATGGCGAGGGATCGCTCATGACTGTCACCCCCGTGCCCGGTGTGCGGCTGCGCCGGATCGTTGTCGGCGGGACCGGACTCAATGTCGCCACGGCCGGCGCGGGCCCGGCGGTACTGCTGCTGCACGGCTTCCCGCACACCTGGCGGCTGTGGAGCGAGGTCATCGGGCCGCTGGCCCGCCGCTACCGGGTGATCGCGCCGGATCTGCGCGGGTTCGGCGACAGCGACCGGCCGGCGGACGGCTACGACGCCGCGACGCTCGCCGCCGACGCGGCGGGCCTGCTGGAGGCGCTGGACGCGGGCCCGGCGGCCGTGGTCGGCATCGACCTCGGCACCCCGCCCGCGTTCCTGCTGGCCATGCGGCGGCCCGGCCTGGTTCGGCGGCTCGTGCTGATGGAATCCCTGCTGGGCGATCTGCCGGGCGCCGAGGAGTTCCTCGCGGCCGGGCCGCCGTGGTGGTTCGGGTTCCACGCGGCGCCCGGGCTGGCGGAGTCGGTGCTGACGGGTCACGAGGCGGCGTACGTCGACTGGTTCCTGGAGCGCGGCACGCTGGGCCGGGGCGTGCGGCCGGACGTGCGTGCCGCGTTCGGCCGCGCCTACACCGGCGGCGGGGCGCTGCGCGCGGCGTTCGGCCCCTACCGGGCGCTGCCCGCCACTGCCCGGCAGGTCCGGGAGGCCGTGGCCGGCGCCCGCCTCACCGTGCCCGCCCTCACCGTGGGCGCCCACCCGGTGGGCCGCTCGCTGGAACGGCAACTGCGGCCGTACGCGGACCGGTTGACCGGACACGTCATCCCCGACTGCGGCCACATCATCCCGTTGCACCGCCCGGACGCGCTGCTGGCCCTGCTGGAGCCGTTCCTCGCGGCGGACGACGGCCGGGGATGACGGCTGCCGCCCCACGCGGACGCGGTACGGCGCCGGACGGCCCGGCTCGCCGCACGCCCGCCCCGGCATACGGCCCGGCACGGCGCACGGCCAGCCCCGGCATACGGCCCGGCTCGACGTACGGCCCGGCACGCCGTACGGCCCGGCTCGACGTACGGCCCGGCTCGACGTACGGCCCGCCCCGGCACACGGCCCGGCTCGGCGTACAGCCGCCCCGACGCACGGCCCGGCACGCCGTACAGCCCCCCGGCATACGGCCCGCCCCGGCACACGGCCCGGCACGGCGCACGGCCCGGCACGGCGGTGTCCGGGCCGTCCGGCGGCGTGGCGCGCGGCGTGCCGGTGCCGTCCGCGGCGAGGATGGCGCCGGGCAGGAAACCGGCTGGGAGGCGGGTGTGCGGGTATGACGGTGAACCGTGTCGGCCTGGTCGTGCACGGCGGGCGCGCCGAGGCGGTGGCCGCCGCGCGGGACGTGCGCGCTTGGTGCGCCGAGCACGGGGTGGGGTGCGCGGACATCGACGTGTGGCGGGAGGGCGCGCGGCACAGCGCCCGCGAGGAACTGGCCGACGCGGGCGATCCGGACCTCATCATCACCCTGGGCGGTGACGGCACGTTCCTGCGCGGAGCCCGGCTGGCGGCCGAGAACGACGCCCTGGTCCTCGGCGTCGACCTGGGCCGGGTCGGCTTCCTGACGGAGGTGCCCGCCCCGGCGGTGCGGACCGCGCTGGACGCCGTGCGGGAGGGTCGGATCCACGTGGAGAGCCGGATGCTGCTCACCCTGCGCGCGTCCTGCCGGCTGGAGGTGCCCGCGCACATGGAGGCGCTGCTGGAGTACGGGCGCGGGCCGCTGCTGCCGCCGCCCCCGGTGCGCACGGAGTGCGAGTCGGGCGGGGACTGGGGGGTGGCCCTGGACGTGACCGCGCTGAACGACGTGGTCCTGGAGAAGCTGTCCCGGGACCGGCAGGTGTCGGTCGGGGTGTATCTGGCGGGCCGGCTGCTGGCCTCGTACTCGGCGGACGCGCTGCTGGTGGCCACGCCCACGGGGTCCACGGCGTACAGCTTCGCCGCGGGCGGCCCGGTGGTCTCGCCCCGCGCGGAGGGCCTGGTGTTCACGCCGGTCGCGCCGCACATGGTGTTCAACCGGTCGGTGGTGGCCGCGCCGGACGAGCCGATCGCGCTGCGGGTGCTCCAGCGGTCGGGGCGGGCCGCGGTCAGCATCGACGGCCAGTTGCGCGGGGTGCTCGGCCCCGGGGACTGGATCGGCGTGTACGCCGCTCCCCGCCGGCTGAGGGCGGTCCGGCTCGGTCCGATGGACTTCTACGGCCGGCTGCGGGAGCGGATGAACCTCACCGACGCGCCGGCCGCGCTCGCCGACGGGCAGGCCGCCCCGCTGTGGCCGGTGACCACGCCGCCGCCGGGCGACCTGGCGCATCTGGCGCTGCCCCCGGCGCCCGGCGACGGGGCCCGGCCGTCCTGACGCCCGGGCCGGACGGCGCGGCGCCGCGGCCGGCCGGGAACCGGCTCGCGGGCCGTGCCCGCACCTCGGCGTGACCCGGATGGCCGTTCGAGGCCCGGGGCGCCGCGGCGTCGTACGCGTGACCTGTGGTCGTATATTCCATGGTGATCTCGGGCCGCCGGACCGGCGTGCCCGTCGGTCGCACCGGAGAACGGCCGGCCGGGCCGTACCTGTAGCGTGGGCGAGTCCCACCGGAATGAGGAGATTTTTGATGTCGACAGTCGAGCTGAACACCAGCGCCGGCCGGATCGTGCTGGAGCTGAACGACGCCGAGGCGCCCAAGACGGTCGAGAACTTCCTGGCGTATGTGCGCAGCGGCCACTACGACGGCACGATTTTCCACCGGGTGATCAACAACTTCATGATCCAGGGCGGCGGTTTCACGCCGGACATGAAGCAGAAGCCCACCCAGGCGCCGATCCAGAACGAGGCCGACAACGGCCTGAAGAACGACAACTACACCGTGGCGATGGCGCGGACGAACGACCCGCACTCGGCGACGGCCCAGTTCTTCATCAACGTTTCGGACAACGCGTTCCTCAACTACTCCTCGAAGTCCCCGAACGGCTGGGGCTACGCCGTGTTCGGCCGGGTCACCGAGGGCCAGAACGTCGTCGACGCCATCAAGGGCGTGAAGACGGGCAACTACCAGGGCCACCAGGACGTCCCCAAGGAGCAGGTGGTCATCGAGTCCGCCAAGATCCTGGGCTGACGCCCTCCGCCGGGCGGCACCGTCTCGACCGGTGCCGCCCGTGCCGTGTTCCCGGCCGGTGCCGCCGCCGTCCGCGGGCTCAGAGCGCCGCGCCGGTGCCGGGCGCAAACCGCCGCAGCGCGGCCCGGATCCGGTCGAGGACGGCCTGCCGCTGGTCGACCAGGTAGAAGTGGCCCCCGGGGTGGACGTGGCACTCGAAGGGGCCGTCGGTCTCCTTTTCCCAGGTCCGGGCCTCGTCCGGGGTCACCCGCGGGTCGGCGTCGCCCGTCAGCACGACGAGCGGGCAGCCGAGCGGCGGGCCGGGGGTGGGCCGGTAGGTCCCCACGGCGTGGTAGTCGGCCCTCAGCGCGGGCAGGACCAGCTGGAGCAGGTCCTCGTCCTGGAGGACGGCGGAGTCGGTGCCGTCCATGCGCATGACCTCCTCGATCAGCTGGGCGTCGTCGCCCAGGTGGACGGTCTCGGTCCGCTCCGCGGACGGGCCCCGGCGGCCGGAGAGGAAGAGCACCGCGGGCGGGCGGCCGGCGTTCTCCAGCAGGCGGGCCAGCTCGAAGCCGACCAGGGCGCCCATGCTGTGCCCGAACAGCGCGAGCGGCGTCCCGTCCCGCTCGTCCAGCGCGTGGAACACCCCCTGGGCGAGTTCCCGGAGCGAGTGCGCGAAGGGTTCCCCGGCGCGGTCCTGGCGGCCGGGGTACTGCGCGGCACGCACGTCCACCGCGGGCGACAGCGCCTTGGAGAAGGGGAAGTAGAAACTCGCGGAGCCGCCGGCGTGCGGCAGGCAGAGCAACCGCGGCGCACCCGGGTCCGGTTCGTGGAAGCGGCGCAGCCACTTCGGGTGCCCCGCGCTGGACCGGTCTGCCATGGATCCCCCTCGTCGGTCATGCCGTGCGCGAAACGCGCTGGTACGGAGGGTAGTTGACGTCCGGCGGCGATGCGGGCCGGATCACCTGGACAGCGGCGGCCCACCCGACTTAGACTCACCGTCCAGAAATGGACCGCAAGTCGAGGCCGGTGGGGAGGCCCCGTGGAGCACCGGGCGGACGCCGGACGCGCGGACGGCGCGGACGACGAGCACCTCCTGCGGGAGGCGGAGAAGATCGCCGTCGCGCTGGGCCGCATGTTCCCCGGCCTGTGCGAGGTCGTGCTGCACGATCTGCGCGATCCGGACCACGCGATCCGCGCCATCGAGAACAACCTCTCCGGCCGCCGGGTCGGCGACCCCGCCACGGAGCTGGGCCTGGCCCGCATCGCCGACCCCGACTACCCCGGCGTCGTGCAGAACTACCCGAACCGGTTCCCCGACGGCCGCCCGGCGAAGAGCACGTCCATCGGCATCAAGAACGCGGCGGGCGAGTACGTCGCCGCCCTGTGCCTGAACCTGGACGTGTCCGTCCTGTCCCCGGTCACCCTGGCCCTGTCCAACCTCGTGGCCACGGACTGCGCGCACCGCGAGCCGCCCCTGGAGACCCTGCGGGACCGCGCCGCGCGGGAGCTGCGGGAGACGGTGGAGGCCCGCGCCGCCGAGCGCGCCGCCACCCCGCGCTCGCTGAGCCGGGAGGAGAAGAGGGCGCTGGTACGGCAGTTGCAGCGCGACGGCTACTTCGACTCGCGCGACGCCGCGCAGACCATCGCGGACCTGCTCGGCGTGTCCCGGGCGACGGTCTACAACTACGCGAAGTGAGGGGTCACATGAGCACCGCCTGCTCCCCCGCTGCCCGGACCCTGGCCGGCCCCGACACCCCGTTCGCCGTCGTGGACGCGCACCGGTCGCGGCGCAACAGCGCCCGGCTGCGGGCCCGGGCGGACCGCCTCGGGGTCGGCCTGCGCCCCCATGTGAAGACGGCGAAGAGCCTGGACGCCGCCGCCCTCCTGCACGGCGGCGCGCCCGGTCCGGTCACCGTCTCCACCCTCGCCGAGGCCGAGGCGTTCGCCGACGCCGGGTACCGCGACCTCACCTATGCCGTCGGCGTCGAACCGCGCAAACTCCAGCGCGTGACCGCCCTGGTGCGCCGCGGGGTCACCCTGCGCGTCCTGCTGGACAGCACCGAGCAGGCGTCGTTCGTCGCCGGGGCGGCCCGGGAGGCCGGCGTGGCCCTGCCGGCACTGATCGAGATCGACTGCGACGGCCACCGCGGCGGCCTCAGGCCCGGCGCCCCCGAACTGACCGGGATCGGCCGGATCCTGCACGACGCGGGCTGCCTGGACGGCGTACTGACGCACGCCGGCGAGTCGTACTCCGCCTTCACCGTCGAGGAGCGGCGCGCGGCGGCGCGGAGCGAACGCGACGCGGCGGTCGCGGCGGCCCGGCGGCTGCGCGCGGCGGGGCTGCCGGTGCGCACCGTCAGCGTGGGCTCCACGCCCACCGCGCACGCCGCCGAGGACCTCACCGGGGTCACCGAACTGCGCGCCGGCAACTACGTGTTCTTCGACCTGGTGATGGCGGGGCTCGGTGTCTGCGCGCCGGCCGACATCGCCCTGTCGGTGGTGGTCACCGTCATCGGGCACCGCCCGGAGTACGGGTGGATCGTGACCGACGGCGGCTGGATGGCCCTCTCCCGCGACCGCGGCACCGCCGCCCAGCCCCGGGACCAGGGCTACGGCCTGGTCACCGACCTGTCCGGCGCCCTGATCCCGGGCCTGGTCATGACCGCCGCCAGCCAGGAGCACGGCACGCTGACCGCCCGGGACGGCGCCGCCCTGCCCGGACTGCCCATCGGCACCCGGCTGCGCGTCCTGCCCAACCACGCCTGCGCCACGGCCGCCCAGCACCACGGCTACCACGTCGTCGACAGCTCCGGCGGTACGACGGCGTGCCCCGCGATCGAGGCGTACTGGCCCCGGATCTCCGGCTGGTGACCGTCCCGTTGCGCTTCCCCGTCCCGTCCCGTCGTCCGGAGGACCCACTCATGCCCGCCGCACCGCCCGTCACGTTCGCCGATGTCCGCGCCGCCGCCGCCCGCCTCGAGGGCGTCGCGCACCGCACGCCCGTCCTGACCTCCCGCACCCTGAACTCCCTCGTCGGCGCGGAGGTGTTCATCAAGGCGGAGAACTTCCAGCGGATCGGCGCCTTCAAGTTCCGCGGCGCGTACAACGCCGCCGCCCAGCTTCCCCCGGAGCAGCTGGCGAAGGGCATCGCCGCCTACTCCTCCGGCAACCACGCCCAGGCCACCGCGCTGGCCGCCCGCGAACTGGGCACCAGCGCCGTCATCCTGATGCCCGAGGACGCGCCCCGCTCCAAGCGGGAGGCGACCGCCGGGTACGGGGCGGAGATCGTCACCTACGACCGTTACACCGAGGACCGCATCGCGCTCGGCCACGCCCTGGCCGAGGACCGCGGTCTGGCCCTGATCCCGCCCTACGACCACCCGGACGTGATCGCCGGCCAGGGCACCGCCGCCCTGGAACTGCTGGAGGAGACCGGCCCGTTGGACGCCCTGGTGGTGCCGGTGGGCGGCGGCGGCCTCATCGCCGGCAGCGCCACCGCCGCCACCGCGCTGCACCCGGGCATCCGGGTCGTCGGCGTCGAACCGGAGGGGAGCGACGACACCAGGCGCTCCCTGGAGGCCGGCGCCCGCGTCACCGTCCCGGTGCCCCGCACCATCGCCGACGGACAGGCCCTGCCCACCCCCGGCGAACTCACCTTCCCCGTGAACCAGCGGCTGGTCGACTCGATCGCCCTGGTCAGCGACGCGGAGATCCTCACCGCGATGCGGTTCGCCTTCGAGCGCCTGAAGATCGTCCTGGAGCCGAGCGGCGCCACCCCGCTGGCCGCGCTGCTCGCCGGACGCGTCGGCGCCCTCCCGCGCCGGGTCGGTGTCATCGCCTCCGGGGGCAACATCGACGCCGACCGCTTCACCGCCCTGATCGGCGGCTGAACCGCCGGACGCCCGCGGGTCGGGCGCCGGCCGGGGCGAGGCCGGCGGGGACGCGGTACCCGCCGGGCGCCGGCACGCCCACCGGATGACCCTGCCCGCGGCGACCGCCGCCGGGCCCGGCCGTCGCCCGGCCCGGGGCCGCCGGGCGCCCGGACGCCGTGACGGCGGCCTTACGGGCACCCGCGGCGGTGTACCGGGCGAGGACCCCGCCGGCGAGGAGCGCCTGGGCGTCCGGTCGGGCGTGCGGCGGGCGGACCGGGCGGCGCGGCTTCCCCCACGGGGTCCGGGGGCCTCTCGGCCGCCCCGGCCGTATCCGCTCCGGGACCGGGCCCCTCCGCACGCCTCACGCCTCCCCCCAGTCCCAGGTGTCGAAGTACCCGGCCACCCCGGTGCGGCGGGCCTGGGCCACGGCCGCCAGCCGGGCGAAGTCCCGGTCCGGCATCAACGGCCGCCACTCGGGCAGGGACAGCACGCGCACCTCGTCGTGCTCGTCCGGGTCGAGGGTGATGCCCCGGATCTCCGCCTCGCCGAGCCGGCCCCCGTCGAAGATCAGGCCCATGCTGCTGTACGGCCACTCGTCGCCGGGCAGGCCGTAGACCGCGGCCAGCAGCCGGGGCGGGCCGGTGACCGTGATGCCGGTCTCCTCGCGGCACTCCCGCACGGCCGTCTCCCACGGCCGCTCGCCCGGCTCCATCGTGCCGCCGGCCATCTGCCAGGGGTGCGCGGGACTGTACGGGGCGTGCAGCTGGACGGGCCGGTCCCGCTCGTCGGTGAAGTGCACACAGGCGAACCCGGTCGCCTTCATGAGCTGCTCGGCGTACTCCTCGGGCGGCAGCCAGACGCGGGTCACGCCGTCACCCGCCCGGGGCCGGACGTGCGGGAGGTGATCAGGCGGGTGTCGAGAGGCTTGGGGAACACGTGCGCGAAGGTCCTTCCGGGGCGGTGCCGTTCGGCGGGTGCGGAGCGTCGTACACCCGGTACAACGCCGCCGGGCGCCGGGCGGCACGACCGGCACGCCGGCGACGCTGGCCCCTGCCGGGTGATGGGGGCGCACTGCACACGGGGGCCGAAACGCCGATGCCCGGCGGGGCCGGGGGGCGCGGACGGCCGCCTCGCGGGCCGTCACCACCCCCCGGCGCGACCGGGCGGCGCGGACGGCGCCGGGTGGCGGGGTCCGCCGCCCGGCGCGCGTTCCCGTACCGGCCCCCCCGGCGCGGCCCGGGTACGGCCGCGTCAGCCGCCCAGCCCCAGCTCGCGGTCGCCGAGCGGGGCGAAGAAGCGTTCCACCGCGGTGTCGGTGACCTCGGCGAGGCTCGCGGGCGACCAGCGCGGGGTGCGGTCCTTGTCGATGATCTGCGCCCGGATGCCCTCGACCAGGTCGGGGCTGCTCAGGGCGGCGCAGGAGACGCGGTACTCCTGGTCGAGGACCCGTTCCAGCGAGCCGAGGCGCCGGGCGCGGCGGATCGCGGCGAGGGTGACCTTGAGCGAGGTGGGCGACCTGGCGAGCAGGGTCTCGGCCGTCTCCTTCGCCTCCGGACCGCCGTGGGCGGACAGCCGCCCGACGATCTCCTCGACCGTGCCGGCGGCGTAGCAGGCGTCGATCCAGTCCCGCCGGCCGGCCAGCAGCCCCTCGGGCGCCGGCTGTTCGTGGCGTGCCACGGCGTCCGCCGCGGGGAGGTCGGCGAGGTCCGCCGTGAAGGCGCCGAGGGCCCCGGACGGGATGTAGTGGTCGGCGAGCCCGCACAGCAGGGCGTCCCCGGCGCCGATCGGGGTGCCCGTCAGGGCCAGGTGGGTGCCCAGTTCGCCGGGGGCGCGGCCGAGCAGGTGGGTGCCGCCGACGTCGGGGACGAAACCGATGCCGGTCTCGGGCATGGCGATCCGCGAGCGTTCGGTGACGACGCGGACGCCGCCGTGCGCGGAGACGCCGACCCCGCCGCCCATCACGATGCCGTCCATCACGGCGACGTAGGGCTTGGGGTAGCGGGCGATGCGGGCGTTCAGGTGGTACTCGTCGCGCCAGAACGCGGCGGAGGCGGTGCCGTCGCCGTCGCGGGCGTCGTCGTGGACGGCGCGGATGTCGCCGCCCGCGCACAGGCCGCGCTCTCCCGCGCCGGTGATGACGACGGTCTCCACGGCCGGGTCGTGCTCCCACGCGGTCAGGGCCTCGTCGATCCGGCGGACCATGACGTGGTTCAGGGCGTTGAGGGCCTCGGGCCGGTTGAGGGTGAGGTACGCGGCCCGTCCGCGCGTGCGCAGCAGGACGGGTCCGGCGGTGTCGGGCGCGCCGGTCCGCGCGCTGCCGGTCATCCGGACGCCTCCGTCGGGTCTCGGTCCACGGTGACACGCATGATCTCGTCGCTTCCTTCCGGGTCGGGTGCGCCCACGGTCGCGGACGATCTTCTCAGTGCCGTGCCCGGTGAGGCGGCGGCAGCCCCCTCCTCGCGCCGGGGACGGCGCGCGGGAGGGCCGGCGGACCAAGCGGCGGCGCGCCGCCCTCGGGGGCCTCGCGCTCGCGTACCGCTTCCGCGCCGCCCGGCCCGCCCCCTGCGCGGCCCGGTGTCCCGTCAGGCGCGGCCGGCGGCCCCGCCCGTCCCCGCCCGGTCCGGTGCCGGCCGCAGCACCAGGCAGACGAAGCCGAAGGCGTCGCGGTAGACGCGCAGCCACTCGTCGCGGTGGGTCGTGGCCGTCTCCAGCGCCTTGGGGCTGTCCGGGTGGCCGGGGTGGTCCAGCGCCCAGGAGGCCAGCGTCCCCGTCCAGGCCCATTCGTAGTCGTCCAGTTCCCGGCGCGTGCTGACGTGTCCGTGGACCGGCGTCCAGCCGTCCGCGACGACCCGGTCCAGTGTGGTCGGCAGGTCGTCGAGGTCGCCGAGCAGGGCGACGGCCCCGGCGGACGGCTCGTGCTGCCAGAACCCCTCCCCGACCAGGACGCGTCCGCCGGGCGCGAGGTGGCGGCGCGCCGCCGCCAAGGTGGCCGGCAGACCGCCGAAGGCGTGCGTCGCCCCCACGCACAGTACGAGGTCGAAGGCGTGCGGCGCGGTGAACCGGGCGGCGTCCTGGCGGTGGAGGACCAACCGGTCCCGGACGCCGAGCCGGTGCGCGGCCCGGCGCGCGTCCGCCAGCGCGCGCTCGGAGAGGTCGACGCCCTCGGCGCGCAGGCCCGGGCGCGCGGTCAGGGCCCGCAGGAGCCACTCCCCGCCGCCGCAGCCGAGGTCGAGCACGCGGCCGTCGCCGGGGGGCAGGGCCCGCTCCAGCAGTCCCCGTACCGCGTCGTCGTCGAGCGGCGCGGCTATCGGGTGATCCGCGTGAGCGCGCCGGGACATCTCCTCACGGTCCATCGGCGGAGCCTGACACGGCCTCCGGCCCCCGCGCATCCGGTTTTCCCGCAGGACACCGCGCGGAGAGCGACGCGGGGAGCGACGCGGGGAGCGACGCGGGGAAAGCGCCTCGGGAACACCGGCGCGGGGAAAGGGACGCGCGTGGGAAGGCCGCTGACCGCCCGTCGGCGGTCAGGAGTCCGGCGGCGGTCCGGAGGCGGTGCCGCCCCTCACCGGAACCGGCCCGCGGCCACCCGAAAGAGTCGGCCGGCGGGATCCCTCCGCGCCCCGCCCGCCGGGCCCCGGACACCGCCCCCCGCTCACCCGAACCGACTAATGACGCAGCGTGCACCCCTTGTCCCCACTGGGCCCTGACCCGTTCGGAGTTGCGGCCGTACGGGCGACGTGAGTCCGTGGGTGTCGTGTCCCACCGGATCTCACTCAGGAGGAGACATGGACACCAACCACCAGGGCCGATCGGCCGACAAGCTGGGCGTCGTCTTCGCGGTCCGCGTCATCGAGGGCCGTGAGCAGGGCTTCCTCGACCTGTACGAGCACCTCCGGAAGTCCGTGGCCGGCACCCCCGGTCACCTCGTGGAGCGGCTCGGCCGGCCCGCCGACGACTCCCGCCAGTGGGTGATCACGAGCGAGTGGCAGTCGGCCGAGCAGTTCTTCGCCTGGCAGCAGAGCGAGGAGCACCGCGAGCTGGTCGCGCCGCTGCGCGAGTTCGTCGACCAGCGGCAGTCGCTGCGCTACCGCGTCGTCAAGGAGACCCGGGGGGTGACATCGTGACGCGCCCGGCGCACGGCCCCGTCGCCGTACTCGGCCTCGGCGCGATGGGCGCCGGACTGGCCCACCGCCTGCTCGACCAGGGCATACAGGTCCGGGTGTGGAACCGTACCCCGGACCGCACCGCGCCGCTCGCCCGGGCCGGCGCGCACGTCGCCGCGCACCCGGCCGAAGCGGTCGCGGGCACGAGCGCCGCCCTCTGCGTCGTCGCCGACGGCGAGGCCCTCGGCACCGTACTGCGCGGACCGGACGGCGTGCTGGCCCACGGCCCCTACGCGGGCACCCTGCTGTGCGCGAGCACCGTCGCCCCCGAGGAGGTCGTCCAGATCGCCGGGGACCTGCCCGCGGCGCTGGACGTGGGCATGCTCGGCAACCGCGACCACGCCCGCGACGGGGAACTGCGGTTGTTCGTCGGCGGCGCCGAGGACGCCTTCAAGGCGGCCCGTCCGCTGCTGGACGCGCTGGGCAAGGACGTCGTCCATCTGGGCGCGCTCGGTTCCGGCATGCGGATGAAACTGCTCCTCAACCTGCTGATGGGCATCGAGGTGCAGGCGCTGGCCGAGGCCACCGAGCTGGCGGAGGCCTCGGGACTGGACCGGCAGCAGGTCCTGAAGACCGTCGCGGGCAGCGGGTTCGCCTCGCCGGTCATGGCGTTCAAGTCGCGGCGGCTGGCGGCGGGCCGCTTCGACGAGCCGGACTTCCGGCTGCGGCTGATGGCGAAAGACCTCATGCTCGCTACCAAGCAGGCGGCAGCCGCCGGCCTGAGCCTGCCGCTGGCGACCGCCGCGGCGGAGACCCACGTCCGCGCCACCGAGCAGGGACTGGGCGACCAGGACTGTGCCGCGATCACCCGCGCACTGAGACCGAAACCGGGAACCGACACGTGATCATCGACATCCACGGGCACCTGTCCCCACCGGAAGCCGCCGCGCGCTTCCCCATGCCGCCGAGCCTGACCGACGTCGACGGCATGCTCGCCGCCCGCGCCGAGGCCGGCATCGACCTGACCATCATCGGCAGCCCGGTGGGGGCCGGGGCGATGGCGCGGGTGCCGGGCGTGGACAACTACGCGCAGCCGCGTGACCGGCTGCGCGCCTTCCACGCCTGGATGTCGGGCCTGATCCGCCGCTTCCCGGACCAGTTGCGCGGCTATGTGTACGCCAACCCGTTCGGGGACGACGACCACCTGGAAGGGGTGCGGGAGACCCTGGCGGACCCCGCCTTCGTCGGCCTGATCACCACCTCCAGCGTCCACGGGGAGCTGCTCGGCTCGCCCCGCGCCGACGCGTTCTTCGCGCTGGCCGCGGAGGCGGGGGTGCCGGTCCTGGTGCACGCCCCGGCGGAGCCGGCCGGCACCGAGCGGGTCGAGCAGACGGCGTTCGTGGAGCAGATCGGCCGCTTCGGCGACGTCACCCTGGGCATGGCGATGATCGCGTACGCGGGGTGGCTGGACAAGTACCCCGGTCTGCGGCTGATCGGCGCGACCGGCGGCGGCGCGATCGCGCTGCTGCCGGAGCGGTTGCAGACCGCGGCGCGCCCCCGGCACTGGGCCGGGGGCGCGCCCCCCGCCGGCCGGCCGGGAGCCGCCGAGGCGCCCGGTGCCGCCGACAGGCCGGGTGCCGCCGGTGTGTCCGGTACCTCCCGCGCCCACGCGCCCCGCCCGGGCGGCGCACCCGGCGGCCCCGGCACACGCCAGGCACCCCCCGCTGCCCCGTCCCCCGCCTCCGGCACCGCCCTCACCCCGTCCCCCGACCCGGCCGCCGCCCTGCGCCGCATGTACGTCGACACCAGCCCGTTCAGCGCGGCGCACCTGAGTCTGAACGCGGAGGTGCTGGGCCCGGAGCGGATGCTGTTCGGCACCGACTCGCCGCCGATGGCCGCGCCGTTGGGGGACTTCGTCCGCATGATCGAGAAGCTGCCGCTCGACAAGGCGTCCCAGCAGCTCGTCCTCGGCGGAAACGCCCAAGCCGTCTTCGACCTCAGGAGCCGTCCGTGACCACCACGCAGGAGGCCGTCGCCGCGGCCGAGCGCTGCACCCCCGAGTTCCGCCGCGACCCGCACGCCGTCTACGCCCGCCTGCGCGCGCAGGCACCGGTCTGCGCCGTGAGACCGCCGCACGGCAACGAGACGTACCTGATCACCCGCTACGAGGACGCGCGGGCCGCGCTGTCGGACCCGCGGCTGAGCAAGGACATGTACGGGGCGATGGACGCCTACCGGCGGATCTTCGGCGACTCGTCCATCGCGCTGGACGACAACATGCTCAACTCCGACGCGCCCAAGCACACCCGGCTGCGCAGGCTGGTCAACTCGGCCTTCACCCCGCGGCGGGTGCAGGCGCTGCGGCCGCGCATCGAGGAGGTCGTCCGCGAGCTGCTCGACGCGTGCCCGACCCGGGAACCCGTCGACCTGCTGCCGGTGTTCGCGTTCCCGCTGCCGATCATCGTGATCTGCGATCTGCTCGGCGTGCCGGCCGAGGACCGGTCGAGGATGCAGCGGCTGTCCACCACGGTGGCGCAGACCGGGTTCGGCGAGGAGTTCAAGCGGGCCCAGCAGCGGGCGGAGGAGGACCTGCACGCGTACTTCACCGAGCTGATCGCCGCCAAGCGGGAACGCCCGGGTGACGACCTGCTGAGCGCGCTCATCGCGGTGCGGGACGGCGAGGACGGCTCGCTCACCCAGAACGAGCTGGTCTCCACGGCCTTCCTGCTGATGTTCGCCGGGCACAAGACGACGGCGTACCTGATCGGCAACGCCGTGCACCATCTGCTGGCGCACCCCCGGCAGTCGGCCGCCGTACGGGAGAACCCGGAGCTGATCCGTGCGGCGGTCGAGGAACTGGTGCGCTACGACGGCTCGGTGGAGACCGCGACGTTCCGCTACGCGACCGAGGACGTGGAGTACGGCGGGACCCTGATCCCCAAGGGGGCCCTGGTCCAGATCGCGCTCAGCTCGGCCAACCGCGACGCGGAGAAGTTCGACTCCCCCGACGAGCTGAACGTGACCCGGCCGGGCAACGCGCAGGACGCCCATCTGGGTTTCGGGCACGGCAGCCACTACTGTCTGGGCGCCCCGCTGGCCCGGCTGGAGACCCAGTCCGCCCTCAGGCTGCTGTTCGACCGGTTCCCCCGGATGGCCCTGGCCGACCCGGCCGCCGGGCCGCGGTGGCTGGAGGTGCCGTTCCCCGCCTTCCGCGGCCTGGCGGAACTGCCGGTCGTCCTGGACCCCGCCGGGTAGGGGCGGCGGGGCCGGACGGCGGCGGACCGGAACCGAGGGCGTCCGGCGTATGGCGGCCGGGGCGCGCGCTCCCTACTGTGTGCCGCGTCGCCTCGTGAGGGACCGCCCGTTCGGAAGGGGCCGCCCGTGCCATCCGTGCGCCGTATCGCCCACGAGTTCCTGGAGCGTCAGGGGCTCACCACGATCTTCGGCAACCCGGGCTCCAACGAGCTGCCCTTCCTCGCCGGTCTGCCCGACGGGTTCCGGTACGTGCTGGGTCTGCACGAGGGCGCGGTCGTGGGCATGGCCGACGGCTACGCGCAGGCGTCCGGCCGGCCCGCGCTGGTCAACCTGCACTCCGCCGCGGGCTCCGGCAACGCGCTGGGCGCGCTGACGAACGCGGTGGCCTCGCGCACCCCGCTGGTCGTCCTGGCCGGGCAGCAGGTGCGGCCGGCCATCGGGCCGGAGGCGTACCTCACCAATGTCGACGCGCCCGCCCTGATGCGGCCGCTGGTCGGCTGGGCCGCGGAGCCGGCGTGCGCGCGGGACGTGCCGCGGGCGCTCGCCCAGGCCGTCTTCGAGGCGCGGCTGCGGCGCCGGCCGTCCTTCCTGTCCGTGCCGTACGACGACTGGACGGCCGACGCGGACGAGAACGCGCCGGCCGTGTGGGAGCGCCGGGTCGAGCGGGCGGGGGCGCCCGGCGCGGAGCAGGGGCGCCGGCTGGCCGCGGCGGTGGCCGCGGCGCGGCGGCCCGCCCTGGTGCTGGGCGGTGACATCGACGCGGACGGGCTCCTTCCCGACGCGGTGCGGCTGGCCGAGCGGCTCGGTGGTCCGGTGTGGGCGGCTCCCTCGGTCTTCCGGCTGCCCTTCCCCAACCGGCACCCGCTGTTCCGGGGAGTGCTGCCCGCGGGCATCGAGCCGGTCTGCCGCGCCCTGACGGGCCATGACCTCGTCCTGGTCCTCGGCGCGCCGGTGTTCCGGTACCACGAGCACCTGCCCGGCCGGTATCTGCCGGAGGGCACCCGGCTGATCCAGGTCACGGAGGACGTGTCCGCCGCCGCGCGGGCACCGGTCGGCGAGGCGCTGGTCGCTCAGCCCGCCGCGGTGATCGGTCTGCTGCTGGCGGCGCTCGGCGCGCCGGGGCCGCCGGCGGGCGGCTACCGGCCCGTGCCGGCGCCGGCCCGGACGGACGGGCCGGGGCTGCACCCGGAGGAGGTCTTCGCGGCCCTGCGGGAGGAGCAGCCCGCGGACACGGCGTACGTGGTGGAGTCGACCTCGACGGTCGCGTCCTGGTGGCGCCAGATGGACCTGCGCCGGCCCGGCTCGTACTACTTCCCGGCCGCCGGCGGCCTCGGCTTCGGGCTCCCCGGCGCGGTCGGGGTGGCCCTCGCCCGGCCCGGCCGGCCGGTCGTCGGCGTGATCGGGGACGGCTCGGCCAACTACGGCATCACCGCGCTGTGGACGGCCGCCCGCTACCGGGTCCCCCTCACCGTGGTGCTGCTGCGCAACGGCACGTACGGGGCCCTGCACCGGTTCGGCGGACTGCTCCGGGTGACGGACGCGCCGGGACTGGACATCCCCGGACTGGACTTCACCCGCATCGCCGAGGGCTACGGGGTGCCCGCCCGGCACGTCGGCGATGCGGCTCGGCTGCGGGCCGCGCTGTCCGAACCCGTGGACGGGCCCCGGCTGCTCCAGACCGACACGGTGCTCACCTAGCCCGCCGGCTCCTTTCCCGTCCGTTCCGCAGCCGCTCAGGGGGTCCGTCGTCATGTCGTCCGCCGCCTCGTCCCGCGCGTCCGGCACTCCGGCGGGGGCCGGCACCGCCGGCCGCTCCGCCTGGACGGTGGTCCTGTGCTGGATCACCGTCCTGCTGGAGGGCTACGACCTCGTGGTCCTCGGCGCCATCATCCCGACCCTGTTGAAGACCCGGCACCTCGGCATGACGGCGGGCGACGCGACCACGGTCGCCACGCTGTCGCTCGTCGGGGTCGCCGTCGGCGCGCTGCTGGTCGGTCCGCTGGCCGACCGGCTCGGCCGGCGGCTGCTGCTCATCGCCTCGGTGGTGGAGTTCTCGGTGTTCACCCTCCTGGTCCCGCTGGCCGGTTCCGTGGCGGTGTTCGCCGCGCTGCGGCTCGCGGCCGGGGTGGGGCTCGGCGCGTGCATGCCCGTGTCGCTGACGATGACGGCCGAGCACCTGCCGGCCGGGCGGCGGGCGCGCGCCGGCACGCTGACCATGACCGGGTATCACACCGGTGCCGTGATCACCTCGCTGCTGGCGCTCCGGGTCGCCGGGAACTGGCAGGTGCTCTTCTACGTCCTCGGCGCCGCCGGACTGCTGGTGGCGGTGGTGCAGTGGTTCCGGCTGCCGGAGTCGGCGGCGTTCGTCCGTGCCCGGGAGGCGGCCGGGGGGCGCCCGCGGGTGGCGTTCGCCGGGCTGCTGAGGCCGGCGTACCTGCGCGCGGGCGTCGGGGTCTGGGCCGCCTCGTTCATGGGGCTGCTGCTGGTCTACGGCCTGAACACCTGGCTGCCGAAGCTGATGAACGACGCCGGGTATCCCGTGCCGACGGCCGTGACGCAGCTGCTCGTGCTCAACGCCGGCGGGGTGGCCGGGCTGGTGCTGGGCGGTTTCGTGGCCGACCGGCGCGGCATCAAGCCGACCACGCTGGGCTGGTTCGCCGTCTCGGCGGTGCTGCTCGCCTGCCTCGGCGTCCGGATGCACAGCGACCTGCTGCTCGGCACGGTCGTCTTCCTGACCGGTGCGTTCGTCTTCTCGGCGCAGGTGCTCGTCTACGCCTACGTCACGCACTACTACCCGGCCGCCGTCCGGGGCACCGCCCTCGGCTCGGCGTCCGGCATCGGCCGGGTCGGCTCCCTCGTCGGCCCCTCGGTCACGGGCGCCCTGGTGACCGCCGGGGTCGGCCATCCCTGGGGCTTCTGGTTCTTCGCCGCCGTGGCCGGGTGCGCCGTCCTGGCCGTGCTCACCCTGCCGGCCCAGCCGCCGGAGGCAGCACGTGGGCGATGAGGAGGGCGACGTCGTCGTGGTCGGCGGGGTCCCGCAGCAGGCGCAGCAGCCGGTCGCAGGTCTCCTCCGTGGAGCGGTCCGGCGGCTCCAGCAGGCGCAGCAGCGCCTCCAGGCGCTCGTCGATGGGGTCGTCGCGGGTCTCCACCAGCCCGTCCGTGTAGAGCACGAGGCGGTCGCCGGGCGCGAGGCCGACGGTGGTGGTCTCGAAGGGCACCCCGCCGACCCCGAGCGGGGTGCCGGTGGGCAGGTCCAGCAGCCGCGGCCGCTCGCCGGTGCGCACCAGGGCCGGGGGCAGATGGCCGGCGGACGCCACGTGCAGCCGGGCGTGGTGGGGGTCGTAGACGGCGTACAGGCAGGTGGCGATGTAGGGGTCCAGCTCGCGGGTGGTCTTGTCGAGGTGGCCGAGGATGCGGGCCGGTTCGAGGTCGAGGTCGGCCAGGGTGGCCATCGCGGTGCGCAGCCGGCCCATGGTGGTGGCGGCCGGGATGCCGCTGCCCATGACGTCGCCCACCGCGAGGGCGGTGCGGTCGCCGTCGAGGGGGATCACGTCGTACCAGTCGCCGCCGACCTCGTCGCGGGCCTGGGCGGGGCGGTAGCGGACGGCGACCTCCAGGCCGGGGCGGCGGGGCGGGGGCTGCGGCAGCAGGCTGCGCTGGAGGGTCTCGGCGGCGCTGCGGATGTGCTGGTGCAGGACGGCGTTGTCGATGCTCAGGGCGGCGGAGGAGGCCAGTTCGCAGGCGAGGGTGAGGTCGTCCTCGTCGAACGGGAGCGGGTTGCGGGCCCGGGCCAGGCCCATGACGCCGAGGATCTTCTCCCGGGCGATGAGCGGGACGGCCATGTCGGTGTGGACACCGGCCCGGGCGAGCAGCGAGGCGGCTTCGGGGTCGGCGGCGATGCGGGAGTGGTCGCCGCCGCGCACATGGGTGATCAGCAGGGGTCGGCGGGTGCGCAGGCACTGCGACGCGGGGTGGTCGGCGTGGTAGGTGGTGAGCCGTCCGGGCGGCACCATGGCCCGGCCGGCGTCGGTGGGGTAGGCGGTCTTCACCGCCACGGCGCGGAACAGCGCGGGGCCGTCGCCGAGGTCGGTACGGCCCGTCTGCAGGACCGAGTCGAGGAGGTCCACGGCGACCATGTCGGCGAGGCCGGGCACCAGGACGTCGGCCAGTTCCCGCGCGGTGCGCTCCACCTCCAGGGTGGTGCCGATCCGGGCCGAGCCGTCGGCGATCAGGCGCAGCCGCCGCTGGGCCTGGTCGGCCTTCTGCGCGGCCCGGTACCGGTCGGTGACGTCGACCACCACGTTGGCGATGCCGAGGACCCGGCCGCGGTGGTCCTCCAGCCGGTAGACGGACACCGCCCAGGCGTGGTCCTCCTCGGGGTCGGCGGACGTACGGCCCACCACCTGCTGCTCCACCAGGGGGGTGCCGGTGTCCAGGACGCCCCGCATCAGTGCCTCGGCGCCCTCGAAGGTCGGGTCGGACAGGATCTCGCGGAACCCGCGGCCGACGTGGTCGGCCTCGGCGACGCCGTGCATGGCGGCGAGGGCGGGGTTGACGGCGAGGTAGCGCAAGTCGGTGTCCAGGACGGCCAGCCCGATCGGCGCCTGGCTGACCAGCCGGTTGGACAGGGCCAGCTTGCGTTCCATCTGGCGCAGGGCGACGCGGTCGACGGCGAGCCCCAGGGCGTAGTGGTCGCCGAGGCTGTCCGTCAGCCGGACGTTGCGGAACTCGATCATCCGGACGGTGCCGTCCTTGTGCCGGACGGGGAAGGCACCGGCCCAGCGCCGGCCGGTCTCCATGACCTGGGCGAACAGGGTGAGCGCCGCGTCCTGGTGCTCGGGCTGCAGGAGCAGCGACGCCGCGTACTGCCCGACCGCCTCGCCGCGGGTGTAGCCGAAGAGTTCCTCGGCCTGGGGGCTCCACATGTCGATCTTGCCGTCGGCCTCCAGCAGCACCGCGGCGACGCCCAGCAGGTCCAGCAGTCCGCTGGGGTCGGCCGCGGCGCCCGCCAGATGGTCGGCCGGCTCCGGACGCCGTGTGTCCCGTCTCATCGAACCGCGCTCCTTCCCTCGGCAGGCGCCACCGGTACCGCCGGCGCGGCCGGCTCGCCCCGCGGGTCGGGCGGGCCGGTCTTCCCCGCAGATCAGCAGCCCTCTCCACGATGCGGCACGGGGGCGTGGACGGCCACGGCGGAGGGCCGGGGCGGGGGCAGCGGTAGGGTGCGGCGCTCGCTGCCCCGCCGCCCCGGTGCGTGCCGCCGACGGTCCGGCCGGCCGGTCCGGACCGTGCCGGTACGAGGCACGACGAGCCGATCGCCGCCGGTCGGGCCGGGGTGATGGTCCTGGCCGCCGCCCAGGGCCTCGTCCGGGGCGGCGGGGGAAGCCCGCCCCCGGTCCCCCGCAGCGACTGGCCCGGCACCGCGCGGCGGTGACCGAGACCGCCCGCCGGCTCGACGGCCCCCGGCCGCCGAAGGAGTGACCGAGCCGCGCAACCGCCTGCCCCCGGGACGCCCGGTACCGGCCCCGCGGCCCGATCGCCTACCCTGCACCCCATGCCCGACGACCCCGCCCGCGCGCGACGTGACGACCGGCCCGAGGAGTCCCGGCGGGCGCGGTTGGGCCGGACGTTCGACGAGGACGCGGAGCTGTACGACCGGGCCAGGCCCGGGTATCCGTCCGGGCTGTACGACGACCTCGCGGAGCTGGCGGGCGTCCGCGGCGGCAGCCGGGTGCTGGAGGTGGGCTGCGGGACCGGGCAGGCGACGGTGCCGCTGGCCGCGCGGGGCTGCCGGATCACGGCGCTGGACGCGGGGCCGCGCATGGCCGCCGTCGCCCGCCGCAAGCTGGCCGCGTTCCCGGCGGTGGAGGTGGTGACGGCGCGGTTCGAGCGCTGGCCGCTGCCGGCGGAGCCGTTCGACGCGGTGGTCTCGGCGACGGCGTTCCACTGGATCGACCCGGCGGTGCGGATGGGCAGGGCCGCCGACGCGCTGCGCCCGGGCGGGGCCCTCGCCGTGGTGCGCACCCAGCACGTGCGGGGCGGCACCGAGGAGTTCTTCGCCGAGGTCCAGCGCTGTTACGAGCGCTTCGACCCGGACACCCCGCCCGGGCTGCCGCCTGTCGAGGCCGCCGATGTCGACGGCTCGGACCACGCGGCGGAGGTGGAGCGCAGCGGCCGGTTCGGTCCCACGGTCTTCCGCCGCCACGAGCGGGACATCACCTACACCACGGCGGAGTACCTGGACGTGCTGCGCACCTACTCCGGTCACCGGGCGCTGCCGGCGGCCGCCCTGCGGGGGCTGCTCGACTGTGTCGCGGCCCTGGCCGACGGGCGGTACGGCGGCCGGGTGACCAAGCGGTACCTCAGCGAACTGGCCGTGTCCTACCGGCGGTGACGGCGGGTCAGGGCCTCCGGGTTGGCGCAGTGGGCCGGTGGTTCGCCGCGCAGGAAGCGGGCGGCCTCGGCGGCGGTGATCCGGGCCGCCTTGTGGGCGACCTCGCGGCTGGCGCCGGCGATGTGCGGGGTGAGGACGATCCCCGGGGTGGACAGCAGACGGGAGCGGGCCGGTACCGGCTCGGTGGGGAACACGTCGAACCCGGCGGCGGCGAGGTGTCCCGACTCGAGCGCGTCGCACACCGCGTCGTAGTCGGCCAGGGCGCCCCGGGCGCAGTTGACGAGGACCGCGCCGCGCGGCATGGCGCCGATCCGGGCCCGGCCGATCATGCCGCGGGTCTCCTCGGTCACGCGGGCGTGCAGGGAGACGATCCGGGAGCGGTCCAGCAGTTCGTCCAGGGACACCAGCCGGGCGATGTCCCCCACCGCCTCCGGGCGCACGTAGGGGTCGTGGACGAGGACCGTGGCGCCCATGGCGTGCAGGACCCGGGCGACGCGCGAGCCGACGGCGCCGAAACCGACCAGGCCCACGACCGAGCCGTCGATCTCCACGCCGCAGCGCGTGTAGTCGTAGTGGTCGCCGCGCCACACGCCCCGTT
Source organism: Streptomyces sp. NPDC104831 (assembly GCF_055583025.1). Classification (NCBI taxonomy): domain Bacteria; kingdom Bacillati; phylum Actinomycetota; class Actinomycetes; order Kitasatosporales; family Streptomycetaceae; genus Streptomyces; species Streptomyces sp. NPDC104831. The sequence goes on from NZ_JBVJOT010000050.1 coordinate 25,824, forward strand.
TGAGGTCGCTGTGCACGTCGGCGATGCCCCGGGCGGCGGCGAGGATCAGCGCGAGGGCGTGCTCGGCGGTGGCGACGGCGTTGCGCCCGGGGGCGTAGCAGACGGCGACGCCGTGCCGGGTCGCGGCCTCCAGGTTGGCGTTGACCGGGCCGCCCCGGCCGACGCAGAACAGCTCCAGGTCGGGGCAGGCGGCCAGTACCCGGTCGGTGAGCGGGCCCATCTGGGTGACGCAGATCCGGGCGCCGCGCAGCGCCTCGATCATCTCCTCCTCGCTGCCCGATGCCTCGTCGACCTCGGCGACCTTGCCGAACGGCGTGTGCGGCCACGGCAGCCGGTGCCGGCGGACGTCCAGTTCGGTGCCGGGCGGCACGGCGGCGCGCAGTTCCTGTTCCAGCAGGTGCGGCAGGACGAAGTGGTCGCCTGCGGCGAGGACGGTGGTGGGCACGGTGGTTCTCCCGGAAGGGGGTGGGGGTTCAGCGGACGGGGGCGTTGAGGCGGAGCAGCGCGGCCTGGCCGTCGCGCAGCCGCAGTTCGGTGAGCGCGCCGTTGCGCAGGATGGGGAAGACCCGGCGGTAGCGGGCGAGGGGGATGCCGAGGAGCGCGCACAGCACGAGGCGCAGCAGGGTGGAGTGGGCCACGACGAGGACGCGGCCGTCGGGGAGTTTGTGCGCGGTCTCCTCCAGGCAGTCGATCGCGCGGCCGGCCGCGGCGGCGGGGTCCTCGCCGCCGGGCAGGTGGTGGGCGACCGGGTCGGCGAGGAAGGCGGCGAGTTCCTCGGGGAACGCGTCGGCCATCTCCGCGCGGGTGAGTCCGTCGCCGCGGCCGAAGTCCACCTCGCACAGGCGCTCGTCCACCCAGGGGGTGAGGCCGAGGGCGGTCGCGGCGGGTCCTGCGGTGAGCCGGGCCCGGGTGAGCGGTGAGCACAGGACGGCGTCCAGGTGCTGCCCGGCGGCCCAGGCACCGAGTTCGGCGGCCTGCCGGCGGCCCAGCTCGGTGAGCGGGACGTCGGTGCGGCCGGCGTAGCGGTTGTCGGCGTGCCACACGGTCTCCCCGTGGCGCACGAGCAGGAAGTCGGTCACGGCCGGGCCTTTCCGCGCGCGTGGCCGGCCACGGCCGGCGGCAGCCAGCCGCGGCGGGCCAGCGCGTCGACGAAATCGAGGTAGACGGGGAGCAGACGGGCGGTGCGGGCGGGGTCGGGGCGGACCTGCGCGCCCGGCCGCACCATGCTGCCCGCGGCGTCCCGCAGCGTGGCGCCGGAGGCGGTGGCGGCGAGCACCGCCATGCCGAGAGCGCTCTCGGCGTGCTCGGGGAGGCGGACGGGGCGGCCGAGGACATCGGCGCGCAGCCGGGTCCAGTAGCGGTTGCGGGCGCCGCCGCCGGTGAAGGTGAGCGGGCCGGTGACGGGGGCGCCGAGGTGGTCGAGGTAGTCGAGGCAGAGCCGTTCGACCAGGGCCACGCCGAGCAGGCAGGCGTGGAACTCCTCGGCGTCGCCGCGGGGCCGGCCGAGGGTGAAGGGGACGGCGTCCGGGGCGCGGAAGGGGAAGCGTTCGCCGCCCGGGCCGGCCAGCGGGTAGACGACGGCGGTGGAGCCGGTCGCGGCGGCCCGTGCGGTGAGCGCGTCGAGGTCGCGGGGGCGGGCGCCGGGAAAGCGCCGGGCGAGGACGCCGGCGCCGCTGCCGGAGGCGCCGCCGGGCAGCCAGGTGCCGTCGGGGCCGCGGTGGCAGTAGACGACGCCGCCGGGGTCGCGGACGAGGTGCCGGCTGGTCCCCTTGAGGACCAGGGTGGTGCCCAGTACGGAGTTCCAGGCGCCCGGGGTGAGCGTGCCGGCGCCGATCTGCGCGGCGCAGCCGTCGGTCATGCCCGCGGTGATCGGCGTGCCGGCGGGGATGCCGGTGGTCTCGGCCGCGGCGGCGCACACGGTGCCGATGACGGTGCCGGGCCGCACGACGTCGGGCAGCAGCCCGGCCGGGACGCCGAGGGCGTCGAGTTCGGCCTCGGGCCAGCGTTCGGCGATCAGGTCGTAGCCGGTCTTCAGGGCGTGGCTGGCGTCGCTCGGGACCTGGTGCCCGGCCAGCCGCCAGGTGAGGAAGTCGGCCTGGTGCAGCAGTCGCGCGCCCGCCGGCCGGTCCGTGTCGTCCAGCAGCCACAGCAGCTTGGGCAGCGCCCAGGAGGGCTGCATGGCGCGGTAGCCGAGCCGGTCCCACACGGGTCCGCCGAGGGTGTTCACGCGGTCGGTGTAGGCGTCGGCCCGGCGGTCGTCGTACATCAGCCCCGGGGTGAGCGGGACGCCCGCCGGGTCGGTCAGCAGCACGGTGCCGGAGGTGGCGTCCACGGCCAGGCCCCGTACCCGGCGCGGGTCGATCCCGGTGAGCGCCTCGCGGCAGGCGGCGGCGAGCGCGGACCACCACAGCCCGGGGTCCTGTTCATGGCGTACGCCGGTGCGGCGGCCGGTCAGCGGGCGCGAGGCGGCGCCCAGCAGCCGGCCGGTGCCGTCCACGGCGACCGCGCGGGCGCCCTGGGTGCCGAGGTCGAGTCCGACGTGGACGGCGTCGGGGGACAGTGCGTCAGACATGCGGCAGCTCCGGGGCGGGGACGGCGGCGGGTGCGGACGCGGGGGCCCAGCCGAGGGAGCGGGCGGCGGCGCGCCAGGTGAGGCAGGTGTCGTGGAGGCCGTCGTAGAGGGCGGCGCGGGCCGGGTCGGGCGCCCAGCTCGCCCCCATGCGGACGTACTTGGCGGCGGCCTCGCGGACGCCGCGCTCCGCCCCGGTGCGGACGAGCCCGGTCAGGAACGCGCCCTTGGCGCCGGGTTCGGTGTCGGTGGAGCGGGCCGTCGGCACCCCGGTGACGTCCGCGATGAGTTGGCACCAGCCGTCGCTGGCGGCGCCGCCGCCGCACAGGCGCAGTTCGTGGACGCCGGTCCCGCAGGCGGCGAGGCAGTCGCGGACGACGAGGGACAGGCCCTCGAAGACCGCGCGGGCGACGTGGGCGGGCGTGTGGTCGAGGGAGAGGCCGAAGAACACGCCGCGGGCCCGGGGGTCGAGGAAGGGGGCGCGTTCGCCGGCGGGCGAGAGGTACGGCAGGAACGCCAGCCCGCCCGCGCCGGGTTCGCCGCCGAAGGCGAGCCGGCCGAGGCGGGCGGGGCCGGGGACGCCCAGGGTGCGGCAGGCCCAGTCGAGGACCTCGGTGCCGGCGAGGGTGGGGAAGGCGCGCAGGATCCGTTCGCCGTCGTAGGCGATGTTGACGCCGCACGGTTCGCCGCCGGTGTCGGGTGCGCGGGTGACGATCTCGGTGCACAGGGTGGTGCCGAGGATGGCGCACGCCTGGCCGGGTTCGACGGCCCCGGCGCCGCGCGCGGTGGCGGCGATGTCGTAGGGGGCCATGACGACGGGCAGGCCGGCGGGCAGCCCGAGTTCGTCGGCGGCCCGGCGGGTGATCCCCGCGACCCGCTCGTGTTCGCCGAGGACGCGCGGCAGCAGCGGCTCGGCCCAGGCCAGGCCGAACAGGTCGAGGAGCGCCGGGTCGTAGGCGCCGGTGGCGTGGTCGAGGAAGGGCGCGGAGGCGTCGGAGGCGTCCACGGCGGTGACGCCGGTGAACTTCCGGAACAGCCAGCCCGCCGCCGTCAGGGCGGTGCGGGAGCGCCGCAGCCGCTCCGGGTCGTGCCGGGCGAGCCAGGCGAGCACCGCGTTGGGCATGCCGCTGCACGTGAGCGAGCCGTTGCGGCGGAAGGCGCGGTCCAGGACTCCGTCGGCCTGCCAGCGGGTGAGCAGGTCGCCGGCGCGTCCGTCGGACCACAGGATCGCCGGTCCGGTGGGGCGGCCCGCGCCGTCCACGAGCCAGCAGCCGTCGCCCTGGGCGGTGAAGCTCACCAGCCGCACCGGATCCCGTCCGGGGGCGGGCCGGGACAGGGCGTCGCGCGCGGTGCGCACGACCCCGTGCCACACGGCGTCCATGTCCTGCTCCGCCCAGCCGGGGCGGGGCCGCAGCACCTCGCTGACGGCGCGGCAGACCGCCAGCTCCCGGCCCTGGTCGTCGAAGACGACGGATTTCACGACCGAGGTTCCGACGTCGATGGTGAGGACCGCCATGACCGCGAACACCTGCCCTTTCGCCGAAGGCCGCGCCCACGGACCAGGTCCGCCGGACCAGGGGTCCGGCCGTGTGCGGCTCGCGGACATCAGGTAAACGCGGCCTCGGAGCGGCCGTCAATCGGCCCCGGGCTTTATCCCGCGGCCGGACGCGGACGCCGTGTGACGTTCCCCGCCGGTCCGGGCGCGGGCCCCGGCCGGTGCGCCGCTCGCGCGGACACCGGCCAGGTCACCGGCCGCCCGCGCCGTGTTACGTTCGTGTGGGATTCTCACGCGCCGCTGCGCGGCCACGCCGCCGGCCGGGGGCCCGGGCCCGGGAGAGGAGCGGCTGCCATGGCCGGTGTGGACGCCCGTACGGACGCCCGGGAGGAGCGCCGCGGCCGGCTGCGCGCCCTCGTCACGGACCGGGGGTTCGTGCGGACCGCCGATCTCGCGGCCGAGTTCGGGGTGAGCGTGATGACCGTCCACCGCGACCTGGACGCCCTCCAGGCGCAGGGCTGGCTGCGCAAGGTGCGCGGCGGGGCGAGCTGTCTGCCCTCGACGCAGTTCCACGGCAGCACCGGGGAGCGCCTGACGACGATGGTGCGGGCGAAGCAGTCCCTGGCGCGGGCCGCCGCCGGGGAGCTGGCGCCCGGGCAGGTCGTGATGATCGACGACTCCACGACCTGTCTGCACCTGGTGCGGCACCTGCCGGACCACACCCCCGTCACCGTGATCAGCAACTCGCTGCCGGTCGTCTCCGCGCTGGCCCACGAGCCCGGCGTGGCCCTGATCGCCCTGGGCGGCACCTACTTCCCGGCCTACGACGCGTTCATGGGCGCGCACACGGCGCAGAGCGTGCAGGCGTTCCGCGCGGATGTGCTGTTCATGTCCACCACGGCGGTCACCGGGGGCCGCTGCTACCACATGTCGCCCGAGACGGTGCAGGTCAAGCAGGCGATGATGGCGGTCGCCGCGCGCCGCGTCCTGATCATCGACCACACCAAGTTCGCCCACCAGGGGCTGTACGCGCTCGCGCCGCTCACCGACTTCGACCTGGTGCTCGTCGACGACGCGGCCCCGGCGGCGGAGATACGGCGGCTGCGGGAGGGCGGGGCGCAGGTCCGTACGGTCGGCCCCGCCCCCGAGCCGCCCGGCCCGCACGACGCCGCGTGAACATCACACGGTCCTCACTCGGCGCGCTCCGGCGCACCGGACCGCGCACGCGCACGTGACCTGGGCCGACGGTCCCGTCACCGGGTCGCCCGCGCCACGACCTCACACCGGCCGTCACAGGGCCCGCGTGGTGTTCCTCCCGACGGATTGACCCCGTCCTCGGGCGGACCTTTCATCGGTGCCACGCCGTACGGCACTCCGCTGTCCCCCTTTTCCCGAGAAGGTGGCGTCCGTGACCGTCCCCCCGAATCCCCCGGTCGCCCCCGGGGAGACCGCTCCCCGTGGAGTCCTGGACCGCGTCGGCATTCCGAAGGCCCTCTCCTGGGGATTTCTCGGTGTCCTGATCTTCATGATCGGTGACGGGGTCGAATCGGGTTTCCTCTCGCCCTATCTGCTGGACGAGGGAATCTCCAAGGACCGGGTGGCGCTGCTGTTCACCGTCTACGGCGTCACGGCCAGCGTGTCGGCGTGGTTCTCCGGGGCCCTGTCCGACCTGTGGGGGCCGCGCCGGGTGATGCTGCTGGGCCTCGGCATCTGGTCCGCGCTCCAGGTGGCCTTCCTGGGCCTCGCGGTCCCCACGCACCACTACGTCCTGCTGGTCGTCACCTACGGCCTGCGCGGTTTCGGCTATCCGCTGTTCGCCTACGGCTTCCTGGTGTGGGTGACGGCGGTGACGCCCCGGCGCCGGCTGGGCTCGGCCGTGGGCTGGTTCTGGTTCGCCTTCACCGGCGGGCTGCCCACCCTCGGCTCGCTCGTCGCCAGCTTCACGGTGCCGTGGCTGGGCACCTACCGCACGCTGTGGTTCGCGCTGGTGCTGGTCGTCGCGGGCGGGCTGGTCGCGCTGCTCCTGGTGCGCGAGCCGACGGGCGGGCAGCGGCTGGCGCCGCCCGGCGAGCGTCCGGTGGCCACGCTGCTCGGCTCGCTCTCCATCGTCTGGCGCGAGCCGCGCATCGGCGCCGGCGCGGTGGTCCGCACCGTCAACACCGCCGCGCAGTTCGGCTTCCTGGTCTTCCTGCCGGTGTTCTTCACCGACACGCTGGGCTTCTCCCTGACCGAGTGGCTGCGGCTGCTCGCGGCGATGTTCGCCACCAACATCTTCTTCAACCTGCTCTTCGGCCTCGTCGGCGACCGCATCGGCTGGCAGCGCACCGTCGCCTGGTTCGGCGGGGTGGGCTGCGCGGTGACCACGCTCCTGCTCTACTACGGCACCGCGGCCGCCGGCGACGACTTCCCGACGGCCATGGTGCTGGTGGGCCTCTTCGGCGCCACCCTCGCGGGCTATGTGCCGCTGTCCGCGCTCATGCCCTCGCTGGCGCCGGACCACAAGGGCCAGGCGATGTCCGCGCTCAATCTCGGCGCGGGCGCCAGCACGTTCGTCGGCCCGGCCGTGGTCGGGCTCTTCCTCGGGCCGCTCGGCGTCGAGGGCGTGATGTGGATCTTCGCCGGGCTGTATCTGGCGAGCGCCGGCCTGACCGCCTTCCTCACCCTGCCCGGCCGGACCACCGCGCCCGGCACCCGCGTCGTACCGGCCGCGCCGGGAGCGGGAAAGGCATAGCCGGCCGGAGCGGGGAAGGCATAGCCGGCCGGACCCGCGCCGACTGCCCGACGCACGCCCGGCCCACGAGGCACCCCGGCCCCCGGCGCCCGCGACGGCCGCCGGTCACCGGCGCGGGCGCCGAGCCTCGCGGCCCGGCACGCCTCGGCCGGGGCGCCCGCGCCGCCCGGGAGCGGCACGACGTGTGCCGCGGGCCGGTTCCCGCCCGCGCCCCGGTCACCGGTCCCCCGCACCGTGAACCCTTTGCCCCGGTTTGCCGACCGGCCCGGCGGGAACCCCGCAGCGGAGCACGCCCGGCCGACACGGGGAGGGGAGCCCATGGACTGGTATCCGCTGCGCCTGACGACGCCGGTCAAGCAGCACGTGTTCGGCGGGCACGTGCTCGCCGGACGGTGGGGACGCGCGGGGCTGCCCCCGGGTCCGGTCGCCGAGACCTGGGAGGTCAGCGACGTGGACGGCGAGGGCGCGGTGGTGACCGAGGGGCCGCTGGCCGGGTCCTCGCTGCGCGCTCTGGTGCGGGAGCACCCCGAGGACCTGCTCGGCCGCGGCCGGCGCGGTGACCGGTTCCCCGTGCTGACGAAGTTCATCGACGCCACCGGGCCGCTCCCGGTGCATCTGCACGCCGACGACGAGACCGCCCGCCGGGTCGAGGGCGCGCCCAACGGCAAGACCGAGGCGTGGCACATCCTGGAAGCGGCCCCCGGGGCCACCGCCCTGGCGGGTGTCCGGCGCGGCGTCGACCGCGAGCGGCTCCACCGGGCGCTGCTGGCGCAGGACTTCGACGCCGTCCTGCGCCGCCTGCCGGTGCGCGCCGGGCAGACGCTCTACGTGCCCGGCGGCACCCTGCACAGCTTCGGCCCCGGCACGCTGGTCTACGAGATCGAGCAGACCTCCGACATCCAGCAGCACGCCATGCGCCACCGGATGGAGGACGGCTCCCCCGTCCCGGACCGGGAGTGGCACGCCAACCTCGAACGGCTCCTCCAGGAGTGGCGGCCCGAGCCGCGCCCCGACTTCCGATCCGGGCTGAGCGTGCCGGTCGACGACGGGGTGGAACGCACCGTGCTGTGCGCCGGACCCCACTTCGCGCTGGAGCGGTGGCGGGCCGGCACCGCGGCGCCGCTGGTGCACGCGTTCTCCGGCGCGAGGGTCCTCAGCAACGCCGGGGCGCCCGTCACCGTCACCACCCCCGGGGGCCGGGAGCGGCTGGGCCGGGCCGAGAGCCTGCTGCTGCCCGCCGCGCTGGGCCGGCTGCGGATCGAGGGCCCGGCCGACGTCCTGCTCGGCTACCTCCCCGACCTCGGCACCGACATCCGCGCGCCCCTGCTGGCGGCCGGCCACGGCCCGGGCGCGATCGACGCGCTCGGCGCGTGACGGAACCGCCCGGCGAGGCGGAGTATGGGGACCGCGAGTCACCCTGCCGCCGCGAGACGAGGAACCCCCATGCCCCAGTCGCCCGACCGAGACCTGTACGTCGTGACGGGTGTCTCCGCCAGCGGCAAGTCGACCGTGTCCCGGCTGCTCGCCGACCGGCTCTCCCCCAGCGCGCTGGTCGAGGGGGACGTCCTGCGGGTGATGGTGCGCAACGGGCGCCGGGAGATGACGGCCGAGCGCACCGCGGGCGCGCTGGCCCAGCTGCGGCTGCGCCACCGGCACGCCGCCCTGCTGGCCGCGTCCTATCTGCGGGAGGGCTTCCACACGGTGGTCGAGGACGTGATCCTCGGCGACCATCTCCAAGGGTTCCTGTCGTGCCTGCCGGAGCCGGCGGTACGGCTCGTGGTGCTGGCCCCCGACGCCCAGGCCGTGCGCCGGCGCGAGTCCGGACGGGGCAAGGTCGCCTACGGCTCCCGTTGGACACCCGCCCAGCTCGACACCGTGCTGCGCGAGGAGACCCCGCGCATCGGCCTGTGGCTGGACAGCACCGATCTGAGCGCGGACCAGACCGTGGACGAGATCCTGCGCCGCCGGGACGAGGCGTTGCTCCCCGCCCGGCGGCACACCGGGGCTTCCTGAGGCGGCGGGCCGTCAGCCGTCGGCGGGGCTCTCGCCGGCGAAGGCCGCGGCCAGGCGCAGCCAGGGCACGGCCTCCTTGTGGCGGCCCTGGCGTTCCAGGGTGCGGCCCAGCATCAGGTGGGCGTAGTGCTCCACCGGGTCCCGGTCGACGACCAGCCGCAGCTGCTCCTCGGCCCGCCGCAGCTGCGCCGAGTGGTAGTAGGCGCGGGCCAGCAGCAGCCGGGGCGCGGTCTGCTCGGGGACCTCCTCGACCACGGCGGGGAGCAGCTTGGCCGCCCCGATGTAGTCCTTGGCGTCGAACAGCAGCAGGGCCCGCTCCCAGCGCTCCGCCGTCGTCTCCTCGTGCGGGACGCCGGGTCCCTGGTCGAACAGGTGCAGGGCGCTTGCCCAGCGGTCCGGGGCGACTCCGCCCGTCGCCGGGTAGTCGAGGAAGGTGTCGCTCATGGTTCCTCCCTTGGGTGAGCGGGCGACGCGCTTTTTGTTGACGCATCAACCGGCATCGCTAACCGCCACCCCTGCGCCGGTATTCCCGGAGTCCGCCGCCCGGCTCCGTCCTCCTCGTCCTCCTCGACCGCCTTCCCGGCCGCGCCTCAGCCCCCGTACGGCTCGTAGTCGAACCAGTCGAAGTGGACCGTGCCCGCCGAGGCGTACAGGCCGAGCACGCGGCCGGTGAAGCCGCCGGCGACCTCGGTGGAGAGGTAGCGGCCGTCCAGCCGGGCGAGTTCGGTGAAGGTGCCGTCCGTCTCCCGCACGCCGAACGCGACGGTGTCGGGCCCCTCGCGCGGGTCGGTGAACTCCTCGGCGGGGGTCGTCTCGACGCCGAGCACCACCGGGCCGCCGGCCGACGGGCGGGACGCCACGACCGAGCGCAGGGGACCGATCCGGGCGATGACCCGCACCTCGGTCGCCGTGGCCTCGATCTCGTAGTGGTGCCGCTCGTCCAGGCGGACGGCGAGTCCGCCGCTGCCCTCCGACGGGTCGACCAGGGTCCGTGCCCGGCAGGACAGGTGCTGCTGGCGGCGGCCGACGAAGGTGACGTCGGTGTCGTCCGGCGACTGCCCGCGGGCCCGCAGGCTCAGCCAGCCGGCGCGTCGCCCGGTGGTGCAGTCCTCCTCGTGCCGGAAGCGGGGCGAGATCCAGCCCGGGGCGAGGCCGCCGCCGTCGAAGTCGTCCCGGACCGGCGCGGCGGCGGGCGTCCCGAGCGGCCAGGGGGGCGGGGCGAGGGCGGACGCCACCTCGCCGACGACCGGCCAGTCGTCGACCCAGGTCACCGGGGCCAGGAAGGTCTCCCGGCCGAGCACGTGCCAGCCGGGCGAGCCGCCGCGCGGCCTGACGCCGAGGAACACCATCCACCAGGAACCGTCGGGTCCCCGCACCAGGTCCCCGTGGCCGGTGTTCTGGACGGGGTGGTCGGTGCCGCGATGGGTCAGCACCGGGTTGGCCGGGCAGGGCTCGAACGGACCGTCGGGGGTACGGGACCGGGCGACCGAGACCCCGTGGCAGCGCTCGGTGCCGCCCTCGGCGATGAACAGGTACCAGTACGCGCCGACGCGGTACAGGTGCGGCGCCTCCGGGGCCTTGGCGCCGGGCGTTCCCGACCACAGCCGCCGCGGCTCGCCGAGGGTCTGCCCGGTGCGGGGGTCGATGCGGACCTGGCTGACGCCCGCGACGGTGCACCAGCAGGTGCCCTCCTCGTCCCAGGCCAGGTCCGGGTCGATGCCCCGCACCCCGGGCAGCCGGACCGGATCGGACCAGGGGCCGGCCGGGTCGGTGGCGGTGAAGAGGAGGTTCCCGTCGCCGCTCACGTTCGTCACGATCAGCCAGAAGCGGCCGTCGTGGTACCGCAGCGTCGGCGCGTAGAGGCCGCCGGAGGAGGGCGCGCCGGGCGGCAGCCGCAACTGGCCGGGCCGGTCGAGGGCATTGCCGATCTGGGTCCAGTGCACCAGGTCGCGACTGTGGAAGACCGGGATGCCGGGGTAGTACTCGAAGCTGGAGCAGACCAGGTAGTAGTCCTCCCCGGCCCGGCAGACGCTCGGATCGGGGTGGAAGCCCGGGATCACGGGGGTGCTGCCGCCGTCGGGCACGCTCGGCACATCGAGTCCTTTCCGCCAAGGCCCGCGCCTGCGGCGTGGAGCGAAAGTTTCGGTGATATGTTCGAAATTATGTCCGGGCGAGGCTATCGACAGCCGGTTCGGCGGTCAACGCCCGCTCCCGGCGGGCCCGGCGCGCCCGTCGAGGGGCCGGCGGGCGCGCACGAGACGGCTTCCGGCACCCCGCCGCTAGGATGCCGGGCGTGGTCACAGCCCCGCACGCGGTCCTCGATCTCCTCGCCCGCCACCGCCCGGAGGGTCCCGCCGAACGCGCGGACGTGGAGCGGGTGCGCGCCCTCGTCGCGGCGGGCGACCCGTGGCGGCGGTCGAACCCGCTGCACATCACCGGGTCCGCGCTGGTCGTGCACGAGGAGAGCGGCCGGGTCCTGCTGCGCTGGCACCAGCGGCACCGGTCCTGGCTGCTGGTCGGCGGGCACGCCGACCCCGACGAGTCCGACCCGCTCGCCATCGCCCTGCGCGAGGCGCGGGAGGAGACGGGCCTCACCGACCTCGTGCCCTGGCCGGACGCCGGGGTGCGGCACCTGGTGGTCGTGCCGGTTCCGGCGCATGCCCGGGAGGCGGCGCACGAACACGCCGACATCCGCTTCGTGCTGGCCACCCGAGTCCCCGGGGCGGCCCGCCCGGAGAACCCGCGGGCACCGCTGCGCTGGCTGACACCTCGGGAGGCACGCCGTGTGATCACGGAGGAGAACGTCCGGGAGACCCTGTCCCGCGTGGCACCCCTGCTCACGGACCGACCCGGCCGCACGGGGCCGTAGGGGCTGCCCGCTCCCGCTGTTCGTGGCCGTTCCCGGTGACTTGGACGCGTCGGACGGCGCGGCGGACGCCTGCCGTGACACGCGGTCACACGACCGGCCGGTGCACCGCGTCCCCCGGGCCCGGAGCGGTGCGCCGCCTGGCCCACCCCACCGGCCCGCCGCCGGACCGGGTCCGGCCGCGCTAGCCGGTCCGTTCGGCCGCGGCGCGGATCCGGTCCGCGTCGTTCGTGCGGAGACTGGTGAAGCAGGCGCGCCTGAGGGCGTCGTACGACCGGATCTCGATGCCGGTTGCCTCCCGGACCAGGGACAGCGCGCCGCCCGGCTTCCGCGCGGGCGGCACCACGTCGTCGCCGGTGCGGCGGAGCCAGGTGTAGGCCACCGACAGCACGTCCTTGACGGGGTAGACCCCGGAGTCCACCAGGGCCTTGGCGAAGGCGGTGAAGTACCTGAGGTGCCGCGCCCGGTCCTGCGCGAGGGCGTGGAAGACGTCGCGGAGGAGGGGATCGGCGCTCGTACGGGCCGCGTCCTCGTACGCCCCGCGGGCGTCGGCCGCCGCGCAGGCCCGAAGGGCGCAGAACCGGGCGTAGTTACCGGTGGGGAAGGTGCCGGGGGGCTCGCCGGCGCCGGGACGGCCGATGCCGGCCATCTCCCCCAGGCGGTCGAGGGCGGCCGCGTGCCGGGCCTCCTCCGTCGGCCAGTGGTGGGCCGTCCAGGCGGCGGCGATGCGCAGCACGTCGGCGCCGAGCGGGTTGGTCCCGCCGATCTCGTCGGCGAGCCGCGCGCCGTCCACGGCCGGAGGAGGGCCGTACGGCCGGGCCGTGAACGCCGGGTGCCGGAGCAGGGCGGTCCGCGCGCGCTCCCCCGGGCCGGACAGGCGGCGGCCGGCGAAGAGGGTGTCGGGCGACCAGCGGTGCCGTTCGTGGTCGCTGCGCTGGGCGCGCAGCACGTCGGCGACGGTGGCCCCGGAGCGGAGTTCCCCGACGATGTCGGTCGTGATCGGCATGTGCCTCGCCTTCCGCCTTGCGTTCGGGGAACGTCCGCTGGAGGAACGTCGGTTCAGACCGAGCCGGCCGCCGCCGCGGACCAGTCGGGGGACCTGCCGAGCGATGTCAGGACGAGGTCCAGGGAGCCAGCGCCGGGCGCGGCGGGCAGGGCGGGCCGGAACAGCGGGGCGGGTCCGAGCCGGCGTTCGTCGTTCGGCACCCGCAGCGCGACGGCGAGGGCGGCCTCGACCACCTCCTCGTCCAGGTCCAGGGGCAGGCCGAGCGTGCGGGCCACGTCCCAGCCGTGGACGACGTAGTCCAGGAGGTGGAAGCCGATGGCGGTCGGGGCCGGGAAGTGCCTGCTGGTGCTGATCTCGGGGAGGGCGAACTCCCGGGTGAGCACGTCGGGCCGGGCGAAGCCGTCGATGGCGGCCCACGCCGCGTCCCGGTACGCCGCCGCCGGGTCGTCGCCGAGCGCGCCCGGCTGCCACGCGGCGAGGTCCGCACCGCGTCCCGAGGCCGCCGCGGCGAAGCCGTGGTGCTGGCCCGCCATGTGGGAGACGAGCTGATGGAGCGTCCAGCCGGCGCAGGGCGTGGGCAGATCCCAGTCCTGCGGGTGGGCCTGCCGCACCAGGCGTACGGTCTCCAGCACAGCCGTCCGGTCGAGCTTCCGGAGATCCATGCGGGCCCTTTCGCGAGGGGGGTTGCGGGCTGGGCCAGACATTAGCACGATCGTGCGTTTAGTTTTAGGGGGCGGAGTGGGGACGGGGCCCGGCGCCGGGTCCGGCCGGGCCCCCGGATCCGTACGGCCGGCGGGCGCGTGCGCCCCGGACCCGCGCCGCCGCCTCAGTCCCGTCCGGCCGCCTCGCGCGCCGCCGACTCGACGAACAGGGCCAGCCGGCGCACGCCCTCCACGATCTCCTCCGGCGTCAGGGAGCTGCAGGAGAGCCTGAGGCGGTGGTCGCCGCCGCCGTCCGCGTAGAAGTCGCTCATGGGCGTCCACAGGACTCCGAAGGCGCGGGCGGAGTGCTCGAGGGCCTTGGTGTCGGCGACGAACGGGACGTCGACGACGAGGAAGAAGCCGCCCGTCGGCTCGTTCCAGCGCACGCCCAGCTCGCGGCGGCGCTCCTCGGGGAAGTGCCGTTCCAGTTCGCCGAGCAGCGTGGCCAGGTTGGCGCCGTAGGAGGCGATGGCCTCGGCGTTGGCCTCCCGGAGCCGGCAGTCGCACTCCACCAGCAGCCCGCCGATGACGGCCTGGCCGACGGCCGAGGTGTTGACCGTCGTCATGCTCTTGATCTTGGACAGCTCGTCGGCCAGCAGGGAGCGCCGGCCGCCGGGGCCGATGACCTCCTGGTCGGCGACGACGTACCCGACGCGGGCGCCGGGCAGCGCCGTCTTGGCGAAGGACCCGAGGTGGAGCACCCTGCGCGCGCGGTCCATCGCCTTCAGGGTGGGGCGGGCGGACCCGGTCCGGACGAAGAACCCGTAGGGGTCGTCCTCCAGGATCAGCAGGTCCTCCTCCGCGGCGACCCGCAGCAGCCGTTCGCGCGCGGCCACGGTCATGCTGGTGCCCGACGGGTTGGCGAAGTCCGGCACCACGTACAGGGCGCGGGGCCGTCCGCCCGCCGCGCGCACCTGCCGGGCCGCGTCCCGGAAGGCGTCGGGGTCGGGGCCGTCGGCGCCCTCCGGGACGGGATGGGTACGGATGTCCAGCAGCCGGGCGGCGCCGGTGATGCCGACGTAGCAGGGCGAGCTGACCAGGAGTGTGTCCTCGGGACCGGCGAACAGGGCCCGCAGGGTGAGCAGCATCGCCTCCTGGCAGCCGGTGGTCACGACGATCGCCTCCGGGGCGACGTGGATCCCCTCGTCGTTGGCCAGGGTGCGGGCGACGAGTTCGTGGATGAGGCCGTTGGTGCGCCCGTACTGGAAGAGGTGGGTGCGCACCCGGTCCTTCGGCCAGCCGAGGGTGCGTTCCAGGTGGTCGGTGTAGGAGCGCAGGTGGCGGGCGAGGTCGTCGGTCTCGAACATGCCCTCGGCGGGCCTGCCGGGCGCGAAGGAGAGGGCGTCGGGGAAGCGGGCGACGACCTCGTTGAGGAAGTTCATCGCGTCCAGCACGGGATCGGTGAGCGAGCCGTGCAGGTCCTCGAGCGCGAGCGCCGGAGCGGCGACGGCGTCCGTCACGGTGGTGTCCGTCATGGTCGGCCCTTACTGGTGGCGGCGGTCGGAGCGGCCGGCACGGCCGGTGCCTGCCGGTGGCGGCGGCCGGGGCGGGCGTCGCGGCCTGCCCCTGCCGGAAGCGGCGGTCGGGTCCGTCCCTCGCCGGCGGCGGGGGCGGTCACGGCCGGACCTCGTCGGCGGCGGCCGCGAAGGCGGTGCGCAGGTGGTGCGCGGCCTGCTCCACGGCGCGGCGGGCCGCGTCGAGGGTGCCGGACATGGTGAAGAAGCCGTGCGCCGTCCCCGGGTAGCGGGTGGCCCCGGCGGGCACCCCGCACTCCCGCAGCCGCCGCGCGTAGTCCTCGGCCTCGTCGCGCAGCGGGTCGTACTCGGCGGTGATCACCAGGGCCGGCGGCAGGCCCGTGTGGTCGGCGGCGCGCAGCGGGGAGGCGAGGGGGTGCGTCCCGTCCTCGGGCGCGGCCAGGTAGTTGTCCCAGTACCAGTGCACGGACTTGTCGTTGAAGAGCAGCGGGTCGGTGTTCTCCCGGCGGGACGGGGTGTCCGCCAGGTAGTCGGTGTTCGGGTAGACGAGCAGCTGGGTCAGCAGCCCGGGGCCGCCCGCGTCCCGGGCCATGAGCGTGACGGCCGCGGCGAGGTTCCCGCCGGCGCTGTCGCCGCCCACGGCCAGCCGGCTCGCGTCGCCGCCGAACCGCCCGGCGTGCTCGGCGGCCCACCGGAGCCCGGCGAAGCAGTCCTCGGGGGCGGCGGGGAACTTGTGCTCGGGGGCCAGCCGGTAGCCGACGGAGACGGTGAGGCAGCCCGCGGAGTTCGCCAGGGTGCGGCAGAGCGCGTCACTGGTGTCCAGGGAGCCGAGGGTCCAGCCGCCGCCGAAGAAGTAGACGAGCACCGGCAGCGGGCCCTCGCCCGCCGGCCGGTAGACCCGGACCGGCAGGGGCCCGCCGGGGCCGGGGACGGTGAGGTCGTGGACCTCGTGGACCGGTTCGGGGGTGCCGGCCGCCGCCCGGATGGCCGCGAGGTCGGCGGCCCGGGCCTCGTGGAGCGTCATCGTGTACAGCGGACGGGCGCCCTCGGCCGCGCGCCGGTCGTAGAGGGTCTGGAGCTGCGGGTCCAAGGGCATGGTGCCTCCGGGAGGTCCAGGGCCCGCGGGGCGTGCGCCCGCGGGCGGTTCACAGGGTGTCGGGAATGAGCGCCGGATCCGTGGCGGCGTCGCGCAGCCTGCTGACGATGCCGTCGGCGGCGCGGCCGTAACTGGTGAAGTTGGCGTGCAGGACGGATTCGGCGTTGGCCATCTCCAGCAGGGCGACCAGCTCGAAGGCGAGCTGGGCGGTGTCGGCGTCCTGGCGGACCTCCCCCGCCTTCTTGGCCTCGTCGATCATCTGCTCGACGAGAGTGAACCAGTTGCCGTGCGCGCTCGCCACGGCATCGTGCACCTTGCCCCGGCGCGCGTCGTACTCGGCCGAGACCGAGTAGAAGAAGCAGCCGCCCGGGAAGACGCGCCGCGCGGAGTAGGCGAGCCAGTTGCCGCACAGGCACCGCAGCCGGCCGAGGCCGGCGGGCAGGGCGCGGGCCGGCTGCACGACGTGCTCGATGAAGACCTTGATGGCGGCCCGCACGGTGGCGAGCTGCAGTTCCTCCTTCGATCCGAACAGGGCGAACACCCCGCTCTTGCTGAGGTGCAGTTCACCCGCGAGACGGCCGAGGGACAGGCCCTCCAGTCCCTCGACCGACGCGATCCTGACGGCTCGCTGGAGGATCGCCCGCCGGGTCTGGTTGCCACGCTCGATCCGCCCGTCCGTCGCTGTCCTTGCCAAGGCACACCTCCTCGCCGTCTCCCGCCAGGGGGACGTCCGTTCCGTGACCACATGACGATCACATTATGTGGACGACCGTGCGGACATGTGGGGGGAGTTAGGTTAGTGTACGACCGTGCGGTTAGTTCGGGACACGGTCGGCAGCGCGGGAGCGCGCCGGGAACAGGGGTGGACGCGGTGGCGTTGGCGCTGCACGAGTACGAGTCCGCGGCGCGGGAACGGCTCGCCGGCCCGGTCTGGGACTTCCTGGCGGGCGGGAGCGGGACCGAGTCGATGCTGACCGCCGGCCGCGCGGCCCTCGACCGGATCCGGCTGCGGCCACGCTGTCTCGTCGACGTCTCGGACTGCGATCCCCGAACCTTGCTGCTGGGGGCGGAGCTCGCGGCACCGCTCGGCATCGCGCCCATGGCGTACCACCGGCTCGCCCACCCCGAGGGGGAGGTGGCGACGGCGCGGGCCGCCGGCGAGACCGGCACGCTCTTCACGGTCAGCATGTTCGCGAGCCGCACCCTGGAGGACATCGCGGCGGCGGCCACGGGCCCGCTGTGGCTCCAGCTCTACTGGCTCAGGCGCCGGGAGGCGATGCTCGCGCTCGTCCGCAGGGCGGAGGACGCGGGCTACCGCGCGCTCGTCCTCACGGTCGACGCGCCGAGGGTCGCCCACCGCCCGCGGGACGCCCGCAACGGCTTCGCCGTCCCCGAGGACGTCCGCGCCGTCAACCTCGACCCCTCCGTGATGTCCGCCTCCCACGCCGGCGCGCCCGGGGCGTCCGCCATCGCCCGGCATTCCCGTGAGCAGTTCGACGCCTCCCTCACCTGGGCCGACCTGGCCTGGCTGCGCGAGCGCACCCCGCTGCCGCTGGTATTGAAGGGACTGCTCACCGCGGAGGACGCCGAACTCGCCGTGAAACACGAGGTGGACGCCATCGTGGTGTCGAATCACGGAGGGCGGCAGCTCGATTTCGCCCAGCCCGCCGTGGAGGCGCTTCCGGAGGTCGCCGAAGCCGTGTCCGGGCGTTGTCCGGTGATCCTCGACGGTTCGGTCCGGCATGGCGCCGATATCGCGAAGGCGCTCTGTCTCGGCGCGGATTCCGTTTTCGTGGGACGCCCCGTCCTGTGGGGACTGACACATTCCGGAACCGCCGGCGCAGCCGCCGTGCTGCGGACGTTGGCCGAGGAATTCGATGAGGTCATGGCCCTGATGGGGGCGCCTCGCGTCCACCTTTTCGGGCCCACGGGGGTTACTCGGCAGTGAATTGACCCCACCCTCGGGGTCTCCTCCCATTCATCTTTTTCCACCCCGGATGAAGGGGACTTCGGCATGCGCGAAAAGCTGCTGCCTACATCTGTCGGATGTGCGGCAAACTCGCCAAAGTTTCGCTTGATTACTCGAAAGTAGTAGGCAACGATGAATCTGCGGCCCCGGGGGATACGAGGCAGCCGCAACGACAAAGCTTTGATTGGTGGGGATTTCCGTGGGGGAAGCGGTGCCGAAAAGGGCCGTTTGCAGTGAAGGCGCCTGGATAGACGACCTTTTACTCGCGGGGGACGGCCGTACGACCGTTCTCCGGCTGTCCGGGCCGGTCAGCAGGGGGGAACTGCGCCGGCTCGTCGCGGAGGAACAGGAGCGTCTGCGGGCCGCCGGCCTGGCGGCCGGGGGCACGCTCGCGGTGCGGGTGCCGCCCTCGCTCGCGTGCATCGTCGCCATGCTCGCCGGGTGGCGCACGGGAGCCCAAGTAGCCCTGCTGGACCACCGGCTGACCCCCCACGAGGTGGGCAAGGCGATCGCGCGGCTCACTCCGCAACTGGTCGTCGAGCCGGTCGGCGACGTCACCGGCCGGCTGCGCGGCCACTTCGACATCACCACCCGCGTCACCGCGCCGCACGGCGGCCGGCCGGCCGCCACACCGCACGCGCTGCTCCAGCTCAGCTCGGGCTCCACCGGCCCGTCCAAGGTCATCGGCCGCACGGTCGGCAGCCTCCTGACGGAACTCGACCGGTACGCCCGGCTGGACGGCTTCCCCCGCAGGGGCGAACGCACCGTCGTCCTGGCCTCGGTCGTCCACGTCCTCGGACTCGTCGGCGGACTGCTGCACGGACTCGCCGCCGGCACGGAGATCGTGCTGCCCGGCACCCAGACGGTCGACGGCATCCTCAGGGCCGTCGCCGCGGGCGACGCGCCGACCACCCTTCTCGGCGTCCCCTCGCAGGCCGCTCTCCTCACCGCGGCCCGGAACCCGCCGCGCCTCCCCCAGCTGCGCCGGATGATCGTCGGCGGCGAACTGGTGCGCGCGGACGTCTGGGAGCGGTTCACCCGCACCTACCGCGCCGACCTGGGCGCCATGTACGGCATGACGGAGGCCGGGGTCATCGCCACCGACCTCACCGGGGCCCACCGCCCCGGGCTCACCCCGGCGCCCGGGATGAGCGTGCGCGTCGAGGACGGCCAGATCCTGCTGGGCCTTCCCGACAACCCGTACGTGGGACCGGCCGACCCGGCCCGGTTCGTCGACGGCTGGCTGCGCACCAAGGACGCGGGCAGCCTCGACGCGGACACCGGCCTGCTCACCGTCCACGGGCGGCTGGACTCGCAGGTCTCCGTCGGCGGGCTGAAGGTCGACCTCGCCGAGGTCGAGGAGGTGCTCGGCGCCCTGCCGGGGGTGGCCGACGCCGTGGTCGTGCAGGGCACCGGCATCGAGGCCTTCGTCACCGTGCGGGAACAAGAGGTCTTCGACGGCCTCGCCGCCGCGCTCGCCGCGCGGCTCGCGCCGTACAAGCGGCCCCGCACGCTGCACGCCCTGCCCGAGATCCCGCGCACCGTCACCGGCAAACCGGTGCGCAACGCCGAGGTGCTGCGCACCGCCGCGCGCGCCGCGGCCCCCGCGGTCGGGTCAGCCCCGGGCGCCGGAGGCGATCCGGTGCACCTGGACGTGGACACCGCCCTCGCCTGAACCACCCCCGAGACCCCCGGTGTCACCGCACAGCGCGACACCGAGGACATGACGGCCGTCGTCGACGAGGACGGCGGCGGACGCCAGCGCGTCGGCACCGGGCAACGGGCTCGGCACCGGCCGGGCGTCCCGGCCCGGAGGCCAGTCCCGCGGCAACGGCATGCGACGGCTCATGCCACCGCCGCGCAGTCCCCGGCCGAGTGCCTTGCCGACGGCCTCCTTCTGCGTCCACAACCACAGGAAGGCCACCGAGCGTTCCGCCTCGGGCAGGGCGCCGATCCAGGCCGCCTCCGCGGGGTGGAGCCACGCCCGGGCCATCGGCTCGGCGCGCAGCGGCCGTACCCCTTCCACATCGACACCCACCGCGGCCCCGCGCGTCAGGGCGATGGCCACCGCCGTGCGCGTATGGGCCACGCTCACCCGCACGCCCTCGCCGGCCCCGCCGAGGAACGGCCGGCCGCCGGGTTCGTGCCCCACCCATACCCCGGACTCCGGGACGCCGAGCATCCCGGCCGCCCCCCGCAGCAGCAGGGCGCGTGCCGTACCGCGCTCGTCCCCGTCCGTGGTGCACCACAGCACCGTCACCGTGTCCGGGTCCATTCCCGGGTGCCCGTCCATGAAGCAGGAGTCAATCAAATGTCCGCTGAGGTTGAGAAGTTCATCATCGAGGCGCTGCAGAACATGAACTACGACGTGTCCGAGGTCACCGGCGACACCCCGCTCGGCCCGGCCGGCCTGGACCTGGAGTCCCTCTCGGTCGCCGAGATAGCGATCCAGGTCGAGGACACGTACGGGGTGAAGTTCGAGGAGGACGAGATGGAGACCGTCGCGCTGCTGACCGTCTCGGGCCTCGTCAAGGAGATCGTCGACCGGGCCTCCGCCGCCGCCGCGGCCAAGTGACCTGACGGCCGGCCACGGCCCGGCCCGCACGCCCCCTCCCGTCCCGCCCGCCCCGGCGGCGGGCGGGAGGGGCGGCGGCCGGCCGCCCCGGACGGCCGTGCGCGTACGCGAAGACCGAGACAGACAAAGGCCCGACAGTAGGGACCGACGGGAAATGAACCCGAAGAACGAGCGCGCGGAGCTCGCCGCCGATCAGCGGCTGGGCGTGGGCAACGTGCTGACCACACTGATCGAGCGGGGCACCGGCCTCGACCGACCGACCCTGACCTTCGACACCGAGGTGGACGGCCACCCGGCCTGGCAGGCCCTCACCCTGGCGGAGCTGGGCGAGCGCGTCGCCGCCCGGGCCGCCGCCCTGCACACCCTGGGCGTCAGGCCCCGGGACCCGGTCGCCGTCTGGGTGAGCGACGGCGCCGACCAGGTGCTCGGCTATCTGGCACTGGCCCGCCTGGGCGCGATCCCCGCGCTCGTCAACGGCAGGCTCCCCGCCGAGCAGGCGGCCGAGTACATCAGGCGGCTGGGCGCCGTCGGGGTCATCGCCGACCGCCCGCACCGGGACGCGCTGTCCTCGGCCGGCAGCACCACCCCGCTGCTCGCGGACCCCGCCGACCTGGGCACCGGCGACCCCGGCGCGGCCCCCGCGGCCTACCGGCACCACGGCGGTGAGCCCGTGGTCGTCACCCACTCCTCCGGCACGACCGGCCTGCCCAAGGCGGTCGTCCACTCCCACCACAGCCTGTTCGCGGCCATCCGGCACCGGCTGTCCCTGCCCAAGGGCCAGGGCCTGGACCGGATGCTGGGCGCGCTGCCCTCCGCGCACGCGGCCACCGTCATCGCCGTGAACCTCGCCCTGACCAACCGCGCCCAGCTGGCCGTCCTCTCCCGGCAGAGCGGCACCCTGGTGCTCGACGCCATCGAGTCCTGGCAGCCCGCCAGCGTCCTCGGCTTCGCCGCCACCTGGTCGGAGCTGGCGGGCGAGGACCTGTCCCGGCGCGACCTCGCCTCCGTGCGCACCTGGTGGAACACCGGGGACTGCGCGCACGAGGCGCACATCCGCAAGCTCATCGCGAACGGCACGCGCGAGTCGGTCACCGCCCAGGGGCGGGTGACGCGGCCCGGCTCGTTCTTCGTGGACGGCCTCGGCTCCTCGGAGATGGGGCACTCCCAGTTCCACATCACGCACACCCCCGACACCGGGCGCTACGGCCGCTGCATCGGCAGGCCGCACGCCTTCTCCGACATCGCGGTCGTCGACGACGACGGCGAGCGGCTGGGCACCGGCGAGGTGGGCCAGCTGGCCGTCAAGGCGCCGACGCTGTCCCTGGGTTACTGGAACGACTCGGTGACCACCTACCGCACCCGCCGGGACGGCTACTTCCTCACCGGCGACCTCGTCTACCGCGACGAGGAGGGCTACTACTACCACGTGGACCGCCTGGTGGACGCCGTCGACCTCGGCGACGGCCACCGCCTGTACACCATGCTGTGCGAGGAGCGGGTCCTCGCCGACTGCGCCGACGTGCTGGAGTGCACGGTCGTCGCGGTGCCCACGGACGGCCGGGTCGCGACCTCGGTGCTGCTCGTGCTCGACCCGGCGGCGGACCGGGACGCCGACCGCACCGACGAGGTGCTCGCCGCGCTGGAGCCGTGGGTGGCCCGCACCGTCGAGCGCGTGGTCGTGGTCGAACCCGACCGCATCCCGCTCGGCGCGACCGGCAAGGTCCGCAAGTTCCTGCTGCGCCGGCGCTTCCTGGACGGCGAGCTGCTGGGCCGGGAGACCTCCGCGAAGCAGGTCGCCGTATGACCGCCGCCCTCCCCGGTGCCGTGATCACCGGGCTCGGCACCTTCACCCCGCTCGGCCGGGGCGCCGCCGACACCTTCGACGCGCTGTGCCACGGCAAGTCCGGGCTGCGCAGGCCGCCGGAGGGACACCTGCTCGACGGCACCGTGGGCAGCGCCGGCATCGCCCCGGACATCGAGGCGCGCGAGGTGCTGCCGCCCAGTGAGGGCCGGCTCGTCGACCGCTACGCCCTGATGGCCCTGGCCGCCGCCGACGACGCCCTCGCCGACGCGGGGATCGTGGTGGGCCGGGACGTCGACCCCGAGCGCGTCGCGGTCGTCGTCTCCAGCGGCGCGGGCGGCCTGACCACGTACGAGGCGCAGGCCCACGAGCGGGTCCGGCGCGGCCCGACGGCGGTCAGCCCCTATCTGCTGCCCGGCATGCTGCCCAACATGGCGGCGGCCCGGATCGCCATCAAGCACGGCATCCGGGGCTGGAGTTCGGCCGTCGCCACCGCCTGCGCGGCCGGTGCCCACGCCGTGGCGGAGGCCGCCCGGCTGATCCGCTACGGCGAGGCCGACGTGGTGGTCTGCGGCGGCGCCGAGGCACCGCTCAACCCGACCTCCGCGCTGGCGTTCGCCCACGCCCGGGCCCTGGCGAGCGGCTGGGACGACGACCCGGAGGCGGCCAGCCGTCCCTTCGACCGCCGCCGCAACGGGTTCGTGCTGGCGGAGGGCGCCGGGGTGCTGGTCGTGGAGCGCGTCGAGCACGCCGACGCCCGGGGCGCCGCGGGCTACGCCGACCTGCTCGGCTGGGGCGCCACCACCGACGCCTTCAAGCCCACCGCGCCGCGCCCCGACGGCGAGGGGGCCGCGCAGGCCATGCGCGGGGCGCTGCGCACCGGCGGTCTGACGCCCGACGACGTCGGCTACGTCAACGCGCACGGCACCGCCACCAAGCTGGGCGACATCGCCGAGGCGAGGGCCGTACGGGCCGTGTTCGGGGAGCGTTCGCCGGCCGTGAGCAGCACCAAGTCCATGACCGGGCACCTGCTCGGCGGCTCCGGCGCGGTGGAGGCCGCGATCTGCGCCCTCGCCGTCGCGCGCGGCACGCTGCCGCCCACGCACAACCTCGACGAGGTCGACCCGGACTGCGACCTCGACCACGTACGGGGCGAGGCCCGGCGCACCCCCGTAAGGGCCGCGCTGTCCAACTCGTTCGCCTTCGGCGGCCACAACGTCAGCCTGCTGTTCGGCACCGCCGGCACCCGCGTCCGGCGCCGCGAAGAGGGAGAGAGCACGTGAACATCGGAGCCGTGGACCACGTCGAGTTCTACGTCGGCGACGCCCGGCAGTCGGCGTTCTACCTGTGCACCGCGTTCGGCTTCCGGCTGCGCGGCCAGGCGGGTCCCGAGACGGGCCGCGCGGACAGCCGGTCCCTGCTGCTGAGCCAGGGCGGCATCGACCTCGTGCTCACCTCCGCGCTGACGCCCGGTCATCCGGCGGCGCACTACGTCTCCCGGCACGGCGACGGGGTGGCCAACATCGCCTTCGAGGTCCCGGACGCCGCCGAGGCGTTCGCGACCGCGGTCGAGCGGGGGGCGACGCCGGTGGAGGAGCCCGTCACGCACGGCCGGGGCGGCACCGAGGTCGTCACGGCGTCCGTGCTCGGCTTCGGCGACGTGGCGCACCGCTTCGTGCAGCGGACCGGGGACCGGGCCGACTTCCTGCCCGGCACGATGGACATCTTCGCCGACGACCCCGACGAGAGCGAGCGGCTGCTGCACACCGTCGACCACGCGGCGATCTGCCTGCCGGCGGGCGCGCTGCGGCCGACGGTCGCCTTCTACGAGGAGGTCTTCGGGTTCCGCCAGATCTTCGAGGAGTTCATCGAGGTCGGCGAGCAGGCCATGGACTCCAAGGTGGTGCAGAGCCCGTCCGGTGAGGTCACCTTCACGCTCATCGAACCGGTGACGGACCGTCAGCCCGGCCAGATCGACACGTTCCTGGAGCGTCACGGCGGCGCCGGGGTGCAGCACCTCGCGCTGCTCACCGACGACATCGTCACCGCGGTGCCGGCCATGGAGGCGCGCGGCGTCGGCTTCCTGGACACCCCGGGCACCTACTACGACGAGCTGGCCGGGCGGCTGGGCGAGCCGGAGCTGCGCATCGAGGACCTGCGGCGCACCAACGTCCTGGTCGACCGGGACCACTGGGGCCAGGTCTTCCAGATCTTCACCCAGTCCATGCACGTGCGGAAGACCTTCTTCTGGGAGGTCATCGACCGGCACGGGGCCCGCACGTTCGGCAGCGGCAACATCAAGGCGCTCTACGAGGCCGTGGCCCGCGAGAAGGCACCGGCCTGACGCCGGCCGACGCCCACCACCCCCTTCAAGGCACACGAGGAAGACCGTGACTGTTCAGGACCCCACCGCTTTCACCCTGACCGAGGAGGAGCGCGCGCTCCTGCCCACCGACGAGGACGTGGCCTTCTACGCCGAGCACGGCTGGTACCTGTCCAAGAAGATCTTCACCGACGAGGAGACCGCACGGCTGGAGGCCGCCAGCGAGCGCTTCTACGCCGGTCACCGCGACCGTACGCTGCCGGTCCGCCCGCCGAAGCTCGCGTACTGGGAGCCGGAGCACGGTCCCGTGCAGCGGCACAACGACTACATCCACTACGAGGACGACACGATCGGCGCCGTCCTGCGCAAGCCGCTGCTCGGCGCGGTGGCCGCGCGGCTCGCCGAGGCCGCGGAGATCAGGGTGTTCCAGTCCACCCTGATCTACAAGCCGCCGGTGGCCGGGGAGCCGTCGAACATCGTGCCCTGGCACTTCGACCGGCACTACTGGGCCACCTCCACCTCCGAGCGGATGCTGACCGCGTTCATCCCCTTCCACGACTGCGACGAGGAGCTGGGCACCATCACGATGGTGGACGGCAGCCACCACTGGAAGGAGACCGCCGCCAACGACGCGACGTCCCTGCACTTCGCCGAGCGGGACCGGGGCGAACTCGACCAGATGCTGGAGGAGAACGCCGCGTACAACAACACGGAGGTCCGCAAGGTCCCGATGGTGATCCCCCGGGGCCACGTCAGCTTCCACCACTGCCGCACCTACCACGGCAGCGGCGCCAACGTCGGCGACCGGCCCCGCCGCGCCATCTCCTTCCACCTCCAGGACGGCGAGAACCGCTACCGGCCCTTCCGCCGCTCCGACGGCACCCCGGTGGCGTACAACCACGACGTGCTGGTGCGCAGGACCGCCGAGGGGACCCCGGACTACGCGGACCCCGAGTTCCTGCCGGTGCTGTGGCGCACCCGCTGATGCGCACCGTCGCGGTGGTGGGCACGGGCCTGATCGGCACGTCGATCGCGCTGGCGCTGCGCGCCCGGGGCATCACCCCCTACCTCCTCGACGACGACCCCGAGGCCGCGCGCACCGCCGCCGGCCTCGGCGCGGGGGTGGTGGGAGCGCCGCGCACCCCGGTGGACCTGGCCGTCCTCGCAGTACCCCCGCAGCACGTCGCCACGTCGCTGCGCCTCCAGCAGACGCGGGCGCTGGCCCACGACTTCACCGACGTCTCCAGCGTGAAGGCGCGGCCGCAGCGGGAGGCCGCGGAGCTGGGCTGCGACCTGGCCCGCTTCGTGGGCGGGCACCCCATGGCGGGCCGGGAGCAGTCGGGGCCGCTCGCGGCGCTGCCCGACCTGTTCCACGGCCGGCCCTGGGTGCTGACCCCGGCGGGCCAGGCCGGCCGGCGGGCGGTCGGCCGGGCGACGGAGCTGGCCCGGCTGTGCGGGGCGCGCCCGGTGGTGATGGAGCCCGCCCAGCACGACCGGGCGGTGGCCCTCGTCTCGCACACCCCGCACCTGGTCGCGAGCCTGCTCGCGGGCCGGCTGCTGGACGGCGAGGAATCACAGCTCCAGCTGGCCGGCCAGGGGCTGCGCGACGCCACCCGGATCGCCGCGGGCGACGCCGGCCTGTGGACGGACATCCTCAGCTCCAACGCGGCGGCCGTCGTGGAGGTGCTGACGGAGCTGGCCGGGGAGCTGGAGACGGCCCTCGGCGCCCTGCGGGAGCTGGCCGAGGCCCCCGCGGCCCCGGGCGCCGACGGCCGGGCCCGGCTCACCGCGGCCCTGGCCCGCGGGGTGCGCGGGCGCGGCCTCATCCAGGGGCGGGCCCCCGGCGGCCTGCGGCTGAGCGGTGCCGCCGCCGGGACATGAGGCGCCGCCCCGCCCCCGGCGGGCGACCGGGCCCACGACGACCTTCGACCCAGTGGAGCAAGTGACTATGACCAGCCGACGGCTCGACGTCTGCGTGATCGGTGCCGGGCCCCGCGGCCTCTCGGTCCTCGAACGGCTGTGTGCGAACGCCGCGGCGGACCCGGACCGCCCCGCGCTCACCGTGCACATGGTCGACCCGTATCCCCCCGGCGCCGGGCGGGTGTGGCGCACCGACCAGTCCGAGCACCTGCTGATGAACACGGTGGCCTCCCAGGTCACGATGTTCACCGACGACAGCGTGCGGATCGAGGGGGCGCTCGCCCCTGGGCCGAGCCTGTACGAGTGGGCGCGCTTCCTCACCCTGATCGGCCCCATGGACGGCGCGCGCCACGACGAGCGGGTGCTCGCCGAGGCCCGCGCGCTCGGCCCCGACTCGTATCCCACCCGCGCCTTCTACGGCCACTATCTGGAGTGGGTCTTCCAGCGGGTCACCCGGACCGCGCCGGGCGGCCTGACCACCGTGGTGCACCGGGCCCGCGCGGTCGGCCTGACCGACGAGCCGGACGGCACCCAGCGGGTGCGGCTCGACGACGGCCGGAGCCTGGCCGGCCTGGCCGCCGTGGTCCTCGCCCAGGGCCACCTGCCGGTACGGCGCTCCGGCCGCCAGCGGGAGCTGGCCGAGTTCGCCGCGGCGCACGGGCTCGGTTACGTCACGCCCGCCAACCCGGCGGACGTGGACCTGTCGGGGGTGCGCCCCGGCGAGACGGTGGCCCTGATCGGGCTGGGGCTCAACTTCTTCGACCACACCGCCCTGTTGACGCTCGGCCGGGGCGGCCGGTTCGAGCGGCAGGACGGCCGGCTGGTCTACCTGCCGTCCGGGCGGGAGCCCCGGCTGGTGGCCGGCTCCCGCCGGGGCCTGCCCTTCCACGCCCGGGGCGAGAACCAGAAGGGCCCGCACGGGCGGCACGAACCGGCCGTGCTGACCCCGGAGGTGATCGAGGAGCTGCGGGAGCGGTCCCGGCGCCTCGGCGGCATCGACTTCCGCGAGACGGTGTGGCCGCTGGTCGCCAAGGAGGCCGAGACCGTCTACTACACCGCGCTGCTCACGGCCGCGGACCGGACGGCGGACGCGCGCCGGCTGCGCGCGGCCTATCTCGCGGCACCGCCGGGGAGCCGCCGCGAGCGGGACCTCCTCGACGAGTTCGGCGTGGCGCCGGCCGACCGCTGGGACTGGGACCGGATCGCCCGCCCGTACGCGGGACGCGCCTTCGTCTCGCCGGCGGACTTCCGGGGCTGGCTGGTCGCCCACCTGCGCGCGGACCTGGCGGCGGCGCGGGCCGGCAACGTCGACGGGCCGCTGAAGGCGGCGCTCGACGTGCTGCGCGACCTGCGCAACGAGCTGCGGCTCCTGATCGACCACGGCGGCCTCACCGGGCGCTCGCACCGGCGCGACCTGGACGGCTGGTACACGCCGTTGAACGCGTTCCTGTCCATCGGGCCGCCCGCCGGGCGGATCGAGGAGGCGATCGCCCTGATCGAGGCGGGGGTGCTGGACGTGCTCGGCCCCGACGCCCGCGCCGGGGCGGACCGGGCACGGGGGACGTTCACGATCGAGTCCGCGGCGGTGCCCGGCTCCCGGGTCCGGGCCGGCACCCTCATCGAGGCGCGGCTGCCGGAGACCGACCTGCGCACGACCGCCGATCCGCTGCTGCGCCGGCTCCTCGCCGCCGGGCGGTGCCGCCCGCACCGGATCGGCGACCCGGAGGGGACGTCGTACGAGACGGGCGGCCTCGCCGTCACCGGGGCGCCGTTCCGGGTGATCGACGCCGAGGGCCGGGCGCATCCGCGCCGGTTCGCCTTCGGGGTGCCCACGGAGTCCGTGCACTGGGCGACGGCGGCCGGCATCCGTCCCGGGGTGAACTCGGTGACGCTCCAGGACTCGGACGCCGTCGCGCGTGCCGTCCTCGCGGCGGCGGACCGGCGGCCGGACGACGAGATGATCGGAGAGCTGACCAGGTGAGCACCCCCGGCACGCACACCCCTGAGACGGACACCCCCGGCGCGGGCGCGCCCCTCGTCGACGCCGGGCTGCTGAGCCCGGTGCGCGCCGGCAGCCGCGCCGAGGAGACCACCTCCGACCAGGCGTGGCTCCAGGCGATGCTGGACGCGGAGGCGGCGCTGGTACGGGCCCAGGCGCACCTGGGCAACGTGCCGGTCCAGGCGGCGCGGACCATCACCCGGCTGGCCCGCGCCGACCGCCTGGACCTGCGCGCGCTGGCCGTGCTCGGCCGGGGCGCGGCCAATCCGGTGGTGGCCGTGGTGCGGGCGTTCACCGACCTGGTGGCAGCCGTGGACCCGGCCGCCGCGGACCAGGTGCACCGGGGCTCGACCAGCCAGGACATCCTGGACACCGCCGCGATGCTGGTGGCCGCCCGCACGCTGGACGTGTTGCTGGCCGACCTGGACGAGGTGGCCGGCTCGCTGCGCGCGCTGGCCGGCGCGCACACGGGAACGCTGATGGCGGGCCGGACGCTCGCGCTGCACGCCGTGCCGACCACGTTCGGCCTCAAGGCGGCCGGCTGGCTGGTGGCCGTGACGGAGGCGGCGGACCGGCTGCGCCGGCTGCGCGCCGGGGGACTGGTCGTCCAGCTCGGCGGCGCGGCGGGCACGCTCGCGGGCTACGTCGAGTACGAGCGGCTGGACAGGGAGGCGCGGGGCGAGCCCCCGGAGCCCGGGTACGCGCGCCGGCTGACGGAGCGGTTCGCCGTGGAGACCGGCCTCGGCGCCCCGGTCCTGCCGTGGCACAGCCACCGGGCGCCCGTCGCCGCGCTGGCCGCCGAACTGGCCCTGGTCTCCGGGGTGCTGGGCAAGATCGCGGTGGATGTGCAGTCGCTGGCGCGCACCGAGACCGCCGAGGTGGCGGAGCCGGCGGCGGCCGGGCGGGGGGTCTCCTCGGCGATGCCGCACAAGCGCAACCCGGCGCTGGCCACGCTGATCCGCTCGGCCGCCCTCCAGGTGCCCGCGTACGCGGGTGTGCTGGCGCAGGCGATGCTCTCGGAGGACGAGCGGTCGGCCGGTGCCTGGCACGCGGAGTGGCTGCCGCTGCGCGAGTGCCTGCGGCTGGCGGGCGGCGCGGCGCACACCGCGCGGGAGCTGGTGGCCGGGCTGGTGGTGGCGCCCGGGAGGATGCGCGCCAACCTGGAGCTGACCGGCGGGCTGATCGTCTCCGAGCGGCTCGCGGCGGTGCTGGCGTCCGTGCTCGGCAAGGCGACGGCCAAGGAGGTGGTGAGCCGGGCCGCCGCCGAGAGCGCCGCCACCGGCCGCCCCCTGCCCGAGGTCCTCGCGGCCGCCCCCGAACTCGCCGGCCGCTTCGACGCCGCCGCCCTCGGCACCCTTGTGGACCCGGCCGCGTACACGGGGGCGGCCGGGGAGCTGACCGACCGGGCGCTCCGCGCGGCCGGGGGCCCGGCCGCCCGGGACCGGGTGCCGGGGGCCGGACGGTGACCCGGGGTGCCGCGCTGGTCGGTACGGCCCTCAACGCGCTGGCCCGGCCGGCCCCGGGCCTGGCGGGGCGGGCCGCCTACGCGCTGTTCCGTCATCCGCTGCGGCGGGGCAGGGTGCTGCCCGGGGAGCGCGCCGTCCACGAGCGGGCCGCGGTCGAGGAGCTGGCCCTCGGCGGCAGACGGGTGCGGGTCTACCGGTGGGGGGACGGCGCGCGGCCGGTGCTGATGCTGCACGGCTGGCAGTCCCGGGCCTCGC
Source organism: Streptomyces sp. NPDC104831 (assembly GCF_055583025.1). Taxonomy (NCBI): domain Bacteria; kingdom Bacillati; phylum Actinomycetota; class Actinomycetes; order Kitasatosporales; family Streptomycetaceae; genus Streptomyces; species Streptomyces sp. NPDC104831. Next base: position 56,084 of record NZ_JBVJOT010000050.1, read on the forward strand.
GGTACGCGGGTCTGGTGCCGCGGCTGGAGGCGCTGGGGCTGACCGGGATCGCGTTCGACGCGCCCGGGCACGGCGACTCGGAGGGCGGCACCACCACGATCCTGGAGTACGGCGAGATCAGCCGGCTCCTCCAGGAGCGGTACGGGGTGTTCCACACGGTGGCCGCCCACTCCCTCGGTGCCACCGCCGCCTTCCTGGCGCTGCGCCGCGGGCTGCGGGCCGAGCGTCTGGTCACGGTCGCCGCGGTGAAGGATTTCGGCCATTTTCCCGACGAGTTCGCCCGCATCCTCGGGCTCGGGCCCGGCCTCGGGCAGGACCTCCGCCTCCGGATCGAGCACCGGCTCTTCGCGCAGGTCCCGGACCCCTGGGGGGAGTTCGACGCCACCTCGCGCCCCGGGGAGATCGGGGTACGGATGCGGATCATCCACGACACGGACGACGACATGGTCCCCGTCGCCCACGCGCACGCGCTGAAGTCCGCGTACGGGGACCGGGCGGAGCTGGTGCTCACCCGCGGCCTGGGGCACCGCAAGGTGCTGGGCGCGGCGGCGGTGATCGACAGCGCGATGGAATTCATCGCGCCGGAATCGACGGCAAGCCGGGAAGTCCCTTTTAAATGAACGCACGGTCGTCTACTTTTACGCCAGTGGGCGCGGCCGCTGCGGACCGGGTGACGGCGGCGCATCGGACGAAGGGACCACCTCGCATGACGACCGCCTCACCCCATTCGCCGGACACCGGTCCGGCCCAGACGGCCCAGGACGACGCCGGTGGCGCACCGGGGACGTCCGCGACGGCGGCGGCAGCGGCCAAGCTCGCCCTGCTCGTCGCGTCCGGCGCCACGTTCCTCGCCGTGCTCGACACCACGGTGGTGAACATCGCCTTCGCGGATCTGCGCGCCGACTTCCGCGACGCCTCGCTCTCCCAGCTCACCTGGGTCGTGACGGCGTACACCGTCGTGTTCGCCGCGCTGCTGGCCGTCGCCGGCCGGGTCGCCGACACCATCGGGCGCAAGAAGCTGTTCGTCTGGTCCGCTGCCGTCTTCCTGGTCGCCTCGCTGCTCAGCGGGCTGGCCACCGGGGTGCCGATGCTGATCGCGGCCCGGGCCCTGCAAGGGGTGGGCGCCGCGGGGCTGATCCCCTCGGCGCTCGGCCTGGTGCTCCAGCACACTCCCCCGGCCCGCCGTCAGGTCGCCATCGGTGTCTGGGGAGCGGTGGGCAGCATGGCCGCCGCCGTCGGCCCGAGCCTCGGCGGACTCCTGGTGGACGCCTGGGGCTGGCGCAGCGTCTTCCTGATCAACCTGCCGATCGGGCTCGTCATCCTGGCCGGCGCGGTCCGGCTCACCGGCGACCGGCCGACCGGGCGCAGGCTGCCCGACCCGGCCGGCACCCTCGCCTTGGCGCTCGGTGTCGGAGGTGTCGTCTTCGGCGTCACCCAGGGCACGGAGTGGGGCTGGGGCAGCGCACGCGTGCTCGGCCTGCTCGTCGGCGGTGCGGTGCTGCTCGCGCTCGCCCTGCTGCTGTCCGGGCGGCACGCCGCGCCCGCCATCGAGCTGGACCTCTGGCGCAGCCGCGCCTTCGCGGCCACCAACGCCACCTCGCTGCTGTTCGGCGCGGCGATGTACTCCTACCTCCTCAGCTCGCTGCTGTTCCTGAACGCGGTGTGGGGCTACTCCGAGCTGAAGGCCGGGCTGGCGGTCACACCGGGCGCCTTCGCGTCCGCGCTCGGCGCCATCGTCGTCGGGCGCCGGGTCGGGCCGGCCGGCCAGTGGGCCGCGGTCGCCGTCGGCTCGGCGCTCTTCGGCGCCTCGTGCGCGGGGATGTACCTGCTGCTGGGCACCGAGCAGCGTTACGCGGCGGTGTGGCTGCCCCTCGGCGTCCTCGCCGGCATCGGCATCGGCGCGGCGCTGACCGCGATCTCCAACGCGGCCACGGCGTCGCTGCCGCCGCAGCGCTTCGCCTCCGGCACCGGCCTGCTGATGACCACCCGCCAGATCGGCGGCGCCCTCGGCATCGCCGCCCTCGCGGCCATCCTGGAGCGCCACGACGTCCTCGACGACGAGGGCTACCTGCGGGTGTTCCTCGCCTGCGCCATCGGGGCCGCGGCCGCCGCCGCGGCGGCCTTCGCGATCCGGTCCCGGCCCGCCCAGAACCCGTAACCGCCAGGTCCCGGCGGGGGCCGCCGGCTCCCGCGACGATGTGAAGAAGAGAGCGCATGCCACCCATCGACCGATCCGACCGCTCCGCCGCGCGAGCCGAGCACGCCCTGCTGGCGGACCTCCAGCCGGTGGTGGAGGAGAACCTCCACCGTCATCTGGACGTCGCCAAGGAGTGGTTCCCGCACGAGTACATCCCGTGGAGCGAGGGCCGTACGTTCGACGGCCCGCTCGGCGGACAGCCGTGGACCGACGCCGAGGCCACGCTGCCGGAGGTGGCCCGCACCTCCCTGGTGGTCAACCTGCTCACGGAGGACAACCTGCCCGGCTACCACTTCGCGGTGGCCGAGTTCGGCAAGGACGGCGCGTGGGGCACCTGGGTGGACCGCTGGACCGCGGAGGAGGCCCGGCACGGCACCGCGCTGCGCGACTACCTCCTGGTGACCCGGGCCGTCGACCCCCGGGCCCTGGAACGTGCCCGCATGACGCACATGTCGGGCGGGTACGAGCGGCCCGACGGCTTCAGCGCGCTGCACGCGATCGCGTACGCCGCGTTCCAGGAGCTGGCCACGCGCATCTCGCACCGCAACACCGGCCAGGCGAGCACCGATCCGCGGTGCGAGGCGCTGCTCGCGCGGATCGCCGCGGACGAGAACCTGCACATGGTCTTCTACCGCAACCTGGTCGAGGCGGCGTTCGAGCTGGTGCCGGACACCGCGATGCGGGTCGTGCGGGACGTGGTCGTCGGCTTCGAGATGCCGGGCTCCACCATCAAGGACTTCGGCCGCAAGTCGGCGGAGATCGCCATCGCGGGCATCTACGACCTCCGCCTCCACCACGACAGCGTCGTCACGCCCGTCCTGCGCAGGCTCGGGGTCTTCGAACGCACGGACCTCGGCCCGGACGGCGAGCGGGCCCGCGAGGAACTCGCCGTCTTCCTCGACCGGCTGGACAAGAAGGCGACGTCGTTCACGACCCGCCGCGAGGGCATCCGCGCGGCCCGCGCCAAGCGGGAGGCGGAAGCCGCCTGACCCGGCGGCGGTACGGGGAGGGGGGCGGCCCGGACACGGCCGCCCCCCTCCCCCTCGCTCGTCCGGCGGGCCCGGTCAGGGCCGCGCCGTGTGCACGGGCTCGCCCGTGCCGGCCGCCGGGGCGCTCCCGGCGGGCCGGTCGCCCAGGAGCTGGGCGTCGATCACCGAGTCCAGGTGGTCCTTGATCCACTGATTGGGGCCGGGCTCCGCGGCGCGGGGGTCGGGGTGCGGGATCGTCATGTCGTCCTCCAACGGGGAGTGCTGACGGCGGGCAGCATATTAGCACGACCGTCCGTTTACTTTCCTGGAGCGCTGGTTCATGATGAATATGAGCGAACGATCGTGCTCATAAATGCGCCCGGAAACCCCTCGCGCACCACCGAACAACTGGAGGATGTGTCATGGATCTCGCGACGGCGGCCGCCGAACCGGCCCTGAGCGCGCAGGGGGAGGCCATGTTCGACCTGTTCCGCAGGCCGCAGGGGCGCAGCAGACCCCGGCCCGACGAGCGGGCGGTCATCGAGAGCGCGCGGACCGGCGAGCTGACCGCCGGGAGCGGCGGGGTCGTCACCTACGCGTGGGGCGACGGCGCGCGCCCGGTGCTGCTGGTGCACGGCTGGGAGTCGCGTGCCTCGCGCTACGCCAAGCTCATCACCCGGCTCCTCGCGCTCGGTTACAGCCCGGTGTCCTTCGACGCTCCGGGGCACGGCGAGTCCGGGGGCGACACCACCACCCTGGCCGAGTACCGCGCCCTCATCGGCGGACTGCACCGCGCCCACGGGGACTTCGCGGCCGTGGTCGGCCACTCCTTCGGGGCGCTGGCGCTGTTCCTGTCGTTGTCCGAGGGGCTGCGCGCCGACCGGATCGTGGCCGTCAGCACGGTCCCCGACTTCTCCTACCTGGTCGACTCCTTCAGCGCCCACCGGGCCCTGGACGCGCGGACGGACGCGGAGCTGCGCCACCGCCTGGACCGGCACCTGTACCCGGGCGAGGACATGTGGACCCGTTTCTCCGTCCTCCACCACGCCCCGCGCGTACGCGTCCCCCTGCTCCTGATCCACGACGAGAACGACGAGGCCGTGGGCGCGGAGCAGGCGGAGCGCCTCGCCGGGGCCTTCGCGGACCGGGCCCGGCTGGTCCTCACCCGCCGGCTCGGGCACCGGCGGATCCTCGGTTCCCCCCTGGTCGTCGACACGATCGCCGGGTTCCTCACCGGGCAGGACTCCCCCGCGGAGCACGGCGGCAAGACGGAGGTGGCGGCACGATGACCGGACTGCTCACGGGCAAGCGGATCCTGGTGACGGGGGTCCTGATGGAGTCCTCGATCGCCTTCCACACCGCCCGCCTCGCCCAGCAGCAGGGAGCCGAGGTCGTCCTCACGGGATACGGCCGGCTCGCCCTGGTGGAGCGGATCGCCCGGCGCCTGCCCGAGCCCGCCGTCCTGCTCGAACTCGACGTCCAGGACAAGGGACACCTGGAGAGCCTGGCCGGCCGGATCCGGGAGCGGGTGGGCCGCGACGCGCGCCTGGACGGGGTCGTGCACTCCATCGCCTTCGCGCCGCAGGACGCGATGGGCGGCAACTTCCTCGCCACCGGCTGGGACTCGGTGGCGACCGCGGTCGAGGTGTCCGCCTACTCCCTCAAGGCGCTCGCCATGGCGTGCCTGCCGCTGCTGGAGGAACGCGGCGGGTCGATCGTGGGCCTGGACTTCGACGCGGGCGTGGCCTGGCCCGCGTACGACTGGATGGGGGTGGCCAAGGCCGCCCTGGAGGCCACCTCCCGCTATGTCGCCCGGGATCTCGGGCCGCGCGGCATCCGCTGCAACCTGGTGGCGGCCGGGCCCGTGAAGACCATGGCGGCCCGGCACATCCCGGGGTTCGAGACCTTCCGCGAGGTGTGGGACACCCGCGCCCCGATCGGCTGGGACCTCTCCGACCCGGAGCCGGCCGCCCGCGCCGTCGTCGCCCTGCTGTCCGACTGGTTCCCCCGGACGACCGGGGAGATCGTGCACGTGGACGGCGGGGTGCACGCCATCGGGGCGTGAGCGCGAGCGCGGGGCACGGGGGCGGGGGGGGGGGGGGGGGGGGGGGGGGGGGGGGGGGGGGGGGGGGGGGGGGGGGGGGGGGGGGGGGGTGGGGGGGGAGGGGGGGGGGGGGGGGGTGGGGGGGGTGAA
>NZ_JBVJOT010000050.1:61452-64369 GCF_055583025.1 Streptomyces sp. NPDC104831
CTCCCCGGCGGGGGGGGAAAGCGTTGCATGGGAAGGGGGGGTGCCCAGATGGGGGGGTGTGGGAGGAAGAGGGGGGCAGGGGGGAGGAGCCCCCCCGGGGCGCCCCCCCCCCCCCCGGGGCGTCAGGGGGCGGCCGGCAGCAGCGAGGGGTCGGTGGCCTCGGAGCGCAGGCGCCTCAGGACGGCCTTGGCCGCCTTGTCGTAGCACGTGAAGTCGTCGTGCAGGACGGACTCGGCGTTCGCCATCTCCAGGAACGCCACGAGCTCGAAGACCAGCTGGGGGATGTCGGCGTCCCGCGCGAGTTCCCCGGCGAGCTGTGCCTCGCGCGCGGTCTGCTCCAGGTAGGAGAACCAGTTGGCGCGGGCCGCGGCGAGCGTGTCGTGGACCTTGCCCTCGCGGGCGTCGTACTCGGCGGAGACCGAGTAGAAGAAGCAGCCGCCCGGGAAGACGCGCTCCCGGGAGTACGTGAGCCAGCCCGTGCACAGGCACCACAGGCGGCCGATGCCCGCCGGCAGGTCCCGGGCGGGCTGGACCACGTGTTCCAGGTACACGGTGATGGCCGTGCGGATGGTCGCGAGCTGGAGGTCCTCCTTGGAGCCGAACAGGGCGAACACCCCGCTCTTGCTCAGCTTCAGCTCGCTCGCGAGCTGCCCCATGGACAGGGCCGCGAGCCCCTCCACGGAGGCGATCTCCACGGCCCTGCGGAGAATCAGCTGGCGGGTCTGGTTTCCGCGCGCGATCCGGCCGTCGGCCTGCGTTCCTGCCACACCCATGTGCACCCGCTCTCCTGGACCGGACGTTCTCGGCTCCGTTGAGGTGTCCACAGTGTAACCAATGAGCGGACGTTCGTTCGGTTAGTCTCCGCCGAAGCGGAAGCATTCAGTCCATGGAGAGCGTACGCGGGTCCGGCTCGTCGGCGCCGTGCGCGCCGGGGCCGACGAAGTCGAGGACGGTGCGCAGGACGTCCGCGTCGCCGAGGATGCGCCGGTGCCCGAGGCCGCTGGTGACGACGAGCCGGGCCTGGCCACCGAAGGCCGCGGCCAGCCGGCGGCCCTGGGCCACCCCGATCCTGGTGTCGTCCTCGTCGTGGACCACCAGCAGGGGCGAGCGCACGCTCCGGGGCATGTCGGTGAGCGAGAACGGCACCTCCTCGGCGGGCATGCCGGAGAAGAGCCGTCCGCGGATCTCGTCGCGCAGCCGCGCCTCGAGCCGGTCGCGCACCTTCAGTTCGGCGCAGAACTCCCGGATCAGGTAGTCGAAGTCGCAGACCCCGCTGATGGTGACGATCTTCCGGGCCCGCACCCCGTGCCTGAGCCCGAAGAACGAGCCCAGCGCGCCCATCGAGTGGGCTATCAGGCACTCGAAGGTGCCGTACTGGCCGTGCAGCGCGGAGACGATGTCGCGGTAGTCCAGGATCGTGGTGCTGCGGCCGGCCGCGTCGCCGTGGCCCGGGGCGTCGAAGGCGACGACGCTGTAGCCGCGCTCCAGCAGTCCGGGGACGAAGCCGGAGAGCCGGGAGGCGCGCGACTGCCAGCCGTGCACCAGCAGCACGGGCCGGGATCCGTCGCCCCAGCGGTACGTCACCGCGTGCCTGCCGCCGCCGAGTTCGACGCGGCCGACGTGCGCCGCGCCGGACACCTCGCGCTCGGCGGACCGCGGCCGGCTGCGCGCCAGCGGCATGTGGAACAGGGTGAACGCGCCCTTGCCCGCCAGCCGCCCCGAGACGAGGGAGGCGGTGTTGAGGACGGCGCTCGCAACGGCCTCGGTGGGTTTCATGCTCGCCACTCCTCGGTCAGGCGTCAGGAGGCTGATACATTAGCACGCACGACCGTACAGTTTTATAGGGTTTCCGGCCGGACGTTCTCCCCGGGCCCTGTGCTCCCGAGGAGTGAGCCGTCCATGCCGGTGCCCGTCTGGTTCGCCCCGTGGAAGCCCGGCCCGGCGGGCCCGGACGGGGAGGCGGGGGGCGCGGCCGTCGTGAGCGTCACCGGCTTCGCCGCGTACCGCCCCTGGACCTCGCTCGGCATCCACGTCACGGGCCTCGCCCTGCGCCGGACCTGGGACGTCACCGAGGGCGCGATCGGGCTGTGGCTGTGGAGCGTGCCGGGACTGCTGCGCCCGCACTCCGGGTCGGTCTCCGTCTGGCGCGACGAGGACCGGCTGCGGGACTTCGTCGCCCGTCCCGACCACGTGCGCATCATGCGGACCTATCGCGACCTGGGCGCCCTTCGCTCGGTGACCTGGCGGACCGCCGCCTTCGACCGGGATGCGACCCAGGAGGCGGCACGGTCCCTGATCGAGGAGTGGCACACCCGGCCGACGCCCCGGGCGTGACACCGTCACCACGCCGCCCGGACCGCTCCCCGGTTCCGCGGGCGAGAGGGCCGCAATCAAAAGGGGACGTTTGTACGAGCGCAGACGGTACACACGATGAGCAAGCCCCTATTCGACGGAACGACGAAACGGAGACCACCACCATGGGCATCATCGCGTGGATCATCCTCGGCCTGCTCGCCGGCGCCATTGCCAAGGCCCTCATGCCGGGCAAGGACCCCGGCGGCATCATCGTCACCATGCTCATCGGCGTGGCCGGTGGTCTGCTCGGTGGCTGGCTCGGCAAGGTGATCTTCGGCGTCGACTCCGTCGACGGGTTCTTCGAGCTGTCCACGTGGATAGCCGCCATCGTCGGCTCGCTCATCCTGCTCGCCCTGTACCGCCTGGTCACCGGCAGCCGTCACTCCCACTCCCACCGTCACGCCTGACCGGACCGCGGACGCCGCGGGCAGCCACGACCGCGATGAACCACCGGGACGAGCCCCAGCAAGCCATCCAGGGGGGGTGTCGCAGGTGGAGCCGTCCCTTGGCGGGAGCCTGGGAAGCAGCCGGCTGGTGGCCACGGGGGTTAGTGGGCCCCCCC
>NZ_JBVJOT010000051.1:0-63621 GCF_055583025.1 Streptomyces sp. NPDC104831
CCGTTACGACAAACGCGGGTACGTCTTCCTCGGCACCGCCACAGCAGCAGCCCTGGTCATCTGGCTGCGAACTTGATCGCCCGGACAAGTCCTAGTCGTCCTCCACGGTCCGGAAAACTGCCTGCCAGTTCCGACGATCGTGGTCGATACCGACGTTTCCGCAGGTCAGAGGCCATCTGAAGCATGCAGTCTCTTCCCCTATAACAACCCGCCGTCTTGCTGCCGCTAACCTCCCGGCAGCTGGCGAAGCTGGCACCGCCACGAAGCCGTGGAACCCCCCTCACTGCCTTCCGTACCGGTCACGAACCATGAACCCCGGCCAGGGCACACCCGACCCGTTCGGCGCTTCGGCTGTACTGCGGGCTGACCACCTCAGGTCAGCCGCCGTCGGCCCTCTGCCGACGACGTCCCGTCGCTTTCCGGCGCGCACGGTCTGTACGACGACGAAACGGATTCGCGCCGGAAAGTGGCGGGGCAGCGGGGTCCAGGGGCCGGCGAAGGCCCCTGGTACCACGCTGCTTCACCACCGCCAGGACCGTCCGGGCGCTTGGGCTCCTTCACGGCCTGGACCCACGTATCAGGTAGGAAGTGGTGAACCCGCACCCGATGGCCTACCTGCACCAGCAAGAGAGGTCTGCGGAACAGCGGGAATCGCGACTCGATCGCTCCGTAAGACAACGTCGGCGAGGTCGTCTGCGGGAGCGGATGTAACGACGAGCTGGCGGAGGGGAACGGGCCCGAGATCTGGGCCGGACTGGACATCGGCAAGAAGCACCACCACGCAGTGGGGATCGACGCCGACGGCAAGCGGCTGCTTTCCCGCCACGTGCTGAACGATGAGAGCGAACTGCTCCAGCTCATCGCCGATGTCCTGGAGATATCCGGTGACGTGCTGTGGGCCATGGACACCAACACCGGCATCGCCGCACTGGCCACCGGCCTCCTCCTGAACCACGGACAGCCCGTCGCCTACCTCACCGGCCGGGCCATCCACTAGGCGTCCACCACCTACCGCGGCAAGGGCAAGACCGACGCCCGTGATGCCGCCCCAGCGACGACATTGCCCTCGACCTGCGGCTCCTCACCGCCCGGCGCCTGGACGTCGTCCACGACCGCACCCGCCAGATCAACCGTCTGCGCGCCCAGCTCCTGGAGTTCTTCCCCGCGCTCGAACGGCCCCTGGACCTGATGAAGAAGGGCCCCGTCGTCCTGCTGACGGCTTACCAGACACCGGCCGCGATCCGCCGCATGGGCGTTCGGCGGCTGGAGACCTGGCTGCGCAACCGCAAGGTCCAGAGGGCCGGCGCGCTCGCGGCCGCAGCCGTGGAAGCAGCCCAGGCCCAGATGACCGCCCTGCGCGGCGAGGAACTCGGAGCCGAGCTCGTCGGCCGGCCCCCCGCTCGGTGGCCGCCCACAACGACGAGGCAGCCGAACTCGACGCTCTGATCGAAGCCCGCTTTCGCCAGCACCGGGACGCCGAGATCATCCTCAGCATGCCCGGCATGGGCCCCACCAACGGCGCCGAGTTCATCGCCGCCACCGGCGGCGACCTCAGCACCTTCGCCAGCCCCGACAGCCTCTCCGGCTTCGCCGGACTGGCCCCAGTCCATGGGACTCCGGAAAAGTCAGCGGCAACCTGCGCAGGCCCCGTCGCTACCACCGTGGCCTCTACCTCTCCACCCAGTCAGCATCTTCTTCTGCCCGGTCTCGAAGGCCTACTACGACCGGAAGAGGAAGGAGGGCAAAGGGCACAAGCAAGCCGTCATCGCCCTCGCCCGCCGACGCGTCAACGTCCTGTGGGCCATGATCCGCGACCACACCCCCTTCCAGACCGCCCCAGTCGCTGGCGCCTAGGACGACATCCAAGCAGCCACGGCACCGGCTCCGCTGACCCGGTGAGGAACGGTCTGAAACAGCCTCTCCTTGGACCTCGTGGTGCAGACAACCGCATCCGCTCCCTGTCCGACCGCCTTGATAAAACCTCTTCATGACATTCCGATTCACTGCGCGCGTCGCCGGAGTTGAGATCGATCCCGACGGTTACTTCACCGAAGCCGGCCTCTCGGAGACCGAGGACGGCAGCGGCTTCATCCTGTCGTTCATGTCAGGCGAGGAAGATCCCGACGACCAGGAGGTCGCCCTGGGGATGGACACTCACTGCCTGGTCACGGCTGGGCAGGGGACGGCCTACGGCTGCGTCCGCGAAGCCGTCATGGAGGGCAATGTCCTTCGCGTCGTGCTGGACCCCGAGGCGCTGGAGAGCCTTCGGCTGGAGGACAGCGAAATCGAAGCTGTCATTGAGGCACCGGCGCAAGATGTGGCCCGGTTCCGGGAAACCCTCGCTCTGGTACTCGCCTATGGGAGGACGGATGCCTTGCCTACCCGGGTAGCGGTCTGATCCGAGGAGTAGGGCCCCACCGGGCTTGACAGTCGGCATTGGGAAGTCGCCTCTTCGCCCCACAGTCGAACCTATTAGGCCCAATGGGTGTAAAGGGCCCCTGCCTGGTCTTTCTCGCCCGAGTCCTGTGGGCGGTGGACAGGCCCGACCCGTGCTTCGGTCTCCTTCAGAAGCCGGTCAGCAAGGGAGGGGTCGCCCAGTTCGACCGCGAGCGCCGCGCGTACGAACGCGGTGAGCGGGATGCTGCCGGTGCGCACCTCGAACGACCTGAACACCCCGTCCGTGTAAGCGGCGGGGTGGCGGCACTTCGCATGGAAGCAGTAGCCCTCGGCGGCCAGGGCGAGCCGCTTGAACGCGGCGTTCTTCTCCTCGGTGCACTGCGCGGGACAGCCGAGGTGATCCAACGTGATCCGCGTGTGCGCGGCGTTCTTCGCGGGCTTGCGGATGGTCAGCCGCCCGCCGCTGGGGGTGATGTAGCGCCCGGCCTCGACGGGGGCGTACGGATGGATCAGCGGCAGCTTCACCTCCGAGCCGTGTAGGACGGGCAGCCCGTCGTACTCGATGTACGGGCCGGCGGCCCCGCGGTCCTCGGTCATGCGCTCCTCGTCTCTCCCGCCCGGTCGTCGGCGGGCTCGTGGTCCTGGTGCTCGTGGTCCTGGTGGTCGTCGACGGGCCAGGGGCCGAACGGGCCAGCCCAGCCGGGGCCGGTGGCGCCGAGCTGGGCGGCGCCACCCTTGAGCCGGTGGTGGTCGCGGATCACGGGCGCCGTTCTCCGGGCGGGCGACGGGCGGTACGGGCCCATGGTGGCCTCCCGCCTCCCGCCGTACGGCGCATTCCGGCCGCACGCCGCCTGGTCAGGCGAAAGCCCCGCGCGGGGAGGGCGGGGCCGGGTTGGATCTGTTGGCCCCAACGGGTCTACAGCGGAGCGAGGCGGGCGGCGCGGTCCAGGGCCCGCAGCAACTCAGGCTCCCATCCGGCGCGCGGGGTGACGTAGGCGAGCACGCCGCAGCGCGCTGCTCTTGAGCTGGTAGTAGTCCCGGATCAAGAGCGGAGCACTGGGCCGGTCTGGGGGGCGTGGCGGGCACGTTCCGCAGCAGTGCGGCGGTCATCGCCAGGAGAGTCTCTGCCTCGGCGCGGTCGTAGGTGAAGTCCTTGGTGACCGCGTCGTTGTGCATGGCACCGGACGTCTGGCTGTAGAGGGCCTCCCGGATGCGGACAGGGTTAGCGGGTGAGGGTGGGGTTGCCGATGACGACCTCGCCCAGACTGCAGCGGCCTTGGTTGCCGGGGTCAGCGCCATTGAAGGTGATCCGCAGCCGCAGGCCGTTGGCCACGTCCAAGGAGAGGTGTGCGGGTTTACCGACCTCGACTTGCTCCTTGAAGAGAATCTTGCCGTCGAGGCTGACCGTGATCTCAGCAGTGTGCTCGGGCGAGGTATCTGAGACACCGGCGGCCATGGTCAGCTTTTTCCAGGCTCGGCCCAGGTTGTACTCCGAAAAGCCGTCGACGTACCCACAGGGGAGCGGGTAGTTAGGCGGGTAGTCGGTAGAACGAGTGAAGACGAGGGCGTGCCCGTAGCCGTAGTGAACGGTGTCCATGATGGCACTGCCGACGCCGAGGTAGTTGGGGGTGGGGTAGCCACCCCCTTGGTCAACCGGCTGCAGCTCGGTCATCAGCTTGCTCTTTGGGGCCGCTGTCTTCGTCGACGACGGGCTGGGGTCGGGGCCGGGTGTCGGGCTTCCTGTTCCTGGAGGCACGGTCGTGACCACGACAACGGGTGTGGGCGATGTCCGGGGCTGGACGGGCCCGTCGGAGTCGGTCGTCCGGTAGATCAGCCAGCCTCCCAGTACAGCGATGACGACGGCGCCGGCCACGATGGCCTGGGTGGGGGCGCGAGGCGGGGTGTTGCGCTGCGGCGACGGCAACTCCGGCGGCTGTTGCGGGGGCACGCCAACCGGGCGAGTCTCGGGGCGTCGGGGCGCCTTGTAGGCGTCCAGGTCGGACACGACCGCCGCACGACGTCGGGCCAGTCCGGCACGGCGCTGTTCGAGGGCCGCGGCGTTCTCCTCCAGGCGTTGTTGCCGCTCGCGATCGGTCGCCGTTTTGCACCGGTTTCCTGGAGCCCGGGCCTCATCCCGGGTGGCGCGGCCGGCGGGCGTGGTGGCCCGGGCGTCGGGCAGGGCGGCGAGCTGGCGGCCGGCCGTCTCCAGGCGGTCCATGAGGTCGGCGGCTTTCTCCGCGTCGGGGCGGGGAGGGACGAGACCCCGCTGAGGGGTGGCGGACGTCGGGGAATTGTCGCAACACGTGGTCACTGACGTGTGGTGGCGAGCAGTGTGTGCAGGCGCTCGGCCGGGGAACCCCGGCCGAGTGTTTTGGGTGGGCCGTTGTCGAGTTCGGCGGCAGCCACCCCCAGCTCTTGGCGGTTGTGCCCGGCCGACGAGTCTCCAGTTCCTCAAACGGGTGAATCTCATACAAAGCGCTTGACGGGATGCTGGGCTCGGACGTTACTTGTCGGTGCTCGCTGCATGAATGCCGACCAAAGGGGATTCAATGCGAAAGATCATGCGATCGAGGCTGACTGTCACGCTGGCGGTTGCCGCCGTCGTGGGCCTCGCCCTTCCGGGAGTTGCTGGTGCGGCGGATGGCTCGACCCAGCTCAGGTCCAACACGGCCTGTAACGACGGCAAGGCGACAGCAGTGGAAAACGTGGCCATCCGCACCAGTACCAGTACCAGTGCCGCTCTGGTGACCACTGCCCTGAAGGGGCAGACGTGGGCCTGTGGTGCAAACAGCGTCATCCTGGGCGGCCGGTATACCGCTTGCGGGACATCGAACGGCAACGGCTGGTTTTACGTTTACAACGACAACTACGCGGGCTATACCGCGGCAGGTTGTTGGGGGTGATGCTACCCGGGTGAAACCTCCCACCGCCGAGAGGCGCGTTGTACGGAGGGGGAACAGACTTGATCAGCCTCCGTGTGGGCAGGTCGGCCATTGACAACCAGTGCCCGGAGCGCCGGCGAGAAGTGTGGCTCGGTGCCGACCGGCCACGCGGAGCCTGGTGACAACTGCCGTCGCCGCCGGGCGGTGATGGGTGGAAACGGCCGTGGACACGATCGGAATTCCTGACCCCGGCAGTTGCAACGCCGGGATCAGGACGCCTGCACGGGTGGCTATCCGAGCCAGGTGATGGTGAGGACGGACAGGCAGCGCAGGGGCCGGTGCACCCAGTAGGTGAGGGAGAGCTGGCCGACGGAAGCGTGCCGGACGTCCGCGCCCTCGGGATCGTCGGCGTTCCGCCGCCGGAAGCCCCACGCCTTGTCTTCGACATGCTCGGGCAGAGTGCCGAGGACCTTCGCGGCCGGGGCGGCTGCCCGTTGCCTCCCGATGCTGACACTGAGCGCATGCAACAACTGGTGCCAGGACACGCCCGGCCGAGCCGCGCCAGCCCCGTCGCGGCCTAATGCCACTGTGCGTTCTGGTTCAGGTGCGGCCACAACGAGACCTGGCTGCCGCGCCCGTTTGCGCCCCGGTGGATCTTCAGGCTCTGCTTCTCCCACGGACCCATGATCGTGTACTGGAAGGCGCCGCCGTCGGTCGAGACGGGCTGGACGTAGAACACCTGGTTCTTCCCCTTGTTGCAGTTCCAGACGATGAGGCCCTGCCCCTTCTTGTAGCGGGCGTCAGGCACGTCCAGGCACAGGTTCCGGTTGTCCCAGGGGCGGAGATTCCAGCCGTAGCCCTTGGGGCCAGGCGTCAGGCACCACTTCTCGTTCCCCTTGCCGCCCGACCACGGCCACGTGATGACCTTGGCACCCTTGTGACTGCCGCCACCGACGTTCAGGTAGACGAGACCGGCCCCGACGCTGCCGGGCACCCAGAAGGTGTAGGCGTGGTTCTGGTTGCAGCTGACGGAGGCAGCACTCGCAGAAGCCGTGGAATCCGCGGACGCGGCCGGCGGCATCACAGCGCCCCCCAGCGCGACGGCGCCGAGAGCGCCGATGAGCATTTTCTTCCTCAATTTCCCCCCTTGAATCGACTTGGGAAGAAAGATACTCAGATCCTAACTACGCACAATCCATCCAGAGTTGCAATTTCTGTGTCAACTTGTGCGGTACCCCACGTACCGCACAAGTTGATGAGACGAAGCGAAGACAGACCGCTGAGCCTGCGACCGAGACCTGTAGCGAACACCTGGCGCGGCAGAGCCGAACAGATTCTGCGGCTGCACGCTGCGTGCACCGAGCTCAGGCCGCTGATCGTGGGCTCCGCGCCTCCGGGGGTCGATGCGGGACTGGCAAGCGTCGTGCTCCTCGTGCCTCCGGGCTTGGTCCCAATGCTTGGGTCTGAATCACTGCCAGTGTGCCCAGCCTGGCGTTCGCACGGGTGTCGTGGTTCTCCCACGACACGTACCGCCCGCCGCCCGCGACTGCCTCGGAGAGCATCTCTTCAGGGTCTCAAACTGCTCAGTGCCTCTGGCGTGGCCACCGCCACTTCCTCCAGGCGGGCGCCAGCCTCCCGGTATGCGGCTGACGTCGCTCGTGCTGCTGGTAGCGCCAGCGCCTTGGCTTGTAGAGGTCGCAGCAGAGCCGTACGGCGCCGCCCTGGCGGAAGCGCGGCCTCAACCCTGTCGAGGAGATGTGGGCGCACGTCAAACACAGCCTGGCCGACCTCGTCGTCGCCGCCCTGGATCGACTCGAAGCCCTCGTCCGCAACCGGCTCAAGCGCCTGCAGTACCGGCCGCACACCCTCGACGGCTTCATAGCCGGAACCGGCCTTGTCCTCGACAACCCAGCCCCACCCTGACGAGCCG
This sequence comes from Streptomyces sp. NPDC104831, assembly GCF_055583025.1. Taxonomy (NCBI): domain Bacteria; kingdom Bacillati; phylum Actinomycetota; class Actinomycetes; order Kitasatosporales; family Streptomycetaceae; genus Streptomyces; species Streptomyces sp. NPDC104831. The sequence goes on from NZ_JBVJOT010000051.1 coordinate 7,210, forward strand.
AAGTCAGTCGGCCTACAGGCTGGAGACACGGTCCTCGATCCTGTGGACGTCCTGGGGGGCGGTGCGCCACCAGGGCTCAGGCATGGGGTGCCTCCGGTGGGAACGGGGCGAGGGTGAGCAGGCCTTGTCCGTAGCCCTTGGAGGGGCCGATGCCGCCCAGCAGGGCGGCCCGCAGTGCCTCGGGGTCCGTGACGCGGAGTCTTCCCTGGAAGGTGGCGCTGGAGAGGGTGATGTGGGGGCCGTTGCTGCTCTTGGCGAAGCGCAGGGTGTCCCGGGCGATGAGGGCGACGGCGGGTGCCGGCTCGGCGGGGGCGGGGGTTTCCAGGTCGATGGCGGGTCCGGTGCGGGCGGCGGGGATGGTGAAGCCGTGGCGTTCGGTACGGGCGAGCAGCCAGGCGAGCTGCTGTGCGGCGGTGCGGTGGGCGACGCGGAAGCCGCGCCGTTTTTCGTGTGTATCGGCGAGGGCCTTGAGGCGCTGGGTCTGCTGTTCGCTGGGCTTGTGGGGGTTCTGCACGGTTTGGACGGGATTGGCGGTGAGCCGGAAGGCGAACTCGCGGCCTCGGGTGAGGCGTTGCAACAGGGGGGTGTAGTCGGCGATGAGTGGTTCGGCGCCGTCGGCGTCCGGCCAGCCGGCTTGTTCTACCAGGTGCTGCCAGGAGGGCCGGTTCTCGGTGAGGACGAGGATCTCGGCGCGGTGCGGGGTGCTGTTTTCCAGGCGCCACAGCACGCGTTCGGTGACGGGCTGGACGGCGAGGCCGCCCAGGACGGCGGCGTGCATCTTGTGGGGGTTGGCCAGCAGGGAGACGGCGGCTCGGCGGCGGGGGTTGAGGGCGATTTTCGACAGGTACGGCAAAGGGGTCACCAGCCCAGGAGAGCGAAGGGGTCGTGGCCGGGGTCTGTCCGGTCGGCGCGGTCGTCGGCCTGGTCGTTGGTGGCCTGGCCGGTGGGCAGGTCGATCCACAGGTGCCGGACGGTTCGCTGGCCGAAGACGGTGCCGGTCTTCAGGTCGTAGGTGTCGGGGACATCCGCTGCCGTCAGGTCGCCGGCCGGGTCCTCGACGGTGGCTTCCAGCGTGACCTTGGGCCCCCGGAAGCGGGCGCGGTGGTGCGCGGAGGCCTGCCAGGGCAGGTGGGTGAGGGCCTGTGGCAGTTCGGTGTCGGGGTGCAGGCCGAGACTCACCGGTCCGGCCGGCGGGCAGGACCGGCGTCCCAGCGAGAGCGGGAAGGCCGGGTGGCGTACGGCGTGTTCGAGTCGCTCCAGCAGGGTGGCGGGGCCGCGCAGGGCGGCGGTGAAGACCGCGTCCTGGAGGTAGTAGCGCTGGGTGACACCGGTGTACTTGGCCGGGCCGGTCTTCTTCTGCATGCCTTTCGCGTCGACCTTGGCGGCCGGCAGGGGAAGGCCGCGATGGTCGCTGACGGTGTGGTAGTCGCGCAGCAGCGTGCCGGGCTGGTCGATGCGTACGCCCAGGCGCAGCCCGAGCAGGTCGGTCAGGGAGGCTTCGCGGCGGCGGCCCTCGGCTGCCGCGAGCAGGCCCAGGACGCCGGACTTGGTGGGCTCGGGGCGGGAGTCGCGGCGGTTGTAGCGGGAGGGGCCGCCCCAGGACTGCAGGGGGGCGGCCAGCCGCAGGGCGAGCACGGCCATCTCACTCATCGCTGAACGGCCTCTTCCTTGGCCTGCGCCCGCTGGGCGGGGATCTCCCCGTCGGCCAGCCAGGCGCCGACCAGGTCGCCGACCTCGTCGAGGAGGGTCTGGAAGGGCAGCGAGGGGCCGAAGGCGTCGGTGAGCTTGTCGCCTTCGAGTGCGTACGTGGCCAGGGTCCGCAGGGGCACGGTGCCCCAGGTCTCACCGACCGTCCGGAACTCGGCGGCCAGGGCGGTGGCGGACTCGGCGGCCAGGCCCTGGTTCCCGGTGACGGGTTCTTCGAAGGCGGAGACGAGATTGACGGGCTGGTCGGTGCGGACGGTGACCAGGACCAGGTGGGGCAGGGTGCGGTGGGCGAAGGTGTTCTGGTGGCCGGCGGGCATGGACCGGGTGAAGGCGTCGATGAACCGGACGGTGGCGTCGCGGGTGGCCTCGGCCGAGGTGAGATTGTCGCGCAGCTGGTGGGCGCCGAGGACCGCGTAACGGTAGAGGGTGGAGGAGTTGAACTCCACGGTGCCGATCATGCCGGCCCCGTTGTCGTCGGTGTTCTCGTCGTCGACGGCGGTGTAGTAGTCGAACTCGGTGCGCACCGCGTGGGTGGACAGGGCGTGCGCGACCTGGACGGCGGCGTCGACGTTCAGGTCCTTCAGGTCGGCGACCATCCGGCCGAAGAGAGCGACCTCCGCGGGATGCCCGGTCGCCAGGGCGGAGACCACGGGCAGCTTGCCGGCCTCCTCCTGCAGTTCCTTGTCGGGCAGGGCCGCCAGCTGCGCGGCCCGCCCGTCGAGCAGACGGGCAAGGTCATCCAGCTGGCGCTTGCCGAAGAAGAGCAGGTAAGCGGACTGCTCCTCCTTCTTGGCCGACTTCTTGATACCCAGCGGTTCCAGCAGCGCGGCCGCCAGGCGGTCGGCCTGGGCCGCCTCGAGGCCGGCACCACCGTCACTCTCGGGCCGGGCGAGGCGCTCGGCGAGCAGGGCGGCGATCCGCTTGGTACGGGTCGCGCGGTCGGCGGGCGGCTCGGAGGCGGCGAACTCGATCCGGGTGGCGCGCTTCCACGCCTGGGAGGAGACGCGGGCCCGCCGGGCACCGCCGTACAGGGCCTGCTTCGGGGTGCCGGAGTCATCCCGGTTGATGTTGGACGGCGGGACGCTCTGCAGGATGTGGACCTCGACGAACAGGTTGTGCTGAGACATGAGGAACTCCTTGGCAAGGTGAGTGCCGCACCCTGGCGGCGGCACGGGAAGCCGGGGCGAAGGCCAGCGGCCACGCCCGGAAGGTGCGAGAACAGCAAGCGGGAGCGCACGCACGGGCGGCCGGTGCTGTCGAGACCGGGACCCAGTAGGTCAGGGCTGTGCGGCCTCGCGGCGGAAGTCGCGGTCCCATCCGCTGCGCAGGCGGGACTGTGCCTGTGGCCGCTTGGGGTCGTCCCAGTCACGCAGCGCCCTGCGCACGAGGGTGTAGTCCAGGCCGATGTCGGCCTGCCGCAGCAGGGGCACGAGACTGCGCAGCTGATGGCCCAGCTCACCGGAGTCGAGGGAGGTGAGCAGCGCGCCGAGGCGGTTCTCCAGCGCGGTCCGGTCCCCGTTGTTGCGGGCGAGGAGGAGCCGGCACGCGGTTCCGGGACTGATCCCGGGAGCGTGCATGCCCCTGCTCCGGCCCTGCTGGTGCAGGCCGAACAGGGCCAGCGCCGCGTGCTCGGCGCTCAGGTCCCGGGTCAGAGCGCCCTTGGCGCGCAGCTCGCTGCCCATCCGGGTGCGGTAGAAGGTCCACAGGGCGGGCACCGTACCGGCCTCCCGGCCCAGCCCGGACCGCACGGCCGCCAGTTCGGCACCCGCCTCGGCACGCTTCGGGTCGAACCCGGCCCAGTACCACCTCTCCGCATCCTGCCCGGCCGCCTCAGCTTCCCCGTCCGGCGTTAGGGGAGCGGTGTACTGCAGGCCCCAGGCGCGCAGCACCCGGCCGTGGTGCGGCGTCAGCCAGTCGCTCAGGTCACGGTGCAGCCGCGTGTAGTCCAGGCCGATGTCCGCCTGGCGCAGCAAAGGCACCAGGCCGCGCAGGTGGTGGACCAGTTCGTCCAGATCCAGGGCGGTCGCGGCGGCCGTCAGCCGCCGGGTGACCGCAGCCGCGACACGGTGCTCTTCGGCGAGCGTCAACCGGCGTCCGGAGCCCGCCGCGGCGTCGGCCGCGAGCTGGGCCCGCAGGGCGCGGCACGCTGTGCCCAGGCCGGCACCCGGCCGGTGCGCCGGCCGCGCCATGCCGCTCTGGTGCAGGCCGAACAGGGTCAGTGCGGCGTGCTCGGCCAGGTAGGCGCGGGGCAGCACGTCGGTGCCCCGCGCGGCGTCGGTGAGTTCCACCCGGTGCAGGTACCGCATCCCGGGGACGGTGCCCGGCTCACGGCCCAGACCGTCCCGCAGGGCACGAAGACCCCGCTCCGCCCAAGGCCGGGACCGGGCCGCGCTCCGCTGTTTGGCCGGCGCGCCCCATTCGCTGGTGACCTCTTCCCAGAAGTACGCCCGGTAGGTCCGGCTGGCCGCTGTCCTCGTGGTCTTCATGCCGCCTCTCCCTCGGCCGGTACGGCATCGGCGAGCCGGGTGAGGATGTCACCGAGCTTCTTGTGGAACAGCCCGGCCGCCTTGCCGCTGCGGAAGACGACTTCCTTGCCGTTCACCTTCTCGGTCCGCCCGACCACAGCGCGGGGCGGCACGGCCGCCAGCAGACCATCCGCCTCCCGCAGGGCCGCCCGCCGCAGCGTGACCTCCCACGCCTCCCGGGCCCGCTCCAGCAGGTCGTAGTCCTCACCGATGGTCCGCAGACCTGCGAGCAGCCGCCGCATCCTGCCGTCGACCGCGTGCAGGAACCGGGCCGAGGGCCGCTCCCCCTTGTCCCGCGGAAGCGGCTCCCCGCCACTGGCCCGCCGCAGATCGGCGTGGAGAGCGTCCAGCGCCCGTGCGACCCGGTCGGCCTGCTCCACACACTCCAGGATGGCCGTACGCAGCCAGTCGTCATCGGCGAGGAGGGACGCCACCGGCAGCGGCATGCTGTCGGCGACCGCGTTCTCCACCACAGCGGACTGATTGCCGTACTCCAGACCGCAGACCTCAATCCCCAGAGCGAAGTCGCTGGGCAGCTGGCGGTAGTCCAACAACTCACCCGTCTGCCGCAACAACTGCGACGTGTGCACCCCGTCGCCGTCCAAGGGCAGCGCCAGTGCCAGCAGCGCCCCGAGGCCCTGCCACGCGGCACGGCCCGGGGTATGCCGGCGCGGACGCCGGGCCGGCTGGCCCGCCTTCGGCTTGGCCGTGTGGTTCCAGGCCGTGTGCGGCTCCTCCTGCGGCGTCAGGGCGAGCCGGTCCCCGGCGCACACGACCACCTGCCGCACGCGCGGCCCGTTCTCGGTCTCGGCCGGAATCAGCCGGATCCGGCGGGCCTGGAAGGTCAGCAGATCAAGCAGGCCCCCCGCAGGGCGCACCGACCACTCGGGGCCGGCCGGCGACTTCGCCGCGGAGGAGTCCGGGCGCTCGTCCCACGCCCACTGCGGCCGGTCACCCGCAGCCAGCCCGTCAGCCCACACAGGCGTGTTCAGCAGCAGCGTCTCGTACAAGGTCCGGCCGGTCGGCATGATCACGCCGAACTGGCCGAGCGGCCCGGTCGGATTGCCCGTCGTCTTGCCGTCCTTGGCCTGCCCGTCACCGACCGCCCCCGTCTTGATGGCCGCGGTGTCCCAGCAGTGCGCGTGCAGCAGCCACAGCGCCGCCTGCCCGGGCGTCAGGTCCAAGTGATCGGCCTCACTCAGGGCACTGAACAGCGGCACGTTGTTGCCCGACGCCACCGACGGGATCAGCAGCGTGGACGGCTTTGTCTCACCGTTGAGCGCCGACAGGCCCGCGACCTGAGCGAAGGGGCGTTCGGAGAAGAGCCGGAACCGGTCCCCATAGCGGGGACCGAGGTAGTCGGCGAGCTTTTCCTTCTCCTGGTCCGAGAACCCGCCCTGCGCGAACCGTTCGCCCCATTCTCCACGCGTCCGCGGTAACCCCAGCGCGTCGAACACGACGGGCAGCAACACCTGACGCAGCACAGCGGGCAGCATCGTCGGCACCGGCAGATCCAGCCGCCGGACAGCGTCCGCACCGAACAGCACGTCGAGCAGACCGGTCTCCCGCCACTCGCCCTCCACGCCGACGACAGGCAGCCAGGCCCCCCTGACCAGATCCTCGTCCGGCCCCATGATCCCCTCCCATGAACAAACCAACTCGCCTGCGAGGCAGGCGAGTTCACTGCCTCGTGCGGAAGACCACCGTGGCACAGACCGATAGCAGTTCGCGTGGTTTATTGAGATTTATGGCGAAAAAGAGTGAACATTAGTGCTTCAGGTGAATGGGCGAGCGAACTGTCAGCACGGGCCGCACTCGCCTGTCCCAGCACCATCACGACGTTCCACTCAGGCATCAAAACGCCCCTCTTACAGAGCACCCGGCGTCGCGAAACGCTGGCTCGTCACGCTCAGGCCTGCTTGACCAGCAGTCCCTCAAGGTTGTCGTAGGAGACGCGGGCACCTCCCAGGTCCGCCCACCCGTCTTCCAGCACCAGAGCGGGGGCGTAACGCAACCACGGGTGATCCGCCCACCCCGGAAGCGGTTTCAGCTTCTCGGCTTCCGCCGACAACCTGACCGGCAAGCGGACGCTGCCGCCCAGCAGCCGCTCTACCACCGCCTCGTCCGGCACGTCCCCGTGCACACCGAGCCGCGTCCCGTCCCACGCCGTGTAACCGCCCGTGATGCGGTGCACGATGACGACCTCGACGCTACGGTCGCCATCGCGCACCACCGCGTCCAGATCCTCTTCGGCAACAGCGCTGCTGCCCCCGTAGTGCAGCCCCTCCAGGGTCGCCGTCCCCCACTCACGGGGCCGGGTCAGCAACAACTCCTCCGCGCACGCCCGGCGCTTCTCCTCCTTCGCCCGCCAGACGGCGCGGGCGGACGCCTCGTCCCACTCCTTCGGACAGACGTCCTCGTCCCCGTACGCCCGCGCCACCAGACCAGGCACATCCGCCGGGATACTCCAGGCGCCCGTACCGCTGTCCTCAGCGACACCGGCGCCCGGCAGCGGACCGGCGACTTCGGCGACCAGCGCCGCCGCACGCAACAAAGGCCACGACTCGTAGATCTTCTCCGACGCAGGCAGGAACCGCGGCTTCCCGGATGTTCCGGCGGACACGCCGGTCACCAGGACCCGCGGCACCGCGTGAACGGCCGGACGGCGCGTCCCCGCATGCCGGTGAAGCCGGCCGATCCGCTGCAGCAGCAGATCCACCGGCGCCAGATCCGTGATCAGCACATCCGCATCCACGTCGAAGGACTGCTCGGCCAACTGCGTCGCGATCACCACCATCCGCTCAGGCCGCGCATCACCCGCCCCAGGCCCCATGGCCCGCAGACACTCCTCCGTCCGCTCCGCACGGTGAGCGGTACACAACCGCCCATGCAGCAGATGCAGCACCCCGCCGAAACCACCCTCACGCAGCCCCCGGTAGACGGCCTGCGCCCGGTCCACCTGGTTGACGACGACCAGCACGACTCCACCCCCGGCCACCGCCTTCCGCACCGCCTCCACCACGACCGCCCCGTCCACCTCCGTGTCCGCCAGCCACTCAACACGGGTCGGCACCGGCTCCCGCCACGACGGCACCACCGCACGCGAACTGCTCACCACCGGCCGCCCCTCCACAGCCCACGCCGCGGTCACGCAGGGATACCCGGCCGGCTCGGGAACCGGCTGATCCACATCCGCCGAACCCACCGCCCCCGACAGATACGCATTCACGAACGCCTGCCGCTGCGCCGGCGGCAACGTCGCCGACAGCAGCACCACCGGCACCCCGGCCTGCCCCAGCCACCGCAACGCCTCCAGCAGGAACTGCCGCATGTAGACGTCGGCGGCATGCACCTCGTCCACGATCACGACCTTGCCCACGAGACCCGCGAACCGCAGCATCACATGCCGCGTACGCGTCGCCGCATACAGCAGATGATCGACCGTCCCCACGACGAACGGCGCCAACAGCCCCCGCTTCGACCCCAGAAACCACACCGGCGGCCCACTGCGCTCAGCCCGAGCATCCCCGCCGCCCCTACCGGCCGGCCAGCCCAACTCGTCGTCCTCGTCGATCGCCCCGAAGTCATCCCACGGACTGACCGACCCGGCACCCGCCGGACGGCCCTCCTCCCAGATCTCCCGCCACCGCCGATTGGAACGCCGCTTACCGTGCAGCAACGCCACCTGCGACTCAAGCTCCGGATCGAAAGAACGCACCCACTCCAACACCTGCTCGTACATCGGATCACTCGTCGCCTGCGTCGGCATCGCCACAAACACACCATCAAGCCCAAAACGCGCCGCCACCACCTCCGCCACCGCCAGCGCCCCCTTCGTCTTCCCCTCCCCCATCGGCGCCTCCACCACCAGCAAACCCGGCACCGGCAACGACCACGCCCACTCCACCAACTCCCGCTGCGACCCACGCGGCACCACACCCAAACGCCCCGACAACGGCACCAACGCCGACGACGGCACCACAAGACCACCCCAGCCACCCCGGAAACGAAACCCCCGCCACGCCAACCCCGCCCGACGCCACGCACCAGCCGGCGACACCCCACCCGCATCCGCCAGACCCGGAAAACTCCGGTTATCACTGGCAATCCAGTCCGCCATCACGATCAGCCCCGACAACGCCAGCTGCTCCGCCTTCCTCAACGGCGAAACCGGCCGCACCGCCGCCACATCAGCGAAACCCACCACGCGAGTAACCACATCCACCACCACCCGCTGCACCTCCGCCCACGCCCGCCCCCTGCCCAGCGCATCCGGATACGGCGGCCGCAGCGCCCTCACCGACGGAAACGCACCATGATGGCCCGCCACCAGCGGCCACACCCACCCCACAGCATCCGCATCCCCCCACTCCTCACGTAACCGCGCCACCAGCAACGCCCCACCCGCCACGTCATGCCGCCACCGCCTCCCCGCCGGCACCCGCCCCCACACCAGCCCAGCCGCACGCACAGGAACAGCCTCAGCAGCATCCAGACCCTGGAACGCCGGACACGCCTTCCCGCAGTCGTGGATAGCGCACACCCACATGAACCACGCCCGCCCCCGCCCCCCGCTGATCTCCTCCAGACGCCGACGCAGCGACGGCGCCAGATACCGGTCCCACATCACCCCCGCCACAGCCGCCGTATCCAGCAAATGACCGAGCAGCACATGCGTCCGCCCACCATTACGCGCGGCAGACTTCCCCCACAGCCGCGACACCCGCACCACCGTTTCCTCCGGCACCCCCCACGACCGCATCAGCTCCATGACCGACCGCTCGTCCTCCACCGACCAGACCTCCCACCGCCAGCCCTGCTCACCGATGACCGGCACCATAGAGGCCAGCACTGACAACGCCCTGAGGGCGAGCCGCTAACGGCCCATGCACCCGCAGGAAAGAACGCCGCTCGCTAATATCACTGCAGGCCAGCATGTTTCGTCCCCGCACCGGCGGGGGTAGCTCGAGGGCGGCTTTCTCCCGGTCGGTCTGGGCTTCGTCGTCCCTGCCCGAGCGGGGGTCGCTCGCTGGCTGGCGAGATCCGGCAACGCGTCTCGAAGTCGTCCCCGCGCGAGCGGGGGTTGCCCGGGCCGCTTCATCGAGACTGGCGGTGTCGCCCGGCCGTCCTCGCGCAAGCGGGGGTTGCTCCGACGCGCCGGGGCAGGTGTCCGCTTCATCTTGGTCGTCCCCGCGTCCGCGGGGTTGCTCCCCTCGCTGTGGTGGTCGGCCAGCCCGCGGCCACGTCGTCCCCGCACCGCGGGGGTAGCTCGACTGCCGGCGGCGGTGTGGGCCAGCTGGTCAGGTCGTCCCCGCGCCCGCGGGGGCTGCCCGAGAGCGCACGCACACCTGCACCCCACCCGCCGGGCCGGTCGTCCCCGCGCTCGCGGGGGCAGTTCTCCGCCGGGCTCCAGCTGCTCCACCGCCTCCGGGGCCGTCTCCAGGCCAGCTGAAGTCCGAGCGGCTGCAGGGTTGGCTGGCACGCGTTCTGCGCTCGCTGCCAGCCCAGCAGTACACCGACGTGAATGGAAACGGCTCTCTCGGCTAGCATCGTCCCAGCTCAAGAAGTGTTGTCCCCGCGCGAGCGGGGGTTGCTCTCTGTACGGCGGCCAGGACCCGCGGATCGGTTTGTCGTCCCCGCGCGAGCGGGGGTTGCTCGCCACGATGGCCTGCGTCGCGTCCTCGGCCGTGGTCGTCCCCGCGCGAGCGGGGGTTGCTCGATCCTCGCCCACCACTGGCCGCGCATCCCGAAGTCGTCCCCGCGCGAGCGGGGGTTGCTCCGTCTCGCGCAGCTCCTCACCACCATCCGCGACGTCGTCCCCGCGCGAGCGGGGGTTGCTCGTGCGGCCATGACGACCACTGGCCCCCGTTGCCGTCGTCCCCGCGCGAGCGGGGGTTGCTCGCGGTACCTGACGCGCACAGCGGTCACGGCCGGGTCGTCCCCGCGCGAGCGGGGGTTGCTCGTGTGCCACGCCCGCATGTCCAGCTCGCCGAGGCGACCATCCCCGAGTTCGCGGGGATAGCCCAGGTGCCCGATCGGCCGATGGGAGGCCTTGGCCGTCGACCCCGCGTCCCGCGGGGGCAGCCCTCCGCCGGCTCCGGCTGCTTCACTGCCTCTGGGGCCGTTCCTATGCCCGTCGGGGTCCGAGCGGCAGCAGCGGTGGCTGGCACGCGTTCTGCGCCCAGCACCACGATCGACGTGAATGAAAACAGCTTCCCCGGCTAGCATCGTCCCAGCTCAAGAAGTGTCGTCCCCGCGCGAGCGGGGGTTGCCCGTACGTGCGGTTCATCGCCCCGCCGCTCTTGCCGTCGTCCCCGCGCGAGCGGGGGTTGCCCGCACTGGGCGCCGTCCCGCTCCGCCAACCGGGCGTCGTCCCCGCGCGAGCGGGGGTTGCCCCCGGTTCACCCTCGCCGTGTCCCGCACCCAGATGTCGTCCCCGCGCGAGCGGGGGTTGCCCTACACGCTCGTGGCTGCCGTGGTGGTCCGGGTCGTCGTCCCCGCGCGAGCGGGGGTTGCCCGCCCCCGACTGGTGGCCGGGGGTGGAGAGGCGGGTCGTCCCCGCGCGAGCGGGGGTTGCCCGGGCCTGAAGGACGAGCAGGCGGCGATCGAGCGGTCGTCCCCGCGCGAGCGGGGGTTGCCCGCGCGCTCTCGGCCTCACTGGCGACTTCGTATCGTCGTCCCCGCGCGAGCGGGGGTTGCCCGGGGATCTGACCATGGGACTGTTCAACCGCAAGGTCGTCCCCGCGCGAGCGGGGGTTGCCCGCGCCTCATCGCCGTGGGCGCCGGCAGCTACACGTCGTCCCCGCGCTCGCGGGGGTAGCTCCTCGGGCGCGCGGTCTCGGCTCTGCGCCAGGAGATCCAGGCGATGGGCCAAGGCAGCATCAACGCCCGCCTGGACAAGGTCGTCTCGACCGAGGTCTACACGCTCCAGTCCGCCTACACCGACCAGCGCATCACCGCGTTGTCGCAGGAGATCCAGAAAATCCGCGACGGGCGTGACGCCCTGGAGGACGCGTTCGAGCAGTACCAGAGAGACGAACGGGACCGGCGCGAGCGTGAGCGGCAGGCCCGGCTCTACCAGATGGTCCTGCCCGTCATCATGGGGCTTCTGTCCGCGGCGATCGCGGTGTGGGCGGTGGTAGCACGATGAGCGTCGCGCGTAGGGCAGGCAGGACGCACCGGCGGCTGCCGCGGGCGGAGTGGCTGATCGCGGCGACCGGCGTGATGATCGCGGCCTTCATGGGCTGGCTGGCCGTCCAGGTGGTGGCCTTGTCGGCAGACTTGCACGCTGCGAACGGAGCCCGGGACGCGCTGGCCCGCCAGGTGGAGGGCTTGGGCGGGACGCCGGTCGCCGGGCCGCCCGGGAGCCGCGGCGAGCGGGGGCTTCGGTGACTGGGCCGCTCGGCCCGGCCGGTGGTTCCGGTGCGCCTGGGGAGCGCGGCCCGTCCGGGTCCCCGGGGCCGTCAGGTTCGCCGGGAAGGAAGGGCGCCGACGGCGTGGACGGCGCTGCCGGCGCGGCGGGGGGATGTGTCTAAAACAGGGAATCCCCAGGTCAGGTCGGTTAGGGCCTCCGGTGTCAAAACGAGGATGTCAGTTCTCCAAACGGCTAGGGCAGCGGTCTCGATCGTCTCCAGTTACGCTTCCCGCGTCCTCTGGTCGGTCATCTCGTGCGCTCCTGTTCAGGGCCCGCAGCCGCCGGGGGGCTGCTCAGTAGAGCGTGTGAGAGCCGTCGGGGAGCCAGCCTTCGAGGAATCCTGCGAGCAGGGTGGTGATCCCCTGAGGCGTCACTTGTCTGCGGTGACAGCGCAGATCTTCCAGGGTCCACAGGGTGTGCCGGTTGCCTCTTTCGCATGCTGCGTGCGCTTGCGCGTTGCTGATGCGGGAGATGAGCACGTGTGTCTGCGTTACCCGCTCGTACGTCCAGGCCTGGTCTCTGCCTGAGGTGTGAATCCCCCGGACGTCGACGAAGCGTGGGTTGGTGATCCCGAAGGCCGTCGCGAGATAGGCGCGGGCTTGGCGGACGGGTTCGTCGTGCGTGTCGAGGCGGAGGGTCGGAACGGTCCAGTCTCCACAGCAGGCACCGCACAGCAGCAGGCGCCGGTCGTCGCTCACGAGCAGCAGGAGGGCGCGCCGGTCCTGCTGTGCGCCGGGAATGTGGCCGATGTTCACTTCTCAACCCTCCATGCGTGCTACTTAAATAGTAAGCATGGAGGGTGTTCCGGGCGTGTACTGCCGCGTTCTCGGCCGGTGCCGGCTGCCTCTGGCGGGTCGTTCCGCGTGCCAGGGAAAGAGGAGGTTGTCCAGGGTGCCCAGCCCGAACAGCTCAAGGGCGTGTCGCGCCCCCGCCCGGCGCGGCAGCCGTGCTGGAGGCGCCGGAGCAGGTGCGGGCCGGGTGGGCTGCGGCCGGCGTCCGCTGACCGGCCGCCCTCTGCGGCCGTGAGCACAGACAGGGCGGCCGGGACGCAATCGGGCCCCGGGGATGACCGGCGTTCCGTATCACGGCGGGTCAGAGCCGGTGATGCGGTCGAACCCGCTCAGCATCGCCGTCAGCTCCTGAGCACACTCGCACACGCTGCACAGCCGCGCCCCGGGGGTCTTCGCGATGTTCAGCGCGTTCTCCAGATCGGGCAGCGGCGCGCCCTGCGGTGCTTCCTCGCAGTCCGGCGCGTCCAGCACCCCCTCCGGGGCCGGGCTCTCCGCGCATCGCCGCTGGCATTCAGCCCGAATGCCGGCGCTCCCCGAGGACGTCTCGGACCACCGACTCCAACTGCTCGGGGCAGGTCTTCACGCCCGGGCGGCTTCACCCGACCGAGTACACGAGCCGAGCGCGGCGGCGGATGCGTTCAGCTCGGCACCCCAGCCGCGGTCGTCTCCGTACGAAGGGCCCGCACCGAAGCGTGGGCCCGTCGTCCTGTATTCCGGGGAGAAGCGGCTGCCCGCCAGGTCAGTGGCGCGCGAGGTGTGAGCGGACGGTGTAGCTCCCGGGGGCGGGGGTGGTGACCGTGTAGTCCGACATGTTGGCGCAGGTGTAGATGTCTTTGCCCGGCTCTTTCGTGGCCTTGTGCCGGTACGCCCGGAACTTCAGTGGTTGTCCGTCGGCTTTTACGCCGGTGTAGGAGACGGTGACCGCGGGGATGTCCGCGCAGGTGCGGATGCCGTCGAACTTCTCGATGAACGCGTTGGCCGAGTTCTTGAAGCCGGCGAAGTTCTTCGGGAGGCGCCAGGCGCCGATCGTGCGTACCTTCCCTGTCCTTGACCGTGCCGGTGTAGACGGGCCCGGACCGGGTGTTCGTCTTCCTGGCGGTGATGGTGTACTTCCGGCCCGCCACGTACTTCAGGTCATCGATGCCGCACGTGACACCGTCTTCGCCGTCGGCGCCGTCGTGGCAGTTGGAGCGAAGGGAGGCGGCACCGGCGCCGAAGAAGGAGAAGCGGACGCCGGCCTTGCCGTTGGGGTGCGGCTGGATGCCCGAGTAGACGACCGTCGTTCCCCGAGGCCGGTTCACCGCGAAGGCGGTGTGGACGTGCTTCCTGCCGGCGGTGAAGGGCTACGCCCTCCGGCCCGGGTTCACGGCTGAGCTGTCGGTGCGTGGGGGGCTGTGGACATGGTGATGGTTTCGACGCCTGGGTTGTGCCGGGTGACGTCGCGCAGGCCCAGACGGCGGTAGAAAGCGTGGGCCCGCTGGTTGGCGGCGAAGACGTCCAGGACCAGGGGGCGCTTTTCTTGCGCGGCACGGTGGATGAGTGTGGTCAGGATGCTGGTGCCGATACCGAGTCCCTGGTGGTCGGGGTGGATCTCCAGCCGGGACAGGTAGATGTCGGTGGGGCGCTGCTGGATGTGCAGGATGCCGGTGTCACGGGCGCCTGCGGTGATGATCTGCCAGGCGCCGGGGGTGAACAGGCGGTTGTGGTGGTGCCGCTCGGCTTCCTCGTTCCAGCCCCATGCCGCGGTGATGGCGGGCCGCATGGCGGCGGCGTGCAGTTGGAAGCACACCTCGCGGTCGGCTTCGGTGGCCGGGCGCAGTGCGACGGGTGTCATGAGGGGTGAGCCGCCTTGTCCCCGGGACCGTGGCGGGGGGTGGCTCGCAGGCGCAGCCCCGTCGGGGTCAGGGCACCGAAGGTGGTGACCTGGTGGCTGGGTGCGGGGCCGGGTGGTTCGTGGAGACGGTAGCGGCGGGCGGTCTCCGCAGTGAGCAGGCTCAGCTCGGCCAGGGCCATGGCTGTTCCCTCGCAGCCGCGGGGTCCTGTGCTGAAAGCAAGGAAGACCCCTGGGGTGGTGAGGGAGCCGGTGGCATCCAGCCAGCGTTCGGGCCGGAACGTCTCGGGATCGCGGTGTTCGCGGGCGTCGCGGTGGGCGGTGTAGGGGCAGACCAGCACCGTGGTCCCCGGCGCCACGGGGTAGCCGGACAGCTCCGTCGGCGTGATCGCCTTGCGGGCCAGCAACCAGTTCGGCGGCCACAGTCTGAGGACTTCACGGACCAGGGCCTGGGTGTAGCGCAGGCGGTCCAGATGGTCCCCGGTGACGGCGTGCGGATCGGCGGGCAGTGACTGCGCCTCGGCGGCGACCTTGTCCGCCGCGTCCGGGTGACTTGCCAGGGTGAGCAGGATCCAGCCCAGGGCGCGAGTGGGGGTCTCCGCGGTCGCGACGATCAGCCCGGTCAGGCTGTCGATGACCGCTTCGACCGGTAGCGACCCGTACCGGGAGGTGGGCTGGAGCATCTGCCCCAGCAGGTCCTCGCCCAGCTCTCCGGTCTCGCGCCGCCGCGCGATCACCCGTCGCAGTTCGCTCGCGAAGGCCTTCTGCCGGCGGGCCAGGAACCGCCGTGCCGGGGTGGGCACCCACCCCGGCAAAGGCCAGGAGCCGATGATGCCCTCACGGGCCCGGGCCAGCTCCGCTCCGGCGTCCAGGAGGCTTTCGGCGTCCTGGGAGAACAGGTAGCGCCCGCCGATGTCGGCCAGCGCGCGCTGGGCACGTGCCAGCACGTCGATGTCGCAGCCGGCCGGCCAGTCGGTGGCGAACCGGACCGCCTGCGGGGCGATCACCGCGATCCGTTCCGCCACCGCCTTCGGCCGCAGGGCCCGCATCCGGGCTGCGTGCCCGTGCACCCGCTCCTCGGCACCGGGCCCGGCGCCGCCGACGCGAGGCGTGGGCAAGAACGTGCCGGGCAGCGTCGCGTACTCGTACGTCGCGCGCCGCAGCACCGTCTCGCAGGGCCCTGCCGTGGCCGCCACGAACGTTCCCGGCCGCAACTGCCACACTCCACCGCACTCACGGGCCGCCCGCACCGCCACCCCCAGACGATCACGACGCCAGCTGGCCGCCGTCACACCACCGGCGGGAACCGGGGGCCGCCGCCCCTGCGCCACCTGCTCCACCTCGCCTCCCCCTGTCCCCAGATCGTGCCGAAATCGTGCCGAACCCGGCCGGACGCACCCCCCGAGCGGCCGCGACCGCAAGGCCCGGCCAGGCGACAAGCGCCTCAGTTGTGCCAGTACAGCGGGTAAGCGCCGAACCGGTGAGCGCCGACCATTTCACGCAGCTTCCGGAACATGTCTCCACCTCCCTCCCACACCCGGGGGACCCCACAAGGGGCCCTATCAGAAAAATGCCCATACAGTGCAATCACACACGGCCTATGCGGAGCGCATAGGCGCACAGGAGAAGATCCGCACCCGCCGTCACCACGACGCACACCACCCGCACGCCCCGCACCGACGGACCAGACGCACCCTGCAGCTCGCCGCAGATCGCTTCGTCCCCGCCGGTACCGAAGTGTCCGCAGCTGCCACCGCGGTGACCGCCGTGATCTCGCTGGCGGCGCTGCTCGCAGTAGCCCGGCAGTCGTTCTGGGATCGACGTCTCCCAGGCCGTCCTTTGGCCGGGGACCGCGCCCCGGCGGTCTCGGTCCGGCTCGAAGAACCGGCATGGCCGCTGTGGGCCTGGTCCCACGTCGGGATGCCCTGCAACCCGTGGCCCAACGGCCACGACTGGCACTTCCCCGAGCGGGAGGGCGAACACACGGTCCTCCAGGCTGCGGTCGTGCTGGAGAACCTCAGCAACCGGGCAGTGGAGGCCCGCTTCGAGGGCGACTTCGCCGTCGCGGCGGACGACAACCGCGTGCTGCGCGCACCCTCCCCGATCGCCGTGCCTGCCCGAGATGCCGCCGGCACGGCCGGACAGGTGCGGGTCTTCCTGCAGGCAGACTTCACTGCGAAGGAGCTGTCGGAGAACTACGAGGCCCGTGAGCAGGGCCGGCCGCGTCCGTACCGGGCGGCCGGGACGATCTCGTGTGGGACCACCGGGACAACGGCACCACCGGCACCTGGGACCTGAGCCTGACCGGCTGCCCGATCCAACCTCACGAGACCCGCGGCAGTGAGTCCTTTCCAACCCGCCGATGTGGGTGTGCAGTTGGGGTGACAACGTGGCGAAGCCCCTGCTAGATGGGTTTCGACCAAGAAATCGGTCTCCACCAGAGGCTTCGTGTGCTTGTCTACCCGTCGGGTGTCGACGTGTCCAGTTCTGGGCTGCGCTTCCTGTCCGCCAAGCTCCGTCAGCGCCGCCGGGAGCTCGGAACCCGCTGGAGGCGCCTGAGTGTGGGCCGCCAGGCCCTGCTCACTCTTGCCCATCTCTGCAACGGCCACCCGTATGCCCAGCTCGCAGCCGGGTTCGAAGTCGGGACGACGACGGCATACCGCTACGTCACCGAGGCCGTGGATCTCCTGGCCGCACTTGCGCCCACCTTGGCCGATGCCGTCCGCGCCGCCTCGATGAAGGCGTTCGTCCTCCTGGACGGCACGCTCCTGCCGATCGACCGCACACATGCGGAACGGCCCTTCTACTGCGGCAAACACAAAAGACACGGCATGAACGTGCAAGTCCTCACCGATCCCTTCGGCCGACTGCTCCGGGCCTCACCGGCCCTGCCCGGAGCCGTCCACGACATCCGCGCGGCTCGCGAACACGGCATCATCGACGCCCTTGCCCAGGACCACGTCCCCTGCTGGGCCGACAAGGGCTACCGAGGCGCCGGCGGCACGGTCTGTATCCCGTACTGGGGACGATGGGAGACCCTCTCCCAGGGCAAGAGGTCGGTCAACCGCTCCCACGCGAAGATCCGCGCCCTCGTCGAGCAAGCCATGGCCACCCTCAAATACTGGAGGCTCCTGCGGAAGCTCCGGTGCTCCACCACCCGGGTCACCGCCCTCGTCCAAGCCGTCCTCACCCTGCATCTGGCCAGCTCAAACCGATGATGGAAAAGGCTCACTGTCTCCGTCATCTCGTTGTCGACAGCCTGTCCAGACAGACGTGCCAGACGGAGAGGTAGACAGGAGTGCGCTGACTTGCCATCAGCCCGTGCACTCACGTCCACGCGGCGGGCCAAAAATCCTGCAGCACGGCGGCCCGGCCGCCATCGCGGCCACATGGCCGTCGAAGTCGTGTACCGAGCCCGTTCTCCTTCCCGACGTGGGCAACGAGCAGCAAGGCGGCCAGAATGTCACTCCGGAGCGCCTGGCTCCCGGCATCGCTTCGATGTTCTCGTCCCGTGGCAGACGGGCTGGGGCAGTAGGACGCGGAAAGTGCAGCCTTGGCCGGGGGCGGTGTCGAGGGTGATGTGGCCGGCGTGGGCGGTGACGAGGGCGTGGGCGATGGCGAGGCCGAGGCCGGAACCGCCGGTGGCACGGGTGCGGGAGTCGTCGGTGCGGTAGAAGCGGTCGAAGACGTGGGCGCGTTCGGTGGCGGTGAGGCCGGGGCCTTGGTCGGCGACCTCCAGGACCGCGTGCCGGCCGACGGTGCCGACGCCGATACGGATGGGGGTGCCGGGAGGGGTGTGGGTGACGGCGTTGCCGATGAGGTTGGTGACGACTTGGCGCAGTCGGGCCTCGTCGGCGTGTGCCGGAGCGGTGGCGGGCTTTCCGCCGCCGGGTCCGGTCAGGGTCACCGGGCGCGTGGCGTCCAGGGCCCGGACGTCGTGGAGGGCGTCGGCGGCGAGGGTGCGCAGGTCCATGGGGGCGAGGTCGAGGGCGAAGGCGGGCTCTCGGGTGGGACCCGTGCCCTCGGTGTCCTCGTCGAGGCGGGCG
Source organism: Streptomyces sp. NPDC104831 (assembly GCF_055583025.1). NCBI lineage: Bacteria > Bacillati > Actinomycetota > Actinomycetes > Kitasatosporales > Streptomycetaceae > Streptomyces > Streptomyces sp. NPDC104831. Next base: position 25,524 of record NZ_JBVJOT010000051.1, read on the forward strand.
AGGAGGAACATCTCCTCGACGAGCCGGGTGAGGCGTGCGGACTCCTCGGCGATGCGGGTCATCGTCTGGTCGATGTCCTCGCGGGTGGGCATGGCGCCCATGCGGTACAGGTCGGTGTAGCCCTTGATGCCGACGAGAGGGGTCCGCAGTTCGTGGCTGGCGTCGGCGAAGAAGCGCCGGGTTCTCGCCTCGGCCTCGGCGCGGGCCCGGAAGGCCGTGTCGATGCGGGCGAGCATCTGGTTGAGGCAGGCGGTCAGGCGTCCCACTTCGGTGTTCGGGGCGGCCAGTTCGGGGACGCGGTGGGAGTAGTCGCCGGCGGTGATCGCTGTCGCGGTCTCCTCGATCCGGGTCAGGGGGCGCAGTCCGGAGCGTACGGCGAACCGGCCGGCGACGCCCAGGACCGCGAGCAGTACCGCGCCTGCCGTCAGGGAGAGGTTGCGGGTCTTGGTGACGGTGCGGTGCACCTCTTCGAGGGAGGTGGCCACGACGACGCTGCCGTGGGGCGCGGAGCTGTCCGGGGGGAAGACCTGGGCGGGCTGGGTCAGGGCGATGACCCGCCAGTCGTGCGCGCCGTCGCGCGCGGGGACGGTGAAGGGGCGGCCCCGGTGGGCGAGGACGGTGGCCCGGTCGAGGCGGGGCAGGTCGGGGCCGCCGCCCGGGGGTGTGGTGCTGGTATCGAAGGTCCTGCGGGTGGCGCCGGTGTCGGTCACGTACGTGACGGTCGTGTCGCCGAGCACGCTGAGGGCACGCACGCTCGGCGGGGTGCCGGCGCCGGACGGCGGTGCCAGCCGGGCGGCGATCTGTCCGGTCAGGACGAGCCGGTCGTCCACCCGGTCCTGGAGGTAGCCGCGCAGGGCCGTGGTGACGAGCAGTCCCGTGCCGAGGAGACCGACGGCGACCAGCGCGACGGACAGGCACAGCAGACGGGTGCGCAGCGACATTCGGCCGAGCCACGCCCCGGGCGGAGGAAAGCGGCTCACGGCCGGGGCTCGCGGATGACGTAGCCGACGCCGCGGACGGTGTGGATGAGTCTGGGCCCGTCGGTGTCGACCTTGCGGCGCAGGTAGCTGATGTAGGTGTCGACGATGCTGGGGTCGCCGCCGAAGTCGTACTCCCACACGCTGTCCAGGATCTGGCTCTTCGACATGGTGCGTCCCGCGTTGGCGACCAGGAAGTGCAGGAGGCGGAATTCCGTCGGGGACAGCCGTACGGTCCGCCCCGCCCGGGTGACGTGGTGGCTGTCGGGCTCGAGCTGCAGATCGCCGACGGTGAGGCGGGCCGGTGACTCGCCCCGGGTGCGCCGCAGTACGGCATGGATACGGGCGATCAGCTCCTCCAGGTCGAAGGGTTTGGTGACGTAGTCGTCGCCGCCGAGGCGCAGGCCGTGCAGCCGGTCCTGCCGGTCCTCGCGCGCGGTGACGAAGAGGACCGGCACGTCGCCGCCCCGGCCGGGCAGGGGCGAGCGGGGCTGGGCGCGCAGCCGGCGGATCACCTCGAAGCCGTCCATGTCCGGGAGCATGACGTCCAGGAGAACGAGATCGGGGGCGTGCCGCGCGGCCAGGTCCAGGGCTTCCCGGCCGGTGGCGGCGGCGTCGACGTCGAACCCGGTGTAGCGCAGGGCGGTGCGCAGCAGCTCCCTGACGGTGGGCTCGTCGTCGACGACGAGCAGGTGGTCCGGGCCGCCCGCGGTGCGCGGGGGAGTTGTCAGTGCCGCCATGGTCGTGGTCGCCGCCTTTCCCCGATGCCACGGTGCCGCTTCGCGCGGGTGTTGCTCAACGGTCTTCTCAGGAGATCACATGGCCTCAGGGGACCGGGTCCGACGTGAGGGCGCGCCGCCCGGACGCGGTACCGGACGCTTCCGCGGCGCGTTCGCGGCGCCGTGCCCGTTGGCCCTGGAGGCGGCTCCCGCCGTACGCGGCGAGGGCGGCCGCGACGAACGCGGTGAGCGCGGACAGCCGGGGGCTCGACTCGAGGCCGGCGCGCAGGCCGCCCATCTCGCTGCCCATCAGGCTAACGCCGATACGCAGCGAGCCGCGTGCGAGGTAGGGGAGCACGAACGTCGCGGCGCCGACCGCGATGCCCATGCGCACGGCGGTGTCCGTGTGGCGGTCCAGGAGGGAGTCGGCGTCCTCCCGAGCGGTGCGGACCGGGGTGCGGGCGGCGGCGACGTATCCGGCGAGGAGCAGCAGGAGCAGGGTGAGCAGCAGCCCGAGCACCCACAGTGGTACGCCGGCGCCGGCCCAGTGTCCGAGGTCCACCACACGGTCCCGGTCGGTCCCGCCGTCCTGCTCCCCCGCGCCGAGCATGCCGACCATCCCTCCGCCCTCGGGCCGCAGCCGCCGCACCCCCGCCTCCCAAGAGGTGCCCGCCCCCGCGGTGAGCAGTGCGGCGATCAGGTTGGGACCGGCGAGCAGCAGCGCGCCCGCGGCCTCGGCCGCTCGCTCCCGGCCGGTCAGCGCCGCGGCCCCAGCGAGTACGGCGACGGCCAGGGCGGCGCAGCACAGCACGGCCGCGGTCCCCGTCAGGGCCGACAGGACGGCGTGCCACTTCAGCCGCGGCCCGCCGAGGGCGACGGGGCGGGGCAGCGCCGTACGGCGGGCGGCGAGGCAGCCGACCGCGAGGACTGCGGCCACGCCCAGGCAGCCGAGGAACGCGGTGGTGACGACATCGGTCCGGAAGCTCACCGAGGACAGGCCCGAGGCGAGCCCACCGCCTGCCCCGCCGCCGAACCGGCCGGAGCCGGCGCGTTCGCCGATCCTGTCCTTGATGTTCTCCGGCAGCCGGGCCGTGCCCCGCGCCAGGACGGCGCACACCGGGAGGGCCACTGCCGTGATCGCCAGTGCGCCGCCGCACCGCGCCCACAGCATCGCGGGGGTGGGCCGTGCCCGGCGGCGCAGCGGCCGGAAGAACCCCGTGGCCAGGACGGCCGTGCCCAGGAAGGACAGCGTCAGGGGGGTCAGCGCCACCTCGCCGTCCAGTCCGAGGCTCAGGCCGCCACCACCGAGCAGCCCACCGAGTCCTCCCGTGTCGGCGGACCCGGCGGATCCGGTGGCCGATTCGAGGGTGATGCCGCCGCCGACGGCGAGACTCATCAGCGCCGGCACCAGCCGGGCAACCGGTGCGACGGCGCCCGCACCGAGGAGGACGAGGGCGGCCCAGGCGGTGGCGGCCATGGTAACGAGGGCGGTCAGGGTGGCGAGGGCGCCTGCGAGGGCGTGACGCCACACGGGAAGGGAGGGGCGGGACGGCGGTGCGGACATGAGCGGACTCCTCCGAGCGGGGAACGGGGTTCAGGTACCGGACACATGGCCCGCGGCCGCGCCGACGGGGCCGGCGTTGCCCGCCCCGGCCGTGCCTTGGCGCGAGCCCTCCAGCCGCTCCCCCTCCACATCGAGGTTGGGTACGAGCCGGTCCAGCCAGCGGGGAAGGCTCCAGGCCCGCCGGCCGAGGAGGGCCAGCACCGCCGGGACGAGCGTCATACGGACGACGAACGCGTCGAAGAAGACGGCGGCGGCGAGCCCGAACCCGATGGTCTTGAGGATCTGCTCCTCGGAGCCCAGGAACGCGGCGAACACCGAGACCATGATCACGGCAGCGGCGGTCACTACCCGTGCGCTGTGCTCGAACCCGCTGATCACACAGTCCTTCGGTGACTGCCCGTGGACGTACGCCTCGCGCATCCGGGTCACCAGGAACACCTCGTAGTCCATGGCGAGGCCGAAGACGACACCCACCATGAAGATCGGCATGATCGACACCACCGGCCCCGGCTCCGTGACGCCGAAGACGGACCCGAGCCAGCCCCACTGGAAGACCGCGACCACCGCGCCGAGCCCGGCCAGCACCGACAGCAGGAAGCCGAGCGCGGCCTTGAGTGGGACGAGCAGGGAGCGGAAGACCGCGATGAGCAGCACGAACGCCAGACCGACTACAAGGGCCAGGTACGGGATCAGCGCGTCCGACAGCTTCTGCGAGACGTCGACGTTCATCGCGGTCGTGCCAGTGACGAGCACCCGGGCGTCGGCGTCCCGGGCGAGCGCCGGCTCGCGCAGCGCGTGCACGAGGTCGGCGGTCTCCGTACTGCTCGGGGACGTGGCCGGTACGACGCTCAGCACGGCGGTGTCACCGGAGGCGCTCAGCCGGGGCTGTCCCACGACGGTGACGTCCGCGCGGTCGTCGATCCGCCCGGTGACGGTCTTGGCAGCCTGTTCGGCACTGCCGCCGTCGCCATCGGCCTGGACGACCACGGTGAGCGGGCCGTTGAAGCCCGGTCCGAAACCTTCGGCGATCATGTCGTAGGCCCGGCGCTGGGTCGTCGAGACGGGCTTGCTGTCGTCGCCGGGCAGGCCCATCTCCAGGGACGCGGCCGGGAGCGCGACCACGCCGAGCAGCACGACGCCCCCGAGGAGTACGGCCACCGGGCGCCGGGTGACGAACCGGGCCCAGCGCACGCCCGCGCCGGGCCGCTGTCGACCCTTCCGCCGTGGACGGGCCGGGCCTATCCGGCGTCCGCAGAGCCCGAGCAGGGCGGGGATCAGAGTGATGGCGATGAGCACCGCGATGACGACCGTGCCCGCCGCGGCGAGGCCCATCTGGGTCAGCATCGGAATGCCGACCACGGACAGGCCGGCGAGGGCGATGACCACGGTAAGCCCGGCGAACACCACAGCCGAGCCCGCGGTGCCCACCGCGTGCCCGGCCGCCTCCACACGGTCGCGGCCGCGCGCGAGTTCGGCCCGGTAGCGGGAGACCACGAACAGGGCGTAGTCGATGCCCACGGCCAGTCCGATCATCACCGCGAGGCTGGTCGTCGTGGAGCCGAGGCCCAGCGGTTCGGCCAGCACCCGGATGAGCAGCGCGCCGAAGCCGACGCCGAGCACGGCGGTCAGCAGCGGCAGGCCGGCCGCGAGCAGCGAGCCGAAGGTGAGGACGAGCACCACGGCGGCCACCGCGAGGCCCATGGCCTCGGAGGAGTGACCGGCGCCCCTGGCCTCGACGGCGTTGCCGCCCGCCTCCACGGACAGCTCCGGCGAGGCGGCCCGCTCGACGGTGTCCCGCAGCGCGGTGCGGGAGCCGTCCTCCAGCTTCGAGGCGGACACCTCGTAGGAGACCTGGGCGTAGGCGGTGGTGCCGTCCTTGCTCACGGAACGGGTGGCGAACGGGTCGGTGACACGGGCGACCTGCGGAGCGTCCTTGAGGGCGCGGACCGTCTCGCCGATGGCCCGGCGCGTCCCGGAATCGGTGACCTTGCCGTCCTCGGCACGGAACACGACCCGGGCGGTCGCTCCGTCCGCCTTCAGCTCGGGGAAGTCCCGCTCCAGCAGGTCGTACGCCTGCTGTGCCTCGGTGCCGGGCATGGAGAAGTCGTTCGGCGGGGCTGCGGGGGCCCGGCCGGCCAGCACCCCCGCTCCCACGAGCAGTACCACCCACAGCAATGCGACCGGCCAGCGCCTCCGGAAGGAGAACCGGCCCAGCCTGCAGAGGAATGTCGCCACGGAAAGGGCTCCCAGTCGGATCGGGCGTGCAGAAGTTCCGTCGCCGACGCTGTCAGCCCTCTCTGACCGGACCCGGAGAGTTCCTGGGAGTTTCCTGGGAGTCCGGGCCGCCGTCACAGGGTCATAACAGACATACCCGCCGTCAGTGCGGCCCGGTTCACAGGAAACTCCCGGACGGTGTCAGCCCAGGCCGGCGAGGTGCGCGCCGATCCGCAGGAAGGCCCGGACGAACGGGGCGACCGGCACGGACGGCGAGATGACCTGGGAGCCGAAGTGGACGACGACGAGATCGAGTCCGGGCGAGACGAACAGCCGCTGGCCGTGGATGCCACTGGCCATGTAGGAGCCGTGCGGGTCGTTCGGGATCCACCACAGGTCGTGGTACGACAGCGTGGCCGGCGCCGTCGGCGGGGCGGCGGGGAGGCGTACGCGGCGGGAATAGCCGTCGGGGACGTCGGCGGTGATGGACGTGACCACCTCCTCCGGCACGACCTGGCGGCTGCCGACCGCTCCGCCGCAGCGCAGCATCTCCCCAAGGCGGGCCACGTCACGGGCCGTGGCGCTGAAGCCGCCGCACGCCGCCTCGACACCCTCGCCGTCGAGGACGTAGTAGGCGTCCTCCTCCGCGCCGATCCGGGACCAGATCAGTTCGCCGAGCAGCGCGGAGGTGCTCAGGCCGGTGACGCGGCGCAGGACTTCGGCGAGTGCCTCGACGTTGCCGTTCTCGTAGCGGAACTCCGTTCCCGGTGCCCCGGTGGCGCGGGCGGTCAGGAGGTGCTCGCGGATGGTGGCGGGACCGCTGTAGCCGAACGGGCGCAGCTGGGGCGCTATGACGGCGTAGTAGCGCTGGGCCTCGATGGCCTTGTCGTAGGGCCGCCCGGCATAGCTCACCTGGGTGCCCATGTGCAGCAGGTCCTCGACACGGGCCTCTCCGAATGCGGTTTTGGCAAGCTCGGGGACGTAGGCGTCCGTCCGGGCCGAGCGGTCCAGGAGCCCCTCGTGCGCCAGCATCGCCGCGAGGAGGCCGAGGTAGGACTTGGCCGCCGACGCGTTGAAGTGCGGGACATGAGGCGCTCCGCCGTGCGGATACTCCTCGTGGACGACCACGCCTCGGTGCAGGACGAGGAAGGCGTCGGTCTGCGCCGTCGCGAACAGGTCCGGCAGGGTGGCCGTCGCAGCGCCGAGGCCGAGGTCGAGGGTGTCGAGGCCGGCGGGCTCGGCGGGGAGGGTCCGGGCGGGGCCGGGGCCGCGCCACACGCGGCGGCTCGGGGAGAGTTCGCGGCCGGCCGAGGTGAAGCGGCGGATCCAGCCGGGGTCGGTGTAGCCGCGGGTCCACAGCAGGTCGCCCAGCCGGGCGTCCGTGTCGGTCATCTCAACTCCGTTGACGCAGAGGTCTTGAACGGGAACGCCGTTAACGTACAACCTGTTCGATAACTACGACAGCACGCGGCGCTCGCCTTCCCGCCCCCGGGCGCCGTACGAGCCTGGAGATGCCCACCCCCGCACCGGGGGTGCCACCTCCACCCCCTCCCGAGCCGCAGGAGTGCCTCATGGCCGAACCGTCCTCGTCCGCACCATCCCGCTCAGGCGCCGCGGCGGCCTCACCAGGCGCCGGGGATACGGACCGGCGGCGCGCGTGGCTGATCGCCGCGATGATCGTGGCATTCATGCTGGTCAACTACGCCGACAAGTCCGTCCTGGGGCTGGCGGCCGTGCCGATCATGGACGAGTTCGGCATCAGCAACAGCACCTACGGCATGGTCTCCAGCTCGTTCTCGCTGCTGTTCAGCCTCTCGGGGCTGGCCGTCGGCTTCGTCTCCACTCGGCTCTCCAGCCGCGTGCTGCTGTTCGGCATGGCCGTCGTGTGGGCGGTGGCCCAGCTGCCGGTGCTGTTCGTGGCGTCAGTGCCGGCACTGGTCGCCGGGCGGGTGCTCCTGGGGGCGGCCGAGGGACCGGCCGCGTCGATGTCGATGCACGCGCTCTACAAGTGGTTCCCGGCGGACCGGCGGGGGCTGCCCTCGGCACTGCAGATCGGGGGCGCGGCCCTCGGCACGCTGATGGCCGCGCCGGCCGTGACCGGGCTGATCGGCGCCTTCGGCTGGCGCTCCGCGTTCGGGGCGCTGGCCGTACTGAGCCTGGTGTGGGCGCTGGCGTGGTGGCGGGTGGGGCACGACGGCCCGTACGGCGAGCCCCGGACGGCGGCCGCCGTGGTGGGCGGGCAGCGGCTGCCGTACCGGCGCCTGCTGCTGAACGGAACGGTGCTGGGCAGCATCGCCGCGGCGTTCGGCGCGTCCTGGGCCCTGGCGCTCAGCCACGCATGGCTGCCCGCGTACCTGCGCACGCAGCTCGACATGGCGCCGGGCACGGCGGCCACGCTGATCAGCACGGTCTCGGCGTTCAGTCTCGTGCTGCTGCTCTCAATGCCGCCGGTGCTGGACACGCTCCGCCGCCGGGGACTGTCGGACCGGTGGTCGCGCGGCATCCCGCAGGGAGTCGCGGTGGCGGTGGCGGCGCTGGCCATGACCGCGCTGCCGTTCGTCGACGCACGAGGAGCCCATCTCGCACTGCTCACCGTGGCGTTCGGGGGCCACGCCATCGTCTTCCCGCTGCACTACATGACCACCTCGGCCGTCGTCCCCCCGCTCCAGCGGGGCGCGGTGTTCGGCATCGTCGCGGCGTCCGGCACCCTGCCGGGGCTGGTGGCTCCGTATCTGACCGGCCACCTGCTGGACTCCGCGCCCTCGCAGGACGCCGGCTACACCCACGCGTTCCTGCTCTCCGGCGGGGTGATGCTGGTGTGCGGGGTGATCGCGCTGCTCACGGTCCGGCCGGACCGGGACGCACGACGGCTGAGCCCGGACACGGGGCAGCCGGCTGGGGACGTACAGCGGCCCTGCCTGGGCACACAGCGACCGGGCGAGGACGCGTAAACGGCCGAACGAGGCTCGGGGCGGTCCCCCACCCCGGACGACCTGGCCCTGCCCCGGGCCACCCACCCGGCGCGGGCACCCGGCCCCCGCCCCGGGGATGCCGGTCCCGCCGCTCAGGCCGGCGGCTCGAAGCCGCTGGCCCAGTAGCGGCCGCGCATCGCGAGGTCGAGCAGCATGCGCACGACCTCCTCCGCGGGCAGGGACGGTGCGTCCTGCTCGACCCACCAGCGCAGCACCGCCAGCTGCTCCCCCACCCACACCCGGGCGAGCAGCTCGGGGTCGATGCGCGGCTTGACGGCGTTGCGCTCCGCGCGCGCTCGGAACTCCTCCGCGGTGGCGTGCGCGCAGGCGTCGACGAACATCCGAAGCGGTTTGCCGTCTCCCTCGCCGCGCAGCACGATCCGGTACAGGTCGCGTTCCTCGCGCGCGTGCCGCAGCATCTCCAGGACCGGCTTGCCGGTGAAGCCGACCGTGCTGTCGGCGACGGCCGGGGCCAGCCGTTCGCCGAGTCCGGCCAGCAGGTCGGCCGTGACCCGGGCGAACAGGTCCTCCTTGTCCCGGAAGTGGGCGTAGAAGGTCGCCCGGGCCACGTCGGCGCGCTCGGTGATGTCCTCCACGGTCAGCGCGGTGAAGCCACGTTCCAGGACGAGTTCCACCAGGGCCGACCCCAGCGCGCGTCTCGACCGTCTGGTCCGTCTGTCCTCGGCCATGGAGTCCTCCTCGATCCTCGCGCCTCGGTGCGCGCCCAGTGTAGGAGAGCCTTGACACGCGAACAGTTACTGAACAGTCTGTATGACATTGATCAGTCAGTCCGGCACTGGAAGGCCGCTGGCTGCCGTCGTCTCCCGACACACGCCTCGGAGAGGTCTTCATGAACCTCGGCACCTACTTGTCCCGCAGCGCCCGCTACTGGCCCGACGCCCCGGCGCTCGTCTGCGGGGACCGCTCCTGGACCTTCACCGCACTCGACCGCGCGACCGATCGCCTGGCCTCCGCCCTGGCCGCCCGTGGTCTGCGCCCCGGTGACGCCGTGGCCTCGCTCGCGTGGAACCGCGGCGAGCTGGTGGAGGTCGAATTCGCGCTGTACAAAGCCGGACTGACGCGGGCGCCGATCAACGCCCGCCTCGGACGCGGCGAGATCGAGCACATCCTGCGCTACGCACCCGTCCGCGCCCTGGTCTTCGACGGGCCCCACCGCGAGGACGCCCTCGCCGCGATCACCGCCGCCGGCACCGGTTGCCTGCCCGTCCCGCTGGACACGGGAGTCGAGGACGGTGTCCCGTACGACGCTCTGCTGGCCGAGGGCGCGGAGACTCCGTTCCGGGTCGAGGTCGACGAGTCGCAGCCCTGCGTCCTCAACTTCACCTCCGGCTCCACCGGGTCCCTGAAGGCCGCGGTGCAGACGGTCGGCAACCGCCTGGCCAACATGCGCAAGCTGCTGATGGCCGACGAGTCCCGCCCCCGTCCCGGCACCCGCTACCTGGCCTGCGGCCCCATCACCCACGCGACCGGGATGGGCCTGCTGGCAGGGGTGTTCGGCGGCTCCACGACGTACGTCCTGCCGACCTGGAGCCCCGAGGGCTTCCTGGAGACGGTGGAGAAGGAGCGCATCACCGCCACCTTCCTGGTGCCCGCCATGGTGAACATGCTCCTCGCCCACCCCGGCGCCGAGCGCTACGACCTGTCCTCCCTGACGAGCGTGCGGGTCGGCGGCGCGCCCATCTCACCCCGACGGCTGCGCGACGCGGTGGAGTTCTTCGGCCCGGTCGTCGCCCAGGGCTACGGGCTCGGCGAGACCACCAGCGTGGTCGCGGCCCTGAGCGGCGAGGAGATCGCCCGCGCGCTGGAGGAGGACCCGGAACTGCTCCAGTCCTGTGGACGAGCCGTCTACGACACCGAGATACGCGTCGTGGACGAGGCGGGCCGGGAGCTGGGGCCCCGCGAGGTCGGGGAGGTCGTCGTGCGCGGGCCCGACTGTGTGCGCGAGTACTGGAAGGAGCCCGCCCTGTCCGCGGAGACCTTCCGTGACGGCTGGGTGCACACGGGGGACCTCGCGTGGATGCGGGAGGACGGCTATCTGTTCCTGGTCGACCGCAAGAAGGACATGATCATCTCGGGCGGATTCAACATCTACTGCACCGAGGTGGAGACCGCGCTCTACGAACACCCCGCCGTCCAGGAGGTGTGTGTCGTCGGTGTGCCCGACGAGCGGTGGGGCGAGGCGGTGAAGGCGGTCGTCGTGCGCCGCGCGGACACGACCGTCACCGCCGAGGACCTGATCGCGTTCTGCGCGGACCGCCTCGACCGCCTCAAGAAGCCCCGCTCCGTCGACTTCGTCACCGGGCTTCCCCACAACCGCAACGGCAAGCTCGACCGCAAGGCGGTACGCGAGCCGTTCTGGGCGGACACCGCCCGCCGCGTCAACTGACCCCTCGTTCACGGAGCTACCGGTGACCTTTTCCCTGCGCCCCACCTACGCCGACACCCGAACCGCCGAACTGGTTGACCGTCTGCGCGACTACCTCGACGGCGAACTCGCCGACCACGAACGCGAGCACGGCATCACCCGGGCCACCCGCCTCACCCGCGCCGACCTCGAACCGGTCTGGCGCCGCAGCCGCGAACTCGGCTTCTACGGCATCCACCTGCCCGAGGAATACGGCGGCCAGGACCTCAGCTACTCCCAACTCGCCGCGCTGAAAGAGGAAATCGGCGCGAGCGGGCGCGTCCTCGCGCACAGCGTGCTCGGCGACATGGGCGGTCCCCTGCGGGCCGGTGACATCCTCCGGCACGCCACCCCACACCAGTTGGACACCTACCTGCTCCCGCTCGTCCGGGGCGAGCGGGCCTGCTGCTTCTCCCTCACCGAGACAAACGCCGGTTCCGACGTCCGCTCCATGCGCACCGTCGCCGTACGCGACGGCGACGGCTACCGGCTGACCGGACACAAGGTCTTCTCCTCCGCCGGCCCCTTCGCCGACTTCGCGATCGTGGTGGCCCGTATGGCCGGCACCGGCGAACGCGAGGGCGACAAACCGAAGTTCTCTGCCTTCCTCGTGGACCTGGACAGCCCCGGCTGCCGGGTCGAGGACGGCGCGACACCGATGTCCGGCGAACACATCGAGAGCGACATCGTCCTGGAGGACTGCCACGTCCCCGCCGCCAACCTCCTGGGCGAGGAGGGCAACGGCATGCGCATCGCGCTCGGCAGGGTCACCACCAACCGCCTGCTGCACTGCCCGACCGTGCTCGGCGCCACCCGCCGCGCCCTCCAGCTCACCCTGGACCGCGCCCGCACCCGCCAGGTCTCCGGCAAGCCCCTGCTCATGCTCCAGGCCATCCAGCACAAGGTCGCCGACATGGCAACCGACTTCTACGCCGCCCGCTCCATGACGTACGCCGCGCTGGCAGCGCTGGACGAGGGGCGCGAGGTGCCAGCAGAGGCGTTCATGTGCAAGCTGTTCGTCGCCGAGTCCGCCTTCCGCATCCTCGACGAGGCCGTGCAGATCCACGGCAAGGAGGGCCTGACCCAGGGCAACGAGATCGAGTACCTCTTCCGCAAGATCCGCATGTTCCGCATCCTCACCGGCACCTCAGAGATCCAGCGCAACGGCATCGCCAAGCTCTTGGCCTTCCAGCACTGACCTCAGCTGACCGCCCTAACCGGACAGGAGCTGTGGGACCAAGCCCTTGATCACGGTGTTGGTCCAGCGCATCTGCCGCAAGGTCGCCAGACCCTGTCGTCCGCCTCCGTGCTCGCGACGGCGGGCGTCGCGATCAGCGTCGGGGTCACCGTGGTGGGCGCGCACTACCTGGTGGGGCTGGAGTGGCGGCAGGCGCTCCGCCAGGTCGAGGAGCTCGTCGCCCTTGGTGGCCTGTGCGGCCTGTGCGAGTCCGCCAGCGCTGGCCTTTTTCCGCGGCGCCGAGGCGGAGTTCTGCGGCGGATCTCGTGCTCGGTGCGATGGCGCTCGGCCACGGCCGTCAGCCTCCCGGCCAGGTACCTCTCTCCGTGGCGGAGGACTCGCGAAGTGAGAGTGACGCCGAGCCCGGGCCGCCTCGTCACGTTCGTGGTCGAATTGCTCGCCCTGACCGCGCGGTGCTTCGGCGACCGGCCCGTGGGACGGGCGCTGGGCGACCACGCTCATGGCGTCGATCAGCCGTTCGGCCCCGATTCCACGGACCGATCCACGACGCCTCGACCGGAACCTCGGGTTGAAATCGACGGACAGGCACGCGAGTGCGAGTCGAGCGGCATCAAGCGCAGGTGCTTGTCGAGCAGGTGACAGAGTCGCGCCGAGCCGACGGCATCCGTATCTTCTGCCGCGCGGCGCGCCCGAGCGAACGGCGCCAGTCCGCCCGGTGAACTGGAGTGGCTGCACTGGGCCGAAACCTACGCTGAGCGGTTTGATCCGTTGCGCGGGAGTCAGACGAAGATCACCAAGTGGGTCACTTTTGCTGCTCCGTCAGAGGGCAGGGTTCGGCCGTCGCCGAGAGTGTGACCTGGCCCCACCGTGGAGCGCGGCGGCGCTCGGCGTTCCGGCCTCCCAGTTGTCCACTCCCGGAGCACCGGCCACAGCCGACTGCACGTTCACCGAGCCACGCGACCTGATCACCTCCACCGCCGGAAACACTGCGATGCCAGCGATAGCAACACGAAAGAGGCCCCAGCTGATCCCGTGCCGGATCTGCCGGGGCCTCGCCCTGATGCATTCCTACTCGTTGCCCAGCAGATCCGCGATGACCAGGGCAACGATCTTGCCGCGCCAGTAATCGTTGGTGTCGTAGTCACGGAGCGACGCCTGCACCTCCAGCAGAGCGTCGTCCCGGCCGCCACTCACATGAAGGTTCACGACCCCGCGCCCCCAGGGGCGTTCGTTGTTGGTGCCGTTTTGCTGCACGAACTCCAGGTCGAAGGACTGCAGGGCCGCATTGACGACAAGTTTTCGATTGCTGTCCCTACGGATTGCCTCGTCGAACTCGACCAGTTGGCTCTGTGTGAACTTCTCAGCAGTGCTCCGAGTGTCGATCTCAAAGGTGACCGTCCTGAACGCGAGCGGCATGGCATTGACCTCCAGCAACGGATCGAGGGGCGCGTCCGGCCGTATTCCGGGCCGCACCCTGTACAACGACCCACCCGGACGGCGGATACGCCGGTCACTCCTCCTCTTCGATCGCGCTGGGGTCGCGTAGAGGGCGCAGGCTCTGGCCAGGGCCGCCCGCGAGGTGAAGGCCCCCTGCCCGCCGGGGAGAGGGGCGGCGGGGTCGGGGTCTGCCGGTTGGGTCCTGCTCGTGTACGGGCCGGGCAGTCTGTTTCGCGGACGGCCCGGCCCGCGCGCTATGGCAGATCAGTCGCGCAGCTGGTACAGCAGCCGGCCCAGCAGCCACTGGCCGAGTTCGGGGGTGACGGCGGTGTGCGTCGTCATGTCCGAGGAGCAGGTGAACTCGAAGACCTCGCTCTCCTCGGGGTCCAGGTCGTGGATGTTCGTGTAGAGGTCCTTGGGCTGGTCGATGTCGCGGATCGCGACCGCGCTGACGGTGGGGACGAAGCAGACGCTCTCGTGCCGCAGGTCGGTCGTGGCGCCGACCTTCTTCAGCGCGTCGGCGACGATGCGGTACGAGTGGAGGGTGCCGCCGGGGGCACCCTCCAGTTCGGGAAGATCACTCGTCCTGACCGTGAACTGCAACGGGGGGAACCACCGCTTCAGCTCGGCGACGGTGACGTCCTTGCCCTGGGCCTGTGTATAGAAGGCCGTGTCCGGGTAGACCCGCCCGAACTTCAGCGCCCTCTCGCCGGGAGGGATCTCCAGGCCCACGCCGTCGCCGCGGCCGTTGGCAACCGCGAGCTTCCTCGGACGGCTCGGCCAGCCGCCGACATCGGCCAGGTCCTGCAGGAACTGGGTGCGCTCGGGGGCGATGACGGGTTTCCTGGTCTTGGGGTCGTAGTGCCGCCAGAGCATCTGCCGGGCGGCCGGGCTGTTCATCTGCCGGGCGAAGGGATTGTTCGGCCAGGGGATGAAGTGCGCGAACGCCTGGAGGGCGATGGGCACGACGGCGCCGCGGTGCGGGGTGTCGTAGGAGAAGTACAGGCCGACGCGGTGGTCAAACTCCTGCTTTTCCTGGCCGGCCTCGGCCTGGAGCGGGCGGCACAGGCCCTGGACGCGGGGCAGACCGGAGCCGGCCCACCGGCCGCACTGGCCGTGTCGTTTCAGATTTCCGTGGGGTGGGTGTGGCCGGCGCACCGGTCACACCCACCCCACAACGCCGGGCCTATCAGGAGAGGCCTCTCCTGGTAGGCCCGGCCGGACCGCTGATTCAGCCGATGACGATGAAGTTGAAGGGCCGGTTGGCCGTGTTGTACACGGAGTTGGCGGTCTTGAAAGTCACCTGATCGGTGTCGATGGAGACGACGTGGACGGTGTCCTGCATGGCCAGGGGCTGGTGGTGGTGCCAGATGGTGGCCGTTGCGCTCGGCACCTCAGTGAGGCCGGCGCTCCCCGAGGACGTCGCGGACCACCGACTCCAACTGATCGGGGCAGGTCTTCACGCCCGGGCGGCTTCACCCGACCGCGTACACGAGCCGGGCGCGGTGGTGGATGCGTTCAGCTCGGCACCCAGCCGCGGTCGTCTCCGTACGAAGGGCCCGCACCGATGCGCGGGCCCGTCGTCCTGTGTGCCGGGGAGAAGCGGCTGCCGGGCAGGTCAGTGGCGCGCGAGGTGTGAGCGGACGGTGTAGCTCCCGGGGGCGGGGGTGGTGACCGTGTAGTCCGACATGTTGGCGCAGGTGTAGATGTCTTTGCCCGGTTCTTTCGTGGCCTTGTGCCGGTACGCCCGGAACTTCAGTGGTTGTCCGTCGGCTTTTACGCCGGTGTAGGAGACGGTGACCGCAGGGATGTCCGCGCAGGTGCGGATGCCGTCGAACTTCTCGATGAACGCGTTGGCCGAGTTCTTGAAGCCGCCGAAGTTCTTCGGGAGACGCCAGGCTCCGATCGTGCGTGCCTTTCCCGTCGCGAGGTCCTTGATCGTGCCGGTGTAGACGGGCCCGGACCGGGTGTTCGTCTTCCTGGCGGTGATGGTGTACTTCCGGCCCGCCACGTACTTCAGGTCATCGATGCCGCACGTGACACCGTCGGCGCCGTCGGCGCCGTCGTGGCAGTTGGAGTGAAGCTTGGTGGCGCCGGCGCCGAAGAAGGAGAAGCGGACGCCGGCCTTGCCGTTGGGGTGCGGCTGGATGCCCGAGTAGAAGCCTTCGCCGTTCTTCTTCGCGTACATGTAGTGCGCGTAGTAGATGTGGTTGGTGGTCAGGGGGGTGCCGACCTTGACCGTGTAGGTGTAGGTGCTGAAGTTTCCCGGGACGGCGAAGTCGAAGTTGATGAAGTGCTGCGGGTTGTCAGCGGGGATCCGCCCGGGGTCATCTGCCCGCGCGGTGTTCGGGGACAGGGTCAGAACAGCGGCGGCCGCGGCGGTCGCGGCCAGCCGGGCGCGCCGTGGCAGGGGATGCTGCACAGGAGTCCTTTCGTGTGTGAGTGCTCCGCGGCAGGGCGCGGGGCGTTTCGGGTGCGCTGTCCATGCCGGGCTGCCGCGGCACCCTGCGAGGGAAGCGACCGCATGCCTGACGTCACTCCTCTCACTCTTCGAGGCGCCGGGCAGCTCGCTATGCACCGTCGTCAGCAGCCGGCGACGGTCAGACAGAGAAGCGAGGGGACAGCGACGGTCTCCGCGTTCGGTGCGGGCTACTCCATCTCGCTGATCTGCTCCTCCAGCTCTTCGATGAGGGCGTCACGTTCGACAGTGGGCATGTGCTGTCTCCTTGGGGGATGGGCCGGTGCTGGACTCCCGGAGAAGCCTGGCCAGAAGTGCGCCACCGACCGGAACGGACTCTCCGCCACGACAGGAGGTGCCCGCCCACAGGCTGACGAAAGTCGCCCAAACGGCTATCTGCGGCGCACAACCGCGCAAAGCCTCAATGCGCTCACACCGCGCACGCCCAGCCGCATCACGGAATCGGGAACCCGCACGCGTTGCCCGCCGGCAGGCTGCCGGCCTCACAGCACCGGCAGAAGGGCAACGGCGACATGATCAGTGGCCGTTTGAAGCGGGCTCGGCGACGGACCATGTGATCGCAGCAAGCCTGTCGTGGGGGGTCTGGCAGGCCATGCCCGTCAGCGGCCGGAGGCCGGCCCTGTGCCACGCCGCCGCGCGTCGTGGATGTCCAGGCGGGCGAGGGGGACATGATGGGGCAACGGAGGCGGCGCGAGGAAGGGTGCGGTGTGAGCGGGTTGGGCTCTGGCGGTGCGGGGCACGGGAAGTCACGGTTCGACGACGTGTACGTCCAGCCGGACCCGCGCGCCTACTTCACCCGGCTGGCGCCGCTGGGCTACGAGATCCCGCACCACGCCCAGCCGGTGTTCCGGCGACTGGCCGCGGAGCGGGCGGCACACGGTGACGGCCGGGCCGGGGGACCTGTGGTGCTGGACCTGTGCTGTTCCTACGGCATCAACGCGGCCCTGCTCAACCACGAGGTGACGCTCGCGGAGCTGTACGACCGGTACACGTCCGACACGGCACGGCGGATGACGTCTGCGGAGCTGGCCGCGTGGGACCGCGTGTTCTACGCCGGGCGGCGCCGGCCGGACGCGTGGCGGGTGTACGGCCTGGACATCGCCGCCCCGGCGGTGCGCTACGCCCGGGAAGCCGGTCTGCTGGACGCCGGTTTCACCGACGACCTGGAGCGGGTGCCGCCCGGACCCGAGCTGCGCGATGCCCTGGAGGAGGTCGGGCTGATCACGCTGACGGGCGGCGGCAGCTACATCACCGAGCGGACGTTCGCCGCGCTGCTGGGCAGGGCCCGGCGACCGGTGTGGGTGAGCGCGTTCGTGCTGCGGACCGTGTCGTACGAGCCTGTCGCGCGGACGCTGGCCGCACACGGGCTGCACACCACGACGGATGCGTCCCGGACCTACCCACAGCGCCGGTTCACGGACGAGCGGGAGCGCGGGCACGCGATCGAGGCCGTGCGGGCCCTGGGCGGTGACCCGTCGGGACGGGAGAAGGAGGGCCGCTACCACAGCGTGCTCTACACCTCCCGCCCCGGCCCGGCGCGGTAGGCGGTTGCACGTGAGCGGACCACCTTGCACTGAGGTGGCGTCGGCGGGTGGGCGTGGAGTGCCGCTGGTGCCGCACCGGAAGGCGGGCGCGGGCGAGGATGTCCTGCCGCCGGACTACCAGCGGCTCATGAAGATCGTGCGGAATGCCGGTGGCCCGGTCAGGATCAAGGACGTCGGTGTCGAGCTGCGCCTGGAGGTCGGGGTGAAGGGCCGGCTGGAGCCGCCGCGCGGCAAGTTGAGCAAGCTCGCCGGGCAGGGCCGGCTGCGCAAACTGCCTGACGGACGCTTCCCGATCACACCGTAACACCACCTTCCTTCACCTGCGGGCCGTCTTCGACTGGGAGTGCGAAGCCAAGCGGGGCGTGATCGGGCGCCCGGTGGCCTCCGGCGGGGAGGCGGAGACCGGCACCCCGCGTCGAGCCGCGTAGCACTCACGCTTCCGGTGCGGTCACCCCTGAGGACAGAGTTCCGCGTTGCCTCCGTGCAGGCATACCGTCCTCCACTCGGAGGTGTATTCAGACGTCATACCACTTCCTGGTAGAGGGTATGCATAGCCGATCACTGCCCGGACCTTAGCTACTCGTTCCGGGTCGAACGAGCCCCCCTCGTCCGGCCATACGGCAGCGTGGGTGCGCGCGTGGGAAGACGGGCATGATGCTTCTAGCGTGTGTCCCTGCCCGGTGACATTTCCTTGGCGCATCTGGACGTGGATTGCTCCCACGAACGGTGCATCAAGTGTGGGGCAGGTATAGGTGATTTCGACGCCGACTTGACCCAAGGCGCCAATATGGGCCTGTCCCGTCTTTACCCACCAGTCCGGCTGGGCGGAAGCGTTGCTCGTAGTCAGAGCGAGGGCGATGGACGCTGCTGCGAGTGCGGTAGCCAGCTTTCGGATCCTCTTTCCGGTGAGGCTCATGCAGTAACCCCTTTTCTCTGTTTGATGCCACTAATGCCTACGTCCCCCTTTCACGCAGGCGATACGCGATCATCACTCAAATGATGAAAGGTGGAATGAGAGTTCGACCGTTCCTGTCACGGGCCCCGGGGCATGGCAACAGCGAGAGGCCCGGCGTACGGCTGCCGGGCCTCTTGGCTGCCTGATACCAAGCGAGATCCCAAGGAGCGCCTCCGCGTGTTCGGCACCGATTCCGCAGCCCGCCCCAAGGCGTTCTCCAGTGACTACGTGGGCCGCTTCCGCGCGGGCCAACAGCTCAACGGCCGCCCTGCCGCGCTGAAGACATGGAGGATCACGACCGGGGACCCGGAGGTGGGCAAGGCCGTGCCCCCTGTACGGCGGTACCCCGCAGCCGTGGGAGACCTCCCAGGAGGACTCCTTGGAGGTGCTGACCGGCACGATGACCCGGAGCCGGGCCGCTTCCGCCTCATGACCGGTTCCTGGGACTCCGTGAAGAGCCTCGAAACCGTGTGACGAGAGCTGGAGGTCGTCGGCGGCCCCGCGCTGTGCTCCCTGTCCCTGGGGCTGGTCGAGTTCACCGCCAAGTCCAGCGTGGACACGGCCTACCGAAAGCCGGTGCTGAAGGTGCACGGCCCGGCCCCGGCGGAGGCCGCCCCGGCCATCCCGTTCCTATCCAAGGCCACCGCGGATTCCGCCCCCTTCTGATCACACATGGCTAGCCAGTGGCCGGGTGCCGGGTACGTCGACGAGTTCGTACAGTTCCTGCTCGCCCGTACCCGGCGCGGTTGGAAGATCGGCGTCGCCGATACCCGTGCGGGACGCCACCGGTGTCGTACCCATGCCGGGCTCCTGGCCACGGTTGACGTCACCACGGTGGGGCCACATCAAGCAAGGCACCAGGAGAAACGGCTCCGGAATGGGGCGGCTGCCCTTCATGAAGATGGGTGTCGCGGCGTAGTCGTGCGCGACATCCCCGTGAGTTCCCCTGAGCCCGGCTGAGGTGCTGGCCCCGTGGCCGGGAGGTCCATCCACCCGTGTGCTCCAGCGCCTGTCCGGCGGCGCTGCCCGGCTGTGGAAGTTACCGACTTCAGGTGACGGCAGACGTGGAAACGCCTGGCCGGCCGGCTCACGGGCAAGGCTCATCCCGCAGTGCTTCGAGGACTTGGGAGGCCCTGGTACGCGATCCGGGCCGGCACGAGTGAAGGAGTCATCCGTGGATACCACAAGGACACGCGCGGTCGTCACTGTGATCAGCGCTGGGCTTCTGGCCTTCCCTGCCCTGACGGGGCAGGCGGCGGCACAGTCCGGGCTGGTGCTGGAGAACGTCGCCAGCCCCGGTTACGTCCTCGACAACGACGCCGGCCGGGGAGAGGACTCTGGTGTCCTGGTCTATGACCGGCACGGCGGGCCGAACCAGGTGTGGGAGGTGAACCCCGAGGGCGGCAACACCGTCCAGATCATGCAGCGGATCGGCGGGCGGGAGCTGTGTGCCTCCGCCGTGTTCAACGGCATCGCCGAGGTGTCCATGCAGGGCTGCGGCAACAACGGGTCGGTGACGCGGTGGACCCAGATCGCCGTGGGCGGCAACCGCTGGGTCTACCGGAACAACGCCCAGCACAAATGCCTCGCGGCCACCCGGCTGAACGGTCCCGTCGAGCTCGTCGAGTGCGCGTTCGGAGACCAGGAACAGCAGTGGATCAAACGCGCTGGGTGAAAGAGCGCACAGCTGACATCCTCCCCGCCGTAACAACACTCCCGGGACAGAAACCCCGCCACGATCTCTGACTGACACCGAATTGCTCGACGCTGAGATAGCCGGCACAGCGGCGCGGGCGGATGCTTCGCATCTCGATGACCGGCCGTGCCCCAACTGCAGTACACCGCGCGGGCCCCGGAGGCTCGCCGTGATGCATGTTGCGCAACCGGTACGTCCTTTGGGATCACCCTGACAGTGGTATATGACTACGCGCCGTCGATCAACGGCAGGGACACTCGTAGGGGCACCGCACCGGTCGAGTGCTGCCGCTGCGATGCTCAACCCGCACGACCCGCTCCGTAACTCCGAAAGGCAGGAAAGTAATGGCTGCGCACTATAAACGCCTCGCCGCCGCCCTCGTTCTGACAGCGGCCCTCACTCCGACCGCCACTGCCGAAGCTGCCGCATCCGGCAAAATCAGAGCAGTCGGTGACTGGTGTCTCGCCAACGAGCTGGGCACCGACAAAATCGTCACCAAGAGGTGCAACTCTGCCGACAATGGGCAGCACTGGGAGCACGTCGACTATGACACATACCGGAAAACAGGAATGTGGCGCCTGGTGACGGCGCCGGACTGGTGTCTCGCCAACGAGCTGGGCACCGACAAGATCCAGACCAAAAAATGCAGCCAAGGCGACCGCGGGCAGCAGTGGTATCAACTCACAGACCGCCACTGGAGCACCATGCCCCTGCTCCACGCTAATGAGTGGTGTCTCGCCAACAACCTGGGAACTACTAAGGTCCTCACCAAAAGGTGCAACTACATCGACAACTCGCAACACTGGCAAAAGTACAACGGCGACATGATTAGCCTCGCCGTTTAAGCGCGACTATCCCGCGAGCCCTTAAGGTTGTCCCGTGCCGGTGGTTCCGCTGGTGCGTTGGTCCGGCATGGGTGGGGTTATCTCAGCAAGTGATCCGAAATGGATCGAGCCGGTTGCGAGCCTGACCGATGTGCAGTTCGCGAGGCTGGTGACACTGGCACGGCGCCGAGGTGGCGACGTTCAGCGTGGCGGCCGTTGGATTCACCCATACGGGCACGGGCGCCCTCGCGAAGCGCTCCGTCCGGACCTGCTTGCCGCATGCGTGAGCATGTGGACGAGGATCTGGCTGTGACGTCGTACGCCACCGCACAGCGGCCTGGTGACCAGGCCTTCCAGTGCGACGCGACCGCCGTGTTCACGGCGCCGGGCGGCACCCGCGCCTACGTGCTGCTCGACGGCGTCGGCGGCACCCAGGTCGTCCGCTCCTGGACGCGTGCCGCCGCCTTCCTCCCGGCCCGCGCGGCCGCCGGGAGCACAGATGCGGAGGCGGGCTGCGCGCCGAGTACGCCCACTATGCCGCCAACCCCGCCCGCACCGCCGGCCACGGCCTGCCCTGCGCGGCGTCCGTCGTCGCCTTCCAGTCCCCGGCGGCCTGCTCTCGGTCGCGTGGTCCGGCGACGCCCGCGCCTACCTCCTCCTCGACGGGGACCTGCGCCTGCTGACCGAGGACCACAACGCCCGCAGGGCGTGCGACGGCGGGGACCGCAGCCTGATCACCGCTTGCGGCGGCCTCGATGCCGCGCCGCCAGCGCTAGCGCCCGGGGTTGAGGACCCGCAGGTTGACGAACGCGGCAGGCGGGACCCACCACGGGTCAGCGGGCGTATATCTGGCTTTGTCACCTGTGTTCCCCGGGGCCGCTCGAATGGATGACGGCGATTTTCAGGTGCCGGACGGGAGACCGAGCGCGGCTCCGGCCGAGCCGTTTCCGCCGAAGCCTCGACCCTGTCCCGCGTGGGGCAGCCCTGTGCTGTCGCCCGTCCCGGCAGCAGGTCTCCATCGCAGCCGGGCCGCGGCAGGAGTTGCCGGGAACGCGGTCGCCTCACGGGTGTTGTCTCCTGTCCTGCCAAGGCATACCGAGGTGTGGTGGTTCTCCTGAGTTCTGCTCCGCGGCCGGGCTGCGACCGAGCTTCTCAGCCTTTCTCCGCCGGGATCCCAGCTGCCTCCTGAGGTCGTCACACGAGGTCAGACACGCATGCAGGCGGCGAGGTTGCACGTGCGGGCCGGCTGCGCCCGTTGCAGCCGCGCTCCCTGTGCGCCCGGGCGGACGGGCCTGGCTGGGGGCCACGGCGTGCGCGCCTGTGGTGGCAAGGCCCTAGGGTGAGCGCCATGCAGCCCACCGACGGTGCCACTGCGTCCGCCGACCCGAGCTGGGTGGTGGCGGACATGCGCGCCCTGATCCACCAGTGCGACGCGAAGCTGGCCGAGCAGGACGCCACGCTCGACCGCCTGGCGACGGGGGTTGCCGCGCTGCAGTCCCGGATGGCGGCGGTGCGCGGCGAGCGTCAGCAGGTGGTGATCGTGCGCGAGCGGGCGGTGGAGGTCCAGGAGACCCTCCTGGAGGCGGCGCGGGCCGGGGCCGCTCTTCGCAACGGCGAGTTCGATGCGGACACCGCACCTAAGGACGCGTCCGGCCCCGATGAACAGGAGGGCCGTGACGACGCGGAGGATGCCGCGCGCGCGGCCGAGACGCCCGAGGCCGGGCCGGCCGCGCAGGACGGCCAAGCGGTCCCGGTCGGCGCGCAGGCGGCGTCCGCCGCCTCGAAGCTCGGGCCGCGGGGCATGCAGGCCCTGGAGGTCATCAACCGTGTTCCCGGCCGCGAGTGGACCCCGAAGCTGCTCGCCGTCCAGTTGGAAGGCCAGGAAGCCGGGGCCGACGAGAAGGCCCACAACCGGGCCCGTGCCCTGCTGGACGATCTGGCCAAAAAGCAGTTCGTGGTGAAGAAGCACCGG
Organism: Streptomyces sp. NPDC104831; assembly: GCF_055583025.1. Classification (NCBI taxonomy): domain Bacteria; kingdom Bacillati; phylum Actinomycetota; class Actinomycetes; order Kitasatosporales; family Streptomycetaceae; genus Streptomyces; species Streptomyces sp. NPDC104831. The sequence continues at coordinate 48,500 of NZ_JBVJOT010000051.1, forward strand.
GACAACAGCCGGCGCTGCTACTTCGTCGCGGCCGCGGCAGCGGAGGCCGCCTAGAAGAGAACACCAGGCGACCGCCTCCCGTGCGACAGCAAGGTTCCCAGGCCGGCGCAGTACGCGCGGGAGGCGGTCTGACGACGCTGGGCCGCACCCCCACGCTACCGGGTCACCCCCGGACCGGGGGCCCTCCGGCCTGCCTTTTCCCCCGATCGTGAGGCCATCCCCCCATGCGACAGACACATCATCCGACTTTTCCCAGGCTGCCCCGCCCGGGATGCAACTACCTTTCGCGGCCCGGCCGGTGGGCGGGAAGAGGCTGGTGACGGGCTCCGTCATCACCCCGTGGCCATTCGGTGTGCCGCGGCCAGAGCATCTCATCGAGCGTCGCCTCGAGGCTGGCGACCGTGAACATGTCGGGCCACACGGTGCCGGCGAGGATGTTGGAGATGACCTGCCGGTTGACGCCGGAGGCATCGGCGAGCGCGTTGGCCGAGAAACCGTGCCGCTCCATCGCCTCCGCCAGGGCCCGGGCGATGGCCTGCCCCACCTGCGCCTGGCGGACGCTGTCCATCACCGCGTACGGCCAGTCGCCGGACACGGCATACTCGCGCGGCTTCTTCCCACGTCTCGTTCCTCCGGGCATGCGACCAGTGTGACGGACGGGATGCCGACTTGCGCGCCTCGCCCAACCATGGGTTGCTACCAGAGTAGCAACCCGTGGAGTGACGACTGGTCACCTGTCTGTGCCGGACTGCTTGAAAGGTGTGGTGTCCACAGTGTCAACCCGGCAGCAGGCGGGGGATCCGCCGGCCACGGGCCGCGTCAGGCTGGCGCCTGAGGAGCGGCTGATGCCGTCGCCGAAACTGCGGGCGGACCAGCAGCTGCTGGTCCTCGTGGCCGCCTGCTCGGCACTCGATCCGGTGGGGGCGGTGGAACTGGCGGCGGTGACAGGGCTGTCCGCGAAGAACTGCGGGCTCGTGCCGGTGTTCGCGCAGAACACCGGTCTGCTCACCAAGGGCCACCGGCGGGCGACCTATCTGCCCAGCGACAAGGGCCGGTATGTGGCGCGGGCCTTCGCCCGCGGCCAGGCCGAGGGGCTCGATGCCCTGCGGGCCAAGTGGAAGGGGCAGTGGTTCGCGCGGACGGTCAGGGAACGTTGCCGCCGCGGCCCCGTCTCCCGCGAGGCTCTGGTGGCCACGCTCATGACGGCCGCCCGCGCCGGCAGTGAGCGCATCAAGCAGGCCCACGTCCTGCTCGACCTGATGGTCGCGGTCGGTCTGGTCACGGTGAACAGGCCCGGCGAACTGCACTGGTTCGAAGGCACCCGGCCCGCCGATACCCCTTACGCCGATATCCCTGCCGCGGCCACCGTTTCCGGTGACGCCGCTTCCCCGGGCCCCGTTGACGCGGCCGCACCCGGCACCGGTACTGCGCACGAGAGGCCACCGGCCGGTGAAGCCGATGCGCCCGGCCCGCGGGAGGAACCGGCAGACCCGGCCGGCGACGGGGCCGGTGCCGGCGGGCGGGGGAAGCGCCAGCACCGCCAGGACGCCCCCGAAACGCCTGCCACCGGGGTGCCCGGCCCGCGCGCCGGGACCTCCGGCGGCCGCACTCCCACGGGCCCGGGCCCGGAACAGGACCTGCTGTCCTTGCTGCTGCCGCCCGTGCTGCTGGCGGACCTGACCCGCCTGACCGAGGAGGAGGTTGTCGAACTGCACCGTCATCTCGCGGCCGTTAAGGCCCTGACCGCCAAGCTCCGGGGCCACCGCGTCACCTGACGCCCCCGCGAGCGCACATAAGACAGTCCGGCAGTGCCCGATTCCTTGGCCGGGACGGCACTGCCGGACTCCACCTCCACCCGACGACCAGCGCGGCACAGCCGCGCAGGAAGGGGGCTTCGGCATGCCCTCACCCAAGGCGAGGAACACCCACCGTAGCGCGACAGCCACCCCACCCACCCCCGTTCACGCCCACGCCGCACTGTGCGAGGGGACCCGGCATGGCTAGGACAACCATCCGCACCGCGCTGCTGGAAGTCAGCCGCCGGTGGCTGCAGCAGGCCGCCGACGCCACCCTGGCCATCGAGACCGCCGACCTCTACATCCAGATCAGCGAGCGGTTCGACGCCTTCGCCGGCGCCCACGACATCCACCGAATGGATGACGTCACCGCACAACTGGCCGAACGCTTCATCAGTGCCCCGGGCCGCGACCGCCGCGACACCATCACCCTCCACCCCGCCAACAGCACCCGCCGCCAGCGCCGCTGTGCCCTCGCCTCCCTCTTCGCCCACGCCCGGGCCCTGGGCATGACCCAGGCCGCACCCCTGCTCGACACCGCGCCCATCCCGCGGCCGCCCCGCAGCACCGGCACCGAACTCACCGCAGCGGAGATCGAAACCCTCCAGTTCCACTCCGAGCGCGGCATGCCCGCAACCCGGCACGCCGCCCTGCTCGCCCTGCTCCTGACCGGCCTGACCAGCGCCGAGACCGCCCAGACCACGGCGGGCGACCTGGACCTCGTCCGTGCCACCGTGACCACCCAGGGCAGCACCCACACCAGAGCCCGCGCCTGCCCGCTCAACCACTGGGCCGTCCGCGTCCTGGGTCTGCGCGCCGGCCACCTGGCCGAGCACCGCCCCGCCCAGCAGCGTCTGGTCACCAGCGACTCCTCCACCCGCTCCACCGCCCAGGCCAGCGTCGGCGCCGGCTTCAACGAGATCGCCCGCCGCTGCGGACTCGCCACCACCATCCGCAAGGTCGAACCCCGCGACATCACCCGCTACACCGCCCGCCAAGTACTCCTGGAAACAGGCCAGATCTGCGAAGTCGCCCGCCGGCTCGGCCTCACCTCCCTCGACAGCGCCGCCGCCCTGGCCGGCCTCGCCTGGAACACCGGCGAGGCCCCCCGATGAGCACCCGGAAGACCGCCCCCGCGCCCTCCACGGCCACCCCGGGTGCCGGGAAGCGCACCCGGACGGCCGCAAAGCTCCCTCCGTACGTCTACGGGGCCATCCCCGACGACGCCTTCGGCGCGGCCGACGAGGCGCCGCCGGCCAAAGGACCCCAGGCCCCGCACCTGATCCCCACCGTCCGCTTCACCCACCTGATCAACAACCCCGACCTCTACACCGCGGCCGCCGCCCTGCCCGCCGCCGGCCCGGTCGGCCGGCGCCCCCACCACCCGCCCATCGTCTACCTGATCTTCCTGTGCTCGATCTCCGTCTTCGGCTCCGCCCGCTCCACCGCCAGCCACTTCCAGCACAAGAACTGGTGGGAACCCGTCCGCACGGCGATCCGCACCCACATAGGAGACACGGCCGCCGACGCCCTGAGACCGGCCGGCCCCACCCGCAGCAACTGGAACCACTACTTCCGCCGCCACCTCAAACCCGCCCACGACCAAGTCCGCGACCTCAGCAGCGACCTGTGGATCCAGCAGGCCCTGGCCCACGGCATGCTCAGCGATACCGGCCACAGAACCAGCCGCGCCCGCCCCGGACGCCACCAGGTCATCCACGGCGACGCCACCGTCGCCAGACCCCCCTCCAGCCACCCCCAGCACACCGTCGTCGACAAGACCACCGGCGAGGTACGCCACCACCGCGTCGACGAAGACGCCGGCATCACCGTCGAAGGAGGCGGCCACCTCGTCTACGGCAACAAATTCCTCTCCACCGCCGTACGCCTGGCCGACACCCCCCACAGCCGCGTCATCCTCGCCCTCGAATCCATCCGCCACAAATCACCCCAAGCCGACCCCGACCGGGAATCGGAAGGCAGCGCCCTCGTCGCCATGGTCAAACGCATCACCGCCCGCGCCCCCGGCACCAAAGCCGTCACCTACGACGCCGCCCTGCGCGGCAAACACCGCGCCCCCCTGATCTCCCAGGGCCTCGTCGTCTTCACCCCGCAGCACGACGGACTCCCGCCCCAGTCACTCCTGCGCCACAAACACGGCCCCTGCACCCACGACCTCTACATCACCCAGGGCCGCATCTGCGAACGCCACCTCACCGACGACGGCAAGACCACCCACTACACCCCGCTGCCCGTCGCCGAACTCGAACACCGGCAGGGCAAGACCACCACCCGCTTCTACCACCGGATCACGATCACCTGCCCCCTCACACCCCACACCCTCCGCATCCGATGCGACGAGACCGACGAAGACCGCCAGACCGATCCGAAAACGAAGAAACAGCGCTTCAACCGCACCGAACACCTCCGCCAGGTACCCCCCGACACCCCGGCCGGCCGCCGCCTGAAAGGCTTCCGCCAGGACAGTGAGTCCATCCACTCCCGCTTCGACCAGAGCTACCCCCACAAGCGCGTCCCCGCGTACGGCGCCCGCGGAGCCCTGCTGATCTACCTCGGCTACGCCTGGCTGAACAACTCCATCACCCGAGCACTCAACACGATCACCTCCTGACCACCACCACAGCGCCCCACCCGGTCACCCCAGCTCCCCCGGCAGGATCACCCAGCGAGCCACATCCCCCCGCACACCGAGCACGCCACCCGCTACACTGGCGGCGGCGAGCAGACCCCACCGGTCGATCACCAACCTGTCCCAAACACGTCAAGAACGGGCTCAGCCACACGGCCTCGTTTTAGACACGTTTGTCGACAGATCCCCGCGGCGGGTGCACGCGGAACGGATGGGGAGCCGGGACCTGCTGGCGTCGTCGGTCCCGCTGGCGCCGTCGGCCCTGTCGGTCCGGCCAGTCCGGCGGGACGGTCTGGGCCTCAGGGCGAGCCCGGGCCCGCTGGACCACAGGACCCTGCTGGCGAGCGCGGCACGGCCGGACCGCAGTGCCCTGACGGGTACAGCCTCCAGCACCCGAGCTGGGACGACGACGCTCTCGTCTGCCGTCGCGATGATGCGCCGTCCGGCGGCGAGCCGAGCCCGACTCCTTCGTCAGAGTCGCGTGTGCTGGGGCTCGATCCGCAGCGCCGGCAGTACCCCTGATTCAAGTGCCCTCTCTCGCCTCCGGGCGGGAGGGGGCCGTTTCGTCGTGCTCAGTCCAGGGCTTCAATCGCGCGGCGGATCAGCGCCCGAGCCTCGGCCCCGTACACGGCCATCGAGCGCAGCTCCTCGAAAGCTCGGAGGTACAGGGCGACTTCGGACGGCTGCGTCACACGGATGCGCGCAGCCATCAGCTCCACGGAGACCATCTGATCGTCGTAGACGTGAAACAGCTCCTGTGGCCAAAGAGAGCGCCGCCTGGCGTGAGGGATGATGCCGAGGGAGACAGAGGACAGGGCGCCGGCGGTGAGCAGGTACCCGAGCTGGGCGGCCATCGCGTCGGCGTCGCCCATCTGGTGGTAGAGCACGCTCTCCTCGATGACTAGGACGAAGCGGTGCCCAGGTTGGTGGATGATCTGGTTGCGATGTACCCGGGCGGTCGCAGCTTGCTCGGCGTCATTGGGAATGTCGAGCAGCTTGGCGACGCTGGAGAGCACTGCGGTCGCGTAGCCCTCGGTCTGGAGTAGGCCCGGGACGAGGGTTGGCGAGTAGACCCGGAACAGTTCTGTGGCCCGGTACAGCGTGACGTAACTGTCCTGGAGGCGCTTCAGCCCCGCACGCACTTGCCTGCGCCATTCCATGTAGGCGGACTCGGCGTCTCGGGACTGGGCGATGATGTCCTCGGCCTGGCCGTCGGCGCCGCAGGCCGCGCACCAGCGGCGGATGTCGTCGGGGGTGGGGGGTGTGCGCGCGTTCTCCAGGCGAGATGTCTTGGGATGGGTCCAGCCGCACCGCGTGGCCAGCTCGGTGCCGGTCAGGCCCGCGTCCGCTCGCAGGTCTCGCAGGCGGCGGGCAACGCGCTCGCGTGCGGCCTGCGCCGAGGACGACGGGGATGTGGCCATGTGGTGCGGCGGACCCTTCTTGACGCGCTAGCTGATCTTGTACTCGTCGTGCGGGATGGCTCTCGTCCACACGGCCTCGAAAGCCGCAGCACACAGGCGAGCCGCAGCCGGGTCCTCGCTGATCTCTCCCGGGGCGGAGGCTCCGTCACCGGTGAAGTGGTTCCAGCGGATGGTCCGCCCGTCGATCAGCCAGAAGTCGTTGCCGGGCAGGGCGATGTCGGACGCTTGCCGGCGAGGCAGCCAGCGCACCTGTTCGCCGGCCGCAACGTTCGCGGCCGTTCCGGCGTGCTCGTACCGGATGTAGTCGCTGACCGGCTCGGAGACGATGCGCGCCCGCCGCACGGTCACGCCGCGCGAGACAAGACGACGGATCAGTGCGGTCCACGGAGCCCAGTAGGGCGACTCGGGATCAGCGTCGGCCTCCCTTGTCGCCTTCCAGCGGGCGACGGCGTCGGCCTCGGCGGCAACCCCGTAGGAGTCCCGCATCTCCAGATGCACGGCCGACTCGCGTGCGCCGTCCAGAAGTTCAGCGAAGCTGGGCACGCTCTGCGACATCGCACGCCTCCCTGAGGATCGACACCATGCTGACTGGCACCCGCACTACCTGCTCGTGGTCTGGGATGCCGACCGCGTGGCCTGGCACCTCGAAGGCAGCGCACTGCGCCTCCGTCGCCGCGTCCGGCTTCCACCCCTGAATGACCAGCTCGCCGCTGCTCTCGTTGACCCAGATGGTCGGGCTCTCACCTTGCCCCGTGTTCGGGTCGATGCCGATGAACCGTAATGACATGGTGTCCTCCAACGCTCGACGTGTGCACGGATGTACACAAGCTCGTCTGATTCGGTGGCATGGTCAAGGCCGCAGGGCTACCCAATGACCTGCGTTCGGGGAGCGTCGTGAACATCGGTGAACATCACTGGAAGTGCTGCACATCACACTTCTAGCGTCGGCGGGGACGAAAGCCCCCGGCGAGGCGGTCACCTCCCGGGGGATGGCCGACGCCCGAGGAGCGCCGACATGCAGCACGGGAAAGCCGCCCAACTCCCCGCCCAATCCTCGCAGCTACGGCGGTGACAGCCGTGGAGCGCAGGCAGCTGCCACAGGTCCGCGTACTGCCCCGGCAGACATGTGCCGCGCCGGACGCCCGGCACTTCGTTGTCGACGTCCTCAAGGACTGGGGGCTGCTCGGCGCCTTGGACGATGCCGCGACCGTCGTGACCGAGCTGGTGACCAACGCGGTCCAGCACACCGAAACACCGACCGTCCGGGTCATCGTGCGCCGACTGCCGCCGGACGCCGTGCGGCTCATCGTCATCGACAAGAGCCCCGACGCCTGGCCCGCCCTCTGCACCACAGGCCCCCGCGACACCACCGGGCGCGGCCTGGCAGTCGTGGACGCCATCACCAAGGGATGGGGTTGCACCCGCTGGCCCTGGGAGAAGCAGGTGTGGGCCGACCTGGAAGCCCCCGGGGAGGACCGGGTATGACCGCCCCCTCGAGGGCCCTGACCCTCATCCCCGCCGACCTCCGCCCGCTGCTCCCCCTGCCACCCCTGGACGACCTCCCCGCCGCCAAAGCGCGCGGAGCAAAGTGCGCCTGGTGCGGCAAGCGGCTGTCCATCGACACCGTCGTGGACCTCGGTGAGCGCCCGGCCCCCGACGGCACGACGCTGTTCTTGCGCGGCTGCTACCGGTGCACCTTGCGGGGCGCGGCCCAGGCGTACATCGCCCATCCCGGCCCCTGCCGACAGTGCGTCTACGACCTGAAGCCCTGCCCGGTCATGCAGGCGCTGCGGACCCTGGTCCTGGAGCTGCCCCGATGACCGTGCAGATTCCAGAGGTGCTCTACGACGTGCACGAGTGCGTCTCCTGGTACGAGGTCCCCCGGCGATTGCCCGCGCCGGCCGTGGCCGGCGAGGCATGCGTCTGGTTCACCAGCCCCCGGGACGCCACCACCGTGCAGTTGGCCCCCTCGGCAACCCGCTCCCGCCTGGCCTGCCCGCGCTGCTACACGGCCCGGCTCGCCTGGTACCTCACCTGGGCGGACTGGCACACACACTTCACGGCCTGCACCGCCTGCCAACAGTCCCGGACCTGCTACGCCGGCCACGGACACCGCCTCCTGCACGAGCGGACCGCACAGGCCATCGGCAAGACACCCGAGTGCCTCGCCTGCCCCGCCCCGCTGCTGCCGACACAACCGGTCGCACCCCTGCGCTGGGAGGGCACCACCCGCTTCAACGCCGGATACGCCCACCTCCGGTGCCTGACCGGACGGGCGAGCACCCGATGACCGGCCCCATCCCCATCCGGCCCGTCCAATACTGGAACGGCACCCCCGTCCCTTTCATCACCGCATGGTCCAAGGAGCAGATCCCGCCCCAGCCCCTGTCCAAAGTCCTGTGTCCTGGAGGGACGGGACTCGGGCTCCGGGGCGACACGGACGTCGAGCGGCATTACGGGGTGCCCTGGATGCGCATGCCGGCCACACGCGGTGGCCGGCCCCGGCACGGAGCCGTCCACGCCCTGCGCCAGCGGCAGGCGATGAGCCGCCTGCTCTGCCAGCTCTGCGGCGGACCCACGGTCGGGACCCGGAAGGACGCACGCACACTCTTCCTCGCAGCAGGCGCCCGCCAGCCCCTCCACGACGGAGAGGTGACGACGTCTCCCCCCGTGCACGCCGGCAGACACCCGCCTAGACCTCGAACGGATGCGGCGAGAGGCTCAGGTCGCGACTGACCAGACCCTTCAGGGAGAGGGCATCGCAGATGCCAATAACCAGGACTGGGAAGATGGACTCTTGGAACCCGTGCCCGAAGGCTTTCGGACTGAGAGCTTGCAGGCAGCCCAGATAGCAGTGGCCGTGAAGGTCAGGTGCGCCAAAAAACTCTACCGGGTCCTATACTACGGGAAGTCTCCAGATGAGATCGCGAAGGCCGACCTTGTGGAGCCAGAGGCCGACAGGGGCGAGTACGACGAGTCCATCTACCGGCCAACGAAATGCCCCGTATGTGGCACAGACGGTGATCTTCATGCTTCCCTGAGGAACCAGCCAAAGCGCCCCAACAAGGGAGAAAGGGGGCGGTCCGCTGAAGCCCTCGCGGAGCTGGATATCGCAAGCTGAGTGGGGAGGTAAATGCCGATACGGCACTTGCGAGGGCACCCCGCACTCTCGTGGGCTGTGCGTCGTGCACTACGGCCGGGGGATATAACAGTTCGCCCGCGACGCTATCTTCGCCCTCTAAAACAATTGCTGCGGCATTTGCGGGAAGAAGGAACCGGGCGATACGCGGGGTGGCATCTGGACCACGCCCACGAATGTGATGGTGGCCCCAAGCCGGTGAACTACTGCGTTAAGTGTGTGCGGGGCCTTCTCTGCCTCAACTGCAACCGGCACGGGCTTGCCTGGGATGAGAATAACTATCGACACCATCCGAGCAATCCTCTCTTTCCTCTCTTGGAAGAGTGGATCGTCCGTCGCATCAAGTTTCATGGCGCCGTCGACTCCCCTGCTGTCGCCGTGAGCTACTTGTCTCGGACTGATGACTCTGAACAGTCCATCGCAGGACGCCAACGAATGCCATGCGGCCGAAAGAGTCGCGAAGGAACGGTCCACTGCGTTACTTCGTCAGTCCTGACCGTCACTATCCAGGTAGGAGCGGGCAGATTCAACCCACGCCGCGATGCTTCGCTCCAACGCCGAGCGTGCCTCGTAGAAAGTATCCCGCCGGTGGTCTGGCGCAAGTCTCTGCCTTGCATCGTTGATCAACAAAGTTGCCCTCCGCCCGACAACCCCACACCTAGCCAGGGCCGTCAGTGCGCGAGCTTGGGCCTCTGCTACAGCAGTGTTGCGCGCACCCGCAGCCCTGATCGGGTAGCTGCCACCCTCCGCTTGGGCTCGTGCCGCTATACGTACATCATGAAGAGCGTCCCGTGCAGCCGTGGCGTCATCCAAATCGGTGCCATCTGGGCCCTGCCCATTCTCTATAGCGCGCAGTACACCATTCGCCCGTTCGACTGGTGCCGCTTGGGCAGCTCGCAGGAGGACAGCATCAGCCCCCTCGCGAACACGTCCTGCCAGCTCCGCTACGGATACCGGGCCTTCCAGCTCAACCACTGAGTAAGAGAACTGGACTGCACGACTGGCAGCCAGACAAGCATTCTTCAACCCTTCAAAGTCCTCATGCGGCTCGACCCTAGTAATCAGGTTAGAAGCAGCCGTGGTGGCCTCATGCACGCTCAATGCGAATGACGCCCATGCCTCACGTCGCAAGGTATGGCGCCACTGTCGGTAATCGGCTCGGGCTTGATCACGGGTGGCGTCAAGCGCAGCGCGATAGGTTGCTTCCGCCTGCGCTATCCCCGCCTCGGCGGCTGCTCGCGCCTGGGCTTGACCGGTTTCAGCTCCAAGCTCGGCTGCCCGTACAGCGGCTCTAGCCTGACCGCGCCCGACCAGAACAGCAGCGGGTATGCCGATGAAGGCAACGAGAGCAGACGCGACAGCACCTAATCCTTGAAGATCCATGACTCTTCATAATGCCCCAGCTGAACTCCCGTGGAACAGGGCTCGGGGACGATCGGCTCCGACTCGTCCCCGTGGTCCGGCCGGCGTGGCCACTTCCGTCGACGGCACTGCACCGTGGCTGAGGCCGGTGGGGGTGCAGCGAGACATACGTGCACCTAGCCTCGGCCTTTCATGACGGTCTGCCGACGGAGTCGGCAGACCGTTTCGCGTTCTGAGCCTGCTGATGGGCAGGCCGAGTGCCCGTCTGTCGCGTCGGGTGTGCGCCGGGTTCCACGATTCCGGTGGGCTTGGGCTGCTCGAAGGGACGGGAAAGCGTTGGTCAGCCGGGGTTCGGGAGGGCTTGGAGCCGGTCCAGGGCGCCGGTGATCACGTCGGTCCAAGGCCACTGCTCGGCCATGCGAAGGATGCGGCGGCGGCCAGTGGTGACGAGCTGGGCTGCTGTGGAGAACAGGCGAAATCGCAGGCGGCGCGGTTCCCAGAGGCGGGCCTTGCCGGTCAGGGCGAGCATTGGCATCCAGGCGAGCAGGTCGAGGGCGATCTGGACGATCTCCAGCCAGACCCGGTTCTGCGCGGTGTCGTGCAGGGGCAGGTTGCGCAGGCCGGTGGCGCGGGCGGCGCGGATGCGGTCTTCGGCCCGGGCCCGTTGCCGGTGGCGCAGTTCAAGAGCGGCGATCGCCTCGCCGCTCGTGTTGGTGGCGAAGCAGGTCAGCCGATGGCCGTCGGCGTCGGTGAAGCGCAACTGGGCGCCGGGGTGCGGACGTTCCTTCCGAACGATCAGTCGCATGCCCTTCGGCCAGCCGGCCAGGCAGTCGCTGCCGGCGTCGATCTCCGCGACCCAGGCGCCGTCGCGGATGCCGCCGTCGGGTTCCACGGCCGGCGTCCAGGCCGAGGCCGGCACCTTCAGGACGGCCTGATGGAGGGCATCGGTGACGGTCATGCCGACCGAGTACGACAGCCACCGCCCGCGCTTGGCGAGCCAGGCGACGAAGGTGTGGGTGCCGCCGCCTGAGTCGGTGCGGATCAGCGTCTGCCGTCCCCGCCGGTACTGTTTCGGCAGCTGGGCCAGGGCCAGCCGGGCGGCGGTGATGTGGTCGGCGGCGGTGTTGGAGCCCGCGTTCCCGGGCCGCAGCAGGCCCACCACCGGCTCGCCGGACCCGCCGCGGCCGTGGTCGACGAAGCCCATCAGCGGATGGTGACCGAAGGACTTCTTCCAGGTCGCCGCCGCGTCCTGCTTCTCGGAGTGGGCCAGGACGAGGACGCCGTCCAGGTCCACGATCACCTGTCCTCCGGTGTCCGGTGCCGCGTCACCGGCCAGCTTCCAGACCCGTTCACGCACGTCGGCCCGGGCGGCGCGGATGGCGGTCAGGGCCCGTGACCCGCCGGCGGCGAGGGTGTCGACGAGTCGGGAGACGGTCGGGTCGGAAGCGACCGGCCCGAACACCGCCGGTTCGGCCCGCAGCATCGCGACATCGGCCCGGCAGTCCCCGCCCAGCGCCACCGCGAGCGCCACATCCAGCAGGACCTTGCCCGGATCGTGCACCGCCCGGGCCTTGCGCCACGGCGTCAAGGCCGCCGATAGCGCCGCATCGAGACCGGTCCTGCGGATCGTCTCGACCAGCAGCACCGTGCCGGCCTGCGAGACGACTCCGCGACCGCTGCCCTCGACGCGGACACGCGGATAGGACCCGATACGCTTCTTCACCTGGGAAGTGCCTCCGACGGTGGCGGGAACAAGGACCTCAGCAATCCTCATTCTCGCTGGTCAGAGGCACTTTCCGCTTTCCTGATCACCAGTCGGACAGCCCACCTCGTGAAAGCGCGAGGCTAACGTGCCCTCTCAGAGTCGTCTAGACCGAGAAGTTGGCAGCATCTCAACTGAAGGTTTCGCGAGCTGAGACACCTGGTGCCGCCGGGAAGCGTTTGAGCACCTCCACGACGACCGGTGTTGCCCGCTGCACCGCCCTCAAGGTGCTCGGCAGCCATGCCCGGACTGTGGCCGGCGACGAGTTCGGCCGCTCTGGCCGCGTGCGCGCCGGCTCCGAGAATGTGCTTGACCTGAGTGGCCTGGGCCAGCGGATGCAAGTAGGCGGCGCCTGCCGCGGACATCGCCGCCCGAGCTGCCTCTCGCGCAGCCGCGGTGTCCGCGGTTCGGGCCGCCTTGAGGGCCGCCCACGCCCTATCACGCAAAGATTTCCCTCGCTCACCACCCCGGGCGAACTCCCAGGCGGCACCGATAGCGTCCCGCGGCCGCGAGTCGTCAGGCTGATCGGCCTCGAATACCTCCAGCACCACTTCCGCACACGCCGCGGCGAACGCGGTGACCTCACGAAGGTCTTGCTTACTCAGAGCAATCTCGCTCTCGTCCCCTGCCATGCGTCCATCCTCGGCCATTGCGCGGGTGAGCGAGGTGGCGGGAGTGCCGCCGGAGGAACAGGGCGGCGCGGTCGCGGCTGTGCCAGTTCAGTGGTCCACGGCGGGCAGGTGGGCCAGGCCGGTGTCGGTCATGATGCGGTCGACGGTCTCGTGCAGGGCGCTGTGGGCACCGATGACGGACTCGATGCCGCCGGGCAGCAGATCGCGCTCGCGGTACCAGGCGCGCAGCTGCACCTCGTCGACGTCGTCGGCGATCGGCTTGGTGGCGTGCCGGGCGAGGGTTTCGTCGAATGGCACGTCCAGGTAGTAGCCGTGGGTCGGGCCGCGGTGGTCGGCGCGCAGTCGCGCGATCATGTCGCCGTAGTGGGCGGCGTAGAGGATGCCTTCGACCACGACGTGGAATCCGGCGTCGAGGGCGTACCGGGCGGTCAGGTCGATCAGGCCGATGTTTGCGGCGCCGGGCCGGTCGCGTTCTCGGAGCACGATGCGGCGGAGGTTGTCCTGGCCGACCAGGGCCAGGCCGCGGCCGAACCGCTCGCGCAGGCCGGCCGCGACGCATGACTTCCCTGAGGCGCTGTTGCCGCGCAGTACGACCAACCGGGTTTCTTCGGTGCCCACCATCACGGCGGCCACGTTACCGGCGGCCGCTGACACCGCCTTGGGTGCTCCGGGGAACGCCGGGCCCGGACCGGTGACTCTTCCCCTCCGCCTCCACCGAGCGGCTGTGCCCGCGGCCCGGCGGCGCCGACGCGCACCACCGGCGACCGCCTCCCGATCTCCGGCAGCGTCCGCGCGCCCGTCCCGCCCCTCCCTCTCCCACGACTCCGGCCAGGAACTGGACAAACCCGGCCGCAACGGGAGCGAACCGTTGCCGACCGGGTTGTCGAACGGAGGGCCTCTATGTCTTTCGTCAAGCGGGGCGGTCGTCTCCGCACGAGCGGGGGTTGCTCAACGTCGCGCTGCGCGGCGCCTATCGAGTCAAGGCCGTTCCCGCGCGAGCGGCGGTAGCTCCTGGTCGATGCCCTCGTCACCGCGTGGGTCGCCGTAGTCCTCACGCGAAGGGGTCCCGGGAGCGCGCCGCCGAGCTTGCCGTCGACCCACCCCCAGTAGCAGCCTGGTGAAGGCGCCTCTCGCGGGCTGACGACCGACTTGGGTGACTGCCGCGCGTAAGGTCCCGCCCCCACCCTTGCGGGTGTCGTCTCCGCGTCCGCGGGGGCAGCTCTGGTAGGGCTGGACCGACGTGCCGTACGCACGGTCGCCCCCGGGTCCGCAGGGGTTGCTCGCCCTGGACCAGGCCGTCATTGCTACTAGGCCCAATCGTTTGGATCAGGCCTCGGGGGGTTGGCGGCGGGCGCGGAGCCAGTGGACACCCTTTACGGCGTAGGCACCGGTCAGGAGCGGAAAGCCTGCGAGGCCGAGCCAGAACCAGGATTTCCCCACCGTGGAACCCAGCAGGCCGCCGCCGAAGAGCAGCATGGAACCGACGACCTCCAGCAGGTCAAGGCGTGCCTTGAAACGCAGCGCGGGATTGGCTTCCCGGAGTCGATGGATGACGGGGAAAAGACCGAAGACCTGCCATAAGAACGAAACGAGAAAGATCCAGACGAACCAGCCGGGTATGCCCACGACGCGCACTCTATCGGCCGCCTGGGACTCTCCGAGGGAAGATCCAAAAGAAGCACCCTAGCGCCGTCGTCCCCGCCTGCGCGGGGGTTGCTCGTTCTCGATCAGCTCGACCAGGGCGTCATGCTCGTCGTCCCCGCGCCTGCGGGGGTGACCCCCATCCCGGGCCCGAGCCCCAGACCGGCAGGTACGCCGTCCGCGCGCGCTGGGGTTGCCTGCCGGGCGAGTTCAGTGCGACGCCCCGCCCCGGGGCATCCCCGCACGGGCGGCGGTAGCGCCTGGTCGACGTCCTCGTCGTCGCGACGGTCGCCCTCGCGCGCGAGCAGCCCCCGGGGGCCTGCCAGCATCACAGCTCACGGCAATGAAAACGGCCGGCACCGCTAACGTCGTCCCAGCTTAAGACGTGTCGTCCCCGCGCGAGCGGGGTAGCTCGGTGTGCATCCAGGTGGAGGTCGACCTGATCACCTGACCCACGCCGCCGCCGGCGGTCGAGCTACCCCCACAAGCGCGGGACAACAAACGCCACCTGTCCACAGGCACTACCACCCGGGAGCTACCCCCGTGGTGCGGGGACGACGCCGTGCCAACGGTCTGCTGCCATCCCAGCACCACGATCGACGTGAATGAGAACGGCTCCCCCAGCTAGAGGTTGTCCCGTAACTGCTGGTTACGGTGCGGAAACTGCGTGGCTGACGAGTTCGCGATGCCGGTAACGTCCGATCTCCCGTCCCGCCGCA
>NZ_JBVJOT010000052.1:0-61326 GCF_055583025.1 Streptomyces sp. NPDC104831
CCCCCCCCCCCCTCCCCCCCCCCCCCCCCCCCCCCCCCCCCCCCCCCCCCCCCCCCCCCCCCCCCCCCCCCCCCCCCCCCCCCCCCCCCCCCCCCGCCCCGTCGGTGGGACCGGGACCCTACGCCCCGCTCTCCCGCAGCATGTCCTCACGCTCGACGATCTTCACCCGGTCGCGGCCCTGCGGCTCGCCCAGGGCGCGCTCGGCGGCGTCCAGCCTGTACCAGCCCTCCCAGGTGGTGAAGCGGACGTTCCGCTCGGCGAGGAAGGCGTCCACGGCCGCAGGCTCGGGCGCCGAGGGGGTGTGCAGCCGGCCGTTCGCGTAGTCGTCCAGCAGGTTGGCCACGGTCTCGTTGGCGTCGCCCTTGGTGTGACCGATGAGACCGACCGGGCCGCGCCGGATCCAGCCGGTGACGTAGGTCGACTGCAGGTGGGTGCCGCCGTCCTCGACGACCCGGCCGCCCTCGTCCGGCACGGTCCCGGAGTCGGCGTCCCAGGGCAGCTTGGGCAGCTTCTCGGAGAGGTAGCCGACGGCGCGGTAGACCGCCGTGACGTCCCAGTCCTTGAAGGCGCCGGTGCCCTTGACGTTGCCGGTGCCGTCCAGGGCGGTGCGCTCGGTGCGCAGCCCGACGACCTTGCCGTCCTCGCCGAGGATCTCCGCCGGGGACTCGAAGAAGTGCAGGAAGAGCTTGTGCGGGCGGTTTCCGGCGTCCCGGATCGCCCAGTTCTCCAGCGTCTTGGCGACCATGTCGGCCTGCTTGTTGCCGCGCCGGGTCTCGATCGAGCCCTCGTCGTAGTCGATGTCCTCGGGGTCGACGATGACCTCGATGTTCGGGGAGTGGTCCAGCTCGCGCAGCTCCATCGGGCTGAACTTCGCCTGGGCCGGGCCACGGCGGCCGAAGACGTGGATCTCCACGGCCTTGTTGGCCTTCAGACCGTCGTAGACGTTCGGCGGGATCTCGGTCGGCAGCAGCTCGTCGGCGGTCTTGGCCAGGATGCGGGCCACGTCCAGCGCGACGTTGCCGACGCCGAGCACGGCGACCTTCTCGGCCTCCAGCGGCCAGGTGCGCGGCACGTCCGGGTGGCCGTCGTACCACGACACGAAGTCGGCGGCGCCGTAGGAGCCGTCCAGGTCGATGCCGGGTATGGACAGCGCGCGGTCGGCCATCGCGCCGGTGGAGAAGATCACCGCGTCGTAGAAGGCGCGGAGGTCGTCCAGGTTGAGGTCCGCCGGGTAGTCGACGTTGCCGAACAGGCGGATCTGCGGTTTGTCGAGCACCTGGTGCAGGGCGGTGACGATGCCCTTGATGCGCGGGTGGTCGGGCGCGACACCGTACCGGATCAGGCCGAACGGGGCGGGCATCCGCTCGAAGAGGTCGATGGACACACCGGGGTCGGCGGCCACCTCGGACTTGAGCAGGGCGTCGGCGGCGTAGATCCCGGCGGGGCCGGCTCCGACGATGGCTACCCGCAGGGGGCGCGGCATGATCAGGTTCCCTTCGAACGCGAACGGCGACTTGATCAGGAAGCCTAAACTAAGGCAGCCCTAACCTGGTACGGGGGTCCGGTCTATGACCTCATAAGTCGTTCTTATGACTGACCCAGGACCGGCTTATGCCCCAGGACGGCGGCCGTGTCGTGTCCGCGCCACCGTCAGTACCCCCGCTCGCCCTGCCGGGCGTGCTCCGCCGCTCCGCGCCAGACGCCTGTGCCACCGGCCGCACGCGGCGGGACCGGACGCACGCGCGGGACCGGTCGTCCTTCCTCTTGTGGGAGCGCTCCCAAACGATCAATATGGCGCCATGCCACTCTGCGACCAGGACCAGGACCAGCCCCCCGTGATCCGACCCTTCCGCCCGGCCGACCGCGACGACGTCGCCGACGTCTGCGTCCGCACCGCGCACCTCGGCGGCGACTCCCGGGCGATCTACCCCGACCCGGACCTCATGCCGTCCCTCTTCGCCGACCCCTACTGCCACTTCGACCCGGACCTCGCCTTCGTCCTGGACGACGGCACCGGCCGGGCCGTGGGATACATCCTCGGCACCGCGGACACCGAACGCTTCGTCGAGGACTTCCGGCGGACCTGGATACCCCGGCTGGCCGGCCGCTACCCCGAGCCCGCCGGGCCGCCGCGCACGCCCACCGAGGAGATGATCCGGCTGCTGCACCACCCGGAGCGGATGCTGGTGCCCGAACTCGCCGGCTACCCCGCGCACCTGCACATCGACCTGCTGCCGCGCTGGCAGGGACGAGGGTACGGCCGCCGCCTGCTGCACACCTTCCTGGACGCCCTGCGCGGACAGGGCGTCCAGGCGGTGCACCTGGGCATGGTCACCGCCAACACCGCCGCCCGCGCGTTCTACGACCGGGTCGGCTTCCACCCGATACCGGTACCGGACGCCGGCCCCCTCACCTACCTCGGCCGCGCCACGGCCCGGAACTGAGCGGGCCGGGCGGCCCTCAGGAGAGCTTGAGCGTCCGCTTGGCGAGGTCGTACGCGGGCCGCATCTCCTCGTGCTCCTGCGTGTCCATGCCGCCGAGGTGCAGGACGACCGGGCCCTCGGGGGTGCCGACGGCGAAGGCGCTCTCCTTCTTGGTCTCCTCCATGAGCTTGTTGGTCTTCAGGTACTCCACCTCCACGGCGGGGACACCGCCGCCGGTCCTGAAGGAGTGGTACTTCGCCTTGCCGGTGTCCTTCTCGGCGGCGAGGAACGCACGCAGGACGCCGCCCGCGTCGGCGTCCTGGGGCTTGCCCTTCCACACGCGCAGGAAGCCGATGTTCCCGGCGGGCTTGGCGTCGATCTCGCAGGCCGCGAGGACCGGACCCTGGCGGAGCACGGCCGCGGCGAGTTCGCCGGCCAGGTCGCCGTCCCCGCCCTTCGAGGCCTTGGCCAGCTCCTTCTCGGCGTCGATGGACTTCGGCTTCCAGCCCTTGGCGATGTCGAAGCTGACGGGCAGTTCGCAGGCGGAACCGGCCGGGCCGAGGGTGCCGCCGCGGGGGGCCGCCGTGGCCTTCGCCTCCCCGGCCGCCGCGCCCTCGGCGCTCGCCGACGCGCCCGCGGACCTCTCCCCGTCGTCGGCCGTCCCCGCGCAGCCGCCGAGCATCACCGCGACCGCCGCCGCGACGGCTGCGCGGCCGCCCCTCGTCCCCACCCTGACCTGCACTGTCGTCTCCCGTTCGATGCGGAGCCGCAACTCTAGCCGAGGGCACCGGCGACACCGAACGGGATACGGCTCACCGGTCCTCGGGGCGTCGCGCGTGCAGGAACAACTGCGGTTCGGGCACGGCCCCGGGGAGGTCCGGGGTGAACCGGGAGCACTCCTCGGCCAGCACCGTCAGGCCGGCCCCGGTCACGAGGTCGCCGAACGCCCGCGCGCCGAAGCTGGTCAGCCGCGCCGGCTGTCCCATGAAGAGGCCGTCGGCGTCCTCCACGTCGACGGGGACGGTGGCCAGCGCGACGAGGCCGCCGGGCCGTACCGCGCGCGCCAGCTTCGCGATGACGGCCGCCTGTTCGGCGCGCGACATCTGGAGCAGCGAGAAGTACGCGCACACGGCGTCGAAGGAGGCTTCCGCGAGCGGCGTGTCACGGATGTCGGCGAGCCGGAATTCGGCCCCGGGCACCTGCCGGGCGGCCAGCTCCACCATCACCGGCGAGACGTCGAGGCCCAGCACCCGGTGCCCGGCCCCGGCCAGCACCTGCGCGGTCGGCCGTCCCGTCCCGCTGCCCACGTCCAGCACCGTGCTGCCCGGCGCCAGCCGCTCCAGCAGCCAGTCCAGCGACGCCCGGCGTGCCGGGGAACCGGCGTACGCCCGCTCGTAGTCCAGGCCCAGCGCGTCGAACATCACGGCGGCCGGCGTCCGGTTCGCGGCGTCCGGCGCCGGTTCGTTCTCCTCGGTCATCGCGTCTCCTCCCGCCGGCCGGCGGCGCGCCCCTCGCGCCGCCCGGCGCCACCCGCCGTTTGCGCCGGCGGCGGACGCACGGCAGGGTGCCGGGTGTGCCTACCCTGCTGATCGTCCATCACACCCCGTCACCGAACTGCCAGGCGCTGTTCGAAGCCGCCGTGTCGGGCGCCACGACACCGGAGATCGAGGGCGTCCGCGTCGTCCGCCGGGCGGCGCTGTCGGCCACCGCCTCCGACGTGCTGGAAGCCGACGGGTACCTGCTCGGCACGCCCGCCAACCTCGGCTACATGTCGGGGGCGCTCAAGCACTTCTTCGACCAGGTCTACTACCCCTGCCTGGACGAGACCAGGGGCCGTCCCTTCGGTTACTACGTCCATGGCGGCAACGACGTCACCGGCGCCGTCCGTGCCGTCGAGGCCGTCACCACGGGCCTCGGCTGGCGCCGGGCGGCCGGCCCGGTGACGGTCACCGGGGAGCCGGGCAAGGCGGACACCGAGGCGTGCTGGGAACTCGGCGCGACGGTCGCGGCCGGCCTGATGCCCGGCGCGTGAAGGACGGCCCGGCGTCCGTCACGCGGCCACCGGAGTGATCTTCATACAAGTACGTCGGATGATCGGCGTGGACTGAAGCCCGCCCCCTTTATCGCCCTGTTAATCCTATTTATGTGTTCATGCGAGTCCTAGGGGGGTGCGGACGGGCCGTCGGGACCCGCCTCCCCGCGGTGCTGCCGCTCATCGTGGCCGTGTCGGCCGGGGCGGTGGACCGCGCCGTCGCCGACGGCGCGGGTACCCACGGGCTCGCCCTGGAAGTCACCGTCAACACCCGGCCGGGCACGGCGGCGACCCGGCCCGGCATCCGCGTCGGACACCCGCTCGTGAAGACGTACCGCCTGATCAACCGCACCGGCGCCGACCTCTACGACGTCCGGGTGAGCGACCCCGGCCTGCCCGGCGCCGTCATCCGCTGTCCCGGCGGCGGCGATCGCCTCCCCATGCTCCGCGGCCTCGCCTCGGCGACCTGCACCGCGTGGTCCACCGCGCGCGAGGGCACCTGGATCGCGGACGTCACCGCCGTCGGCAGCGTCCCCTCCCTCGGCTACGAGTCCCGGGCGGCGGCCCGCTCCGGATACACGGGCGTCGGCGGACGGCTGTCGCTGACCGAGACCGTGACGACCGGCGGCGAGATCCCGGACGGCGCCCTGCTTCTCGGCCGGGCCACCGTCTCCTACGACGTCACCAACACCGGCAACCGCACGGTGTACGACCTGCGGCTCACCGACCCGGTCCTCCAGCCGCCCGCCATCGTGTGCGCCACGGGCGACGACACCGTCCCGAGCCTCGAACCGGGCGTCACGGCGCGGTGCGTGGCGATCGTCGAGCGGCCCCCGGGGGAGTACCTCAGCGAGGGACACGTCAAGGGAAGCGACCACCTCACCACGCTCCGGCCCGACGGCTGCCCCGAGTGGCCACCGAAGCTCAAGGCCTGGGGATCCGGCGGATTCACCCTGTACCCGCCTCCACCGCCCCCGCCGCCTCCACCCGCCGAACCGCCGACGCCGACTCCCGTCCCCGTGCCGCCCCCGCCCCCGACCCTCGTCCCCGTGCCGCCCCCACCACTCCCCGCCCCACCCCCACCACTCCCCGCCCCACCCCCACCGCTGCCCGTTCCCGTGCCGCCGCCCGCCCCTGTGCCGCCGCCCGCACCCCCGGTGCTGCCGATTCCGCCCGGAGCGGTCTTCCCGCCACCCCCGCCACTGCCACTGCCGGGCGCCCCCGCCCCCGCCCCGGGTGTCGGCGTACCCGCGCCCGGTGTCGGCGTACCCGCGCCCGGTGTGGCCGCCCCCGGCGCGGTCGCCGGCGCCGGGGCCGGCGGTGCGGGAGCGGGAGTCGGCGCAGCCGCGGGGGCGGTGGCTGGTACGGGTGCGGGTGCCGGTGCTGCCGCCGGTGCCGGCGTTGCGGCGGGCGCAGGGGGTGGAGCGGTGGCGGGCGCAGGAGTCGGGGCGGCGGCCGGTGCGGGCGCGGCAGCCGGTGCCGGTGCTGCCGCCGGTGCCGGCGTTGCGGCGGGTGCCGGTGCCGGTGCCGGTGCTGGGGGAGCGGGCGCCGGGGTCGGCGCAGCCGCTGGTGCAGCCGCTGGTGCAGGGGCGGTGGCAGGTGTCGGTGCGGGTGCGGGTGCTGCCGCCGGGGCAGCCGCCGCTGGTGCTGGTGCTGGTGCTGGTGCTGGTGCTGGTGCTGGTGCTGGTGCCGGTGCTGGTGCTGGTGCCGGTGCGGCAGCCGGTGCTGGAGTGGCCGCCGGCGCGGTGGCAGGAGCGGGTGTTGCGGCGGGTGCGGGAGCGGCGGCGGCTGCCGGTGGTGCCGGTGCGGCGGCCGGCGCGGGAGCGGCGGCGGGTGGGGCTGCGGCGGCCGGTGGGGCGGCGGCAGCGGGAGGCGCGGGCGCGGCGGCCGGTGGCGGCGGGACCGCTGCCGGTGGCGCCGGAGCGGCAGCCGGCGGGGGCACGGCGGGAGCGGCCGCCGGGACGACGGCCGGTCAAGGCGGGGCCACGGCCGGCCAAGGCGGCGCCACCGCGGGCCAGGGCCGGACCACCGGAGGCGAGGCAGCCGGCGGCCAGGCTACCGGCGGTGGCGCAACGGGAGGCCAGGGGACCGGCGGCCGGTCAACGGGCGGCCAGGCGACCGGGGGCGAAGCAGTCGGCGGCCAGGCGACCGGCGGTGAAGCAGTCGGCGGCCAGGCAACTGGGGGTGAAGCAGTCGGCGGCCAGGCGACCGGCGGTCGAACCACCGGGGGCCAGGCAACGGGAGGTCACACCACCGGTGGCTCCACCACTCCCACGTCCCCCACCGGCTCCCGGCCCCCCACCGCGACCCCCCGGACCCCCTCCGCCTCACCCCGAGCCCCGTCCATCATGTCCCGGTTCATCCGGCCCGGCGGGAGGCCGACCGGGCTCGGTCTGCTCACCATCCTGTTCCTGCTGCTCATCCCCGCCGCCCTCGCCGCCGCGCTGTTCGGCTCCCGCCGCATCGGCAGGTAGCCGCTACTTCGCCCCAGTCCCTTCCCTCGCCCCCTGCCACCGCCCTCGTTCCTGGACCGAGCACATCGAGACGACTGGAGACCGCGCCGGTGATCGAGACCTTCGCCATCGTTCTGGGGATCGCCGTGGTCGCCGCGGGCATCGTGGTGATCAAGCACCGCTTCTGGCCTCCGACCCCGGACGAGGAGCCGAGGGAGGACGTCGCCGAGTACATCGCCATGATGGTCAGCGTGCTCTACGCCCTCGTGCTCGGCCTGTCCATGGTGGCCGTGTGGGAGGCCCGGTCCGCCGCGGAGGAGCACGTGCAGGCGGAGGCGAGCGCCGCCCACCAGATCCGGCTGCTCTCCGCCGGGCTGCCGGCGCCGGCGGGCGGACGCGCCAGGGACGCCGTGGACGCGTACGCCCACCACGTCGTGTCCGAGGAGTGGCCCCTCATGGCCGCCGGGCAGCCGCCGGACCGGCGCGGCTGGGACCTGCTGGACGACCTGAGGGCGGCCGGCCAGGTCCCGGCCGGCGCCACCCCCGTCCAGCAGGCCACGCTCCAGGAGTCCCTGGCCCAGCTCAGCGCCCTGGACGATGCCCGGCGCGGCCGCGAGGCGGACGTCGGCGAGTCCCTGTCACCCGTGCTGTGGTTCGGGCTGATCGTCGGCGGCGTGCTGACCGTGGCCTTCATGTTCATGTTCGGCGTACGGCGCAGCGCCACGCATGTGGTGATGGTGATGGGCCTGACCGCGCTCATCACCTTCACCGTGCTGCTGGTCTTCGAGCTGAACCAGCCCTTCAACGGCTTGTTCGCCGTCGACTCGTCCCCGTTCTCCCGCTACTTCGCGGACAGTTGACGGTGCGGCACCCGGCGCCCGGCCGTCTCCGCGCGCAGCCGGGCGGTGATCCGCCGTTCGTCCGGCCAGCGCACGTCGTACGCCCAGCCCCACCGCTCGAACCGGGCGATCAGCCACGCCGTGGGGTCCGGCTGGCCGCGCAGCCCGCCGTGCCGGGCGCTGTTGGGGTCGGCGTGGTGGAGGTTGTGCCAGCCCTCGCCGAAGGTCAGCAGGGCCACCCAGGGCACGTCCCGGGACTGGTCCCGGGTGCTGTAGTGGCGCGGACCGAAGGCGTGCGCCACGGAGTTGACCGACCAGGTGACATGGTGCACGACGGCGTACCGCACCAGGCTCGCCCAGAAGAGCGTGACCAGCGCGGGCCGTCCGTCCTGGGTGACCGCCAGGACCAGCGCCGGCGGCAGCGCCAGCGAGACGGCGATGGTCAGCGGATAGCAGCGGTCCAGCCGGCGCACGTCCGGGTCGGCGAGCAGATCCGGGGCGTAGCGCGGGTAGTGGGAGCGGACCGGCGAGGAGGAGAACCAGCCGACCTGGGCGTGCCACAGCCCCTTCAGCAGCGCCCGCCGGCTGGTGCCGTAGGCCCACGGCGAGTGGGGATCGCCCGCCCGGTCCGCGTACCGGTGGTGGCGCCGGTGCTCGGCCACCCACATCGTCACCGGGCCCTCCATGGCGAGGCCGCCCGCGATCCCGAGGGCGATCCGCAGCGGCCGTTGCGCCTTGAACGACAGATGGGTGAAGTGCCGGTGGTAGCCGGCGGTGATGCCCATGATGGACAGCGCGTACATCCCGGCGCCGAGGACCGCGTCGTACCAGCGCGGCCCCCAGCCGCCGGTCAGGGCGACGGGCAGCGCCAGCGCCAGCACGGCCAGCGGACCCACCACGAGGGTGAGCAGATAGCCGGTGCGCAGCGGCAGGCCGACCGGGACGGTGTCGGGAAGCGGGGCGCGCGGGCCGTCCGGGCGGCCGGGGGTCACGGTCACGGCGCGCCTCCCGCGAGGCGGTGCGGTGCGGTGCAGGGGGTCATGGGCGGCGATTATGCGCCGGTCCCGGGCCCCCGGCGCCCAGGCTCGGCGCGCGGCGCCGTCCCCGCGGACATCCTCTACCTGGATGGATGAAGGTGCGGGCGCGGACCCGCTGGCCGACCATGGGAGCGGGGCCGTGCCCGTCGGTCCGGCCCCGGCACCTCCCCATGTCGTCTAGTCGAGGGAGCGTCGGATGCGAGCGGACGGCACCGCGCCCGGACGGCCCGTACCGGACGGCCGGGAGGCAAGGGACCTGCTGCGGGGGTGCGCGCGGGACGTGGTGGACGTGGCCGAGGGCATCCGCGCGGTGTCCGAGCGCACCAGCACCGCGCTGTTCGGCCCCGCCCCGGCCGCCTCCGGCCGCCATCTGCGCCCCGGCCTGGCCGCCCGGTGGGCGCTGCTGCGCGCCCTGACCAGCAAACAGGGGCTCGGCGGCTCGGCGATCACCGCGCCGAAGGGCGTCGGGCACGTCCTCGGCGCCGCCGGCGAGGTGCTCGGCCGGGAGAGCCTGGCCGCGCTGGTCGCGGTCACCTCGCTGCGGCTGCGGATCGCCGCCGTCCTGGTCGACCACCCCGAGTTCGTGCGCGATCCCGGGATGCGCCGGCTGACCGAGGCCGTCACCGCCGACAAGGACCTGGCGGCCGTACGGGCCCTGCGCGCCCTGTTCCGCGACCAGGGGGCGCAGCGCGCGCTGTCCGGGCTGGCCCCGCTGATGGCCGAACTCCTCGCGATCCGCGCCCTGCTGGACGAGGACCCGAAGAACGACGAGACCGGCTGGGCGCTGGCCACCGGCCGCGAGCTGTCCGCCGACCCGCTGCACGGCGTCAGCGCCGCCCACCTCGCGGGCATGGACCGGGGCGAGGGCGCCGCCGAGCCCGTCGACCTCACCGACCAGGAGCGGCAGGTCATCGCCGGCAAGGGCTCCTTCCTCGGTTTCCTGCGCAACATCGAGGTGCTCTCCACCGACGGGCGGATCCTGCTGCAGAACGTGCGCGGCCCCGACGGCGTCGTCCGCTACGTCCTCCAGGCGCCCGGAATGGCCCCCGGCCGCCCCCGCACCGACTCCCCGCAGGACTTCGTCGGCGCCTGGCGCAACCTGTTCATGCCCGACTCGCCGTACACCCGCGCCATCCTGCTCGCCCTGCGGGACTACGGCATCCCGCGCGGCGCCGACCTGGCGCTGATCGGGCACAGCGAGGGCGGGATCGCCGTGATGAACCTCGCCCAGAGCGAGGAGTTCTGCCGCACCTACCGTGTCACCCACGTCGTCGCGGTCGGCTCCCCGGTCGACAACAAGAAGCCCGCCGACCCGCGCACCTGGGTCGCCAGCATCACCAACCAGCACGACATCGTGCCCGTCCTCGACGGGCGCGGCGCGGGCTCCGCGTTCGACCCGCATCCGAACTGGTACGAGGTCGACTACACCGGGCCCGGCCACGAGTTCCCGCTCTGCCACATGCTCCACGAGTACATCGAGCACCTGCGGACCGTCGTCCCCGAGGCCCGCGAGCGCGTCGACGAGGCCCTCACCCCCTACCGCGGCCCCGTCGTGCGCACCCAGGCCTACCAGCTCAAGGACCGCGCCAACCCGCCCGAGGGCTACCCCTTCCTCACCCTGCCCACCACCTCGGTGGCCACCACGGCCGGCCCGGTCGACGTGCCCGTGCGCTACTACGACTCCTCCGCCGCCCACCTGTGCTTCCCCGTCGACGCCGACACCGCCCGCGCGCTGCTGCCCGACGTCACCTGGATGACCCCGAGCCGGCTCGGCCGGCACGCGCTGGCGGTGCTGTCGCTGTACGAGCACCGCTGCACCACCATCGGCCCGTACACCGAGATCGCGCTCTCCGTGCTGGTGGACGACCTGTGGCGGCCCCGCCCCTACGACGTCGTCCTCGACCTGCTGCGCCGGGTCGACCTCAGACGCACCGGCCGCTACGTCCTCTCCCTCGCCGTCACCAGCGAGGAGGCCCGGACCGTCGCCCGGGAGATCTGGGGCCAGCCCGCGGTCCGGGCGCAGGCCGAGGCCCGACTGACGGGCCGGGACCTCGCCGTCCGCGCTCCCGGGCTGGGCCTCGCCGTCGAGGGCCGCCTCGGGCGCGGCACGCGCTGCCCCGAGGCCGACTGGATCCTCTACGGCCGCCGGGGCGAGAGCACCGTGCGCACCCTGGTCCGGGCCCACGGCGGGCTGCGGCTGCACAGCGGCGGCGGCATCCGGCTGCGGCTGGACGCCGGCGCGGCCGAACCCCTCGCCGGACCCCTGCGCCGGCTCGGCATCGCCACGGCCCGCCCCCGGCTGGTCCTCACCTGCCCCCAGTTCATGCTCCACCGCAGCGCCGGCGCCGTCCTGCCGCGCTGACGCCGCCCACCCCCACGGGAGTCCGCCATGGTGACCGAGTCGCCCGGAGCCACGTCGTACGACGCCACACTCCTCGAGCGCGCCGAGGTGTTGCGGTCGGACGCCGAGCTGATGGAGGAGTACGCCCGGCGGCTGCGCGCCACCGCGGACACGCTCGCCGGCTGTCCGGCGGCCCCGGAGTGGAGCCGCCCCACCCTGGAACGGCAGGCCGACGCCTGTACCACGGCCGCGGGGCACCTGCGCACCGCCGCCGAGGCGTTGCGCACCCACGCGCGAGCCGGGGACTGAGCGCCCCCGGCCTGCGGCTCCTCGGCCTGCGGCTCCTAGTCGAGCGCGGCCCGGGCCGTCGCCGCGCTCCGGCCGAGCGAGACGACGTAACGCCCCTTGTCCTCGGGCAAATTGCGGTGGACCAGGTCGGAGAAGTTGTGGGTGTGCCGGATGATCTCCCAGCCCTCGGGGGAGAAGGTGGCGGGCCCGAACAGACGGGGCGCCAGCAGGGGGTTGTTCAGCGCCTCGGAGAACGCGTCGACGGAGATGATCCGTTCGAGCAGCCGCCCGAAGATCGCCCCGGGCTCCGGCTCCTCCGCGAACAGCCCGACGTGCAGGTCGATCGCGTCCACGTCGCCGTACACCTCCAGCAGCGCCTGCTGGACGCGCGGGTCGCCGGAGATCTGCCGCGGGTCGGTGACCCGGGGGAAGCCGTAGTAGGCCCGGTAGTCGTTGTACGGGGCCAGCCGCAGCTCCCGGCCGACGGCGACGCTGCGCTCCTCGATGGGCAGCAGCAGCGGATCGGTGTTGAACAGCCCGGACAGGCCGGCCGGTTGCCGGGAGAGGTCCTGGAACAGCGGACCGAGACCCCGGTCCAGGAGCAGCTGCCCGTTGGCGATGGTGTGCGCGAGCGGCACCGGCCGGCCGGCGATGGCGTACGTGGACGGGATCAGGCTGTGCCAGCGGTAGACGAGGCTGAACTCGATCGTCGCCCGGTTCTCCCGGTGCCACGCCCCCCGGTCGGTGCGCACCGGATCGAGGACGAAACCGAAGTGGTACGGCGTGATGTGGTTGATGTACTCCTCCAGCATCACCCGGATCATCAGCACGATCAGCGTGTTGCGGGTGGTCTGGAAGACCCGCTCGTCGTCCCAGTCCGGGTGCGCGGCGGCGAGGACGCCGGCGACCCGGTTGTGCTCGCGCAGGAACAGGACGTTCAGCGCCATCGGCCCGATGTGGGCGTGCGCGCGCTCCCCGCCCCACGCGAACAGCGTGTCCACGAACTCCTCGGGCACCTCGTCGAACCGCACCGGCCGGATCGCCCGGAACTCCTCCCTGATCCGCCCGCCCTCGCACAGCGCGGGCGGGAACTCGCCGCCGTCGACGACCCGGCTCTTCAGCCGGCCGCCCCGGAAGGCGCGCAGACAGGCGGTGACCTCCGGCCGGTCGCCGTAGAGCTGGCACATGTCCAGGGTGTGCGGCGAGTCGGTGCGGCGCGGGTCGCCGGTGGCCGCGTGGCCGCGCAGGAACCCGTCGGTGAACCACTGCGCGAACGCCGGGAGCAGCGCGGTGGACCGGGAGCACGAGCGGCCCCCGCCCTCGCGGCGGAACAGCTCGGCCACCCGCTCCGGGGCGGGTAGGTCCCTGGGCACGGTGGTCACCGGCGGCAGCTGCCGGCCCACCCAGGTCCGGTCGGTCAGCGAGTCCCAGGAGGTGTACGGGGCCTTCGTGCTCAGCGGGTTGGGGCGCACCGGCGCCTTCAGCACGGCCAGGTCGGTCAGCGTGGAGTTGAGCCTGCGGTGCAGCCACCGGCTGCGCTGGACCGTCTGCCAGGCCGGGCCGTAGTGGGTCAGCAGATGGGTCTCGAAGCGGTTGCGCAGCCCGTCCCTGGACCGGTCCCTGGCCCCGGTCCAGGGCGGCGTTCCCGGCTCGGGCGGGCGGGAGGTGACGGTCATCGGTCCTCCGGTCGGTTCTGGATCGGTCGGATCCCGGGGTCAGGGCGCGGCCACGGCGCTGCGGCCGGAGCGCACGGTGTAGTGCTGCGGGAACGGGGTGCCCGCGTAGTCCAGGGCCCGTTCGGCGCCCGGCAGCGGACGCACGCCGGGGCGCAGCAGCACCCGCCGCACCAGCTCCGGCACGATGACCCGGGCCGCGTACCGGCCGACGCAGTCGTGGGCGCCGTAGCCGAGGACGAGGTTGTGCCCGGGCGGGCGGCCGGGCCGGAACTCGTCCGGCGCGTCGAGCACGTCCTCGTCGAACATCGCCGACGCGAAGCAGGCCAGCACCACGCTTCCGGCCGGGACGGGCGTCTGCCGCCCGGTGCCCGCGGCCAGCAGGTGGTCGCGCACGCACAGCCGGGGCGTGACCGGCACGAACGGATGGAAGCGCAGCGCCTCCCACACGTAGGCGTCGAAGCGGGACGGGTCGCTCTCGCCCGCCGCCCGCTCCGCCCGCGCCAGCACCTCGGGACGCACGGCGAGTTCCTTGAGCGCGGTGGCCGTGCACTGGGTGGCATTCTGCTGATAGCCCGTCAGGTAGCCGACGAGGTTGGCGTTGACCCGCTCGTCGTCGAAGCCGTACCCGGCGGGCAGCCGGGTGTCCAGCATCCGGCCCAGCACGTCGTCCGGCCCGTCGCCGGGCGGCGCGGCCCGGCGGCGGGCGATCACCTCGGCGACCCGGTCGTGCAGTTCCTGGCCGGCGGCCACGCCCGCCGCGTGGATCCCCGGATCGCGGTCGGGGTTGACGGCGAACGCCCACTGCATCCGGCGCGTGCAGGAGTGCAGCGTCTCCTCCTCGACACCGGTGAAGCCGAGATAGGCGACGGCGACCCGGGCGGCGGCCAGCCGGGCGTAGTCCTGGACGAGGTCGAAGGTGTCCGTGCCCCGGCCGGTCGCCTCGTCCAGCACCTCGTCGGCGATCCGCGCGGTGAGTTCCCGGACCCGCGGCGCGTCCTCGGCGGCGAGCATCAGCTGCCCGTACCCGCGCTCCCGCCAGTGCACGTCCGCTCCGTCCCGGGCGAGGACGAACGGCCCGCCGAGCACCTCCTCCAGCACCGGGCCGAACACCCCCACGGTGAACGTCTCCGGTGCCGACAGCACCTCCAGCACATCGGGGTGCCGGGTGACGAACACGCCCACGGGCGTGCGGAAGACCGGCCGGTGCGCGCGCAGCTCGGCGAACAGGTCCGCCCTGCCGGTCGCCAGGGCCCGCCGCAGCAGGGCCACCCGCCGCGGGACGTCGTCCCGCGGGATCGCGTCGTAGGCGGCGAGGAAGTCCATGCCGGTCATTCAGCCACCGGCCCGGGGCCACCGCACGCCGGACGGGCATTCGAGGGCAGGGGGTGTGCGGGCGGGCGGCGCACGGGTGACGATGGTCGCCCCGGGAACGCGGCGGAGAGGAGGGCCCGGTGCTGACGGCATGGGCCGGGGCCCTGGTGCCCGTTTTCAGCGACACGAGCGTGACCGGAACCGGCCACCTCCCGAAACCGTGCGGCACCGGACGCGTCCTCGCCGCCAACCACACCTCGTTCTTCGACCCGGTCCTGCTCGTCGGCACCCTGCACCGGCTCGGCCTGCGTCCCGCCGTACTGGCCACGGCCGGACTGTGGCGGGTGCCGCTGCTGGGCCGTGCCCTCACCCGGGAGGGCCACGTGCCCGTGCACCGGGGCAGCCGCCGCGCCCCGGACGCCCTCCGGCACGCCGCCGACGCCCTGGCCGCCGGACGGGACGTGCTCGTCTACCCCGAGGGCGGCCTGCCCCGCTACCGCGCCTCCCACGACCGCCCGCCCGGCCGGCTGAAGTCCGGGGTGGTCCGGCTCGCCCTGTCCACCGGCGCGCCGGTGATCCCGGTCGGACACGCGGGCGCCCGCCGCGTCTCCTCCGGCAGCCGCGCCAAGCAACTCGCCGGCTGGGCCACCGCGCCCCTGCGCCGCCCCCACGTCCACGTCCACATCGGCCCCGCCGTCCGCCTCGACACCTGCGACCACCCCCTGGACACCCTGGAGACCGCCCTCGCCGAGGCCTGGTCGCACGCGGTCCGGGCCCTGGCAGAGGAGACGGAGGAGACGGACGGGGGCGCGCGGGCGGCCGGCCCCGGCGGGTGACGGGCCCGGCGCGGACAGGGTGCGCGCGGCCGACCGCCCCGGGCCGGTGGGGGAGCGGTGCGGGGCGTTCGCGCATCCGGGTGGTAGCGGGTGCCATCCGGCGCCGGTCGAGCCGTCGCGGCGCGGAACCGGCCCGCCCGGTCCGCATAATCACGGCTCATGCACCAGGTGAAAGCAGGCCCGCCCCGGGCCCCCGTCGCCGTCACCGGACTCGGTCTGATCACCCCGGCGGGCATCGGCCGGGACGCGGCCTGGGCGGGGCTGTGCGCCGGGCAGTCCACCGCCGCCCCGGACCCCGCCCTGGCCGGACTGCCCGTGGCCTTCTCCTGCCAGGTCCCCGGCCTTGACCCGCCCGGCCTGCTCGGACACCGGCTGGCCCGCCGGCTCGACCGGTTCACCACCTTCGCACTGCTCGCCGCCCGGGAGGCCGTCGCCGACGCGGGCCTCGCCCCGGCCGACTGGGACGGCGCCCGCGTCGGCGTGGTGATGGGCGTCGGCACCGGGTCGATGCAGGGCTGGCAGGCCGAGTTCGACCGGCTCGCCGACGCCGTCCCCGAGCGCGTCTCCCCGCTCGCGCTGCCCCGCAGCGTGCCCAACATGGCCGCCGCCGAGATCGCCCTGGACCTCGGCGCCCTCGGTCCCAACATGGTGGTCAGCACCGCCTGCGCCTCCGGCACCAGCGCGCTCGGCCTGGGCCGGGACTGGCTGCTGTCCGGCCGCTGCGACCTGGTCCTGGCCGGCGGCAGCGAGTCGGCCCGGCTGCGGATGACCGCCGCCTGCTTCGCGCAGATGCGCGCCCTGTCCCGCCGCGCGGACAGCCCCGACGCCGCCTCCCGCCCCTTCGACCGGGACCGCGACGGCTTCGTCCTCGGCGAGGGCGCCGCCGTCCTCGTCCTGGAGCGCACCGAGGACGCCCGGGCCCGGGGCGCACGGCCCGAGGCGCTGCTCGCCGGGTTCGGCGCCTCCTGCGACGCCCACCACTTCACCGCCCCGCGCCCCGACGGCGACGGCGCCGCCCGCGCCCTGGACGCCGCCCTCGCCGACGCCGGCCTGGCCCCCGAGGACATCGACCACGTCAACGCGCACGGCACCGCCACCCCCCGGGGAGACGCCGCCGAACACCACGCGCTGCACCGCGTCTTCCGCCGCCGCCCCCCGCCGGTCACCGCGGTCAAGGGCACCATCGGGCACGCCATCGGCGGCGCCGGGGCCATCGAGGCGGCCTGCACCGTGCTCACCCTGCGCCACCAGCTGATCCCGCCCACCGCCAACCTGGACACCCTCGATCCGGCGATGGACCTGGACATCGTCACCAAGGTGCCCCGCCCGCACCGGACCCGGGCCGCCGTCAGCAACTCCTTCGGCTTCGGCGGCCAGAACGCCGTCCTCGCCTTCACCGACGCCCACTAGTGCGCCCGGGCCGAGAAAGGACCGTGATGTCCGCGGAGATCTCCGACACCGCCCCGCCGGCGGCCGGCCGCCGGCCCCGGCCCACCGGCGGGCAGCTGATGATCGGCGTCTTCGTCGCCGTGCCGTTCCTCGCGCTGCTCGCCGCCGTGCCGCTGGCCTGGCGGCACGGGCTCAGCCCCGTCGACCTCGCGCTCGCCGTCGCCTTCTACCTGGTCAGCGGGCTCGGCATCACCGTCGGCTTCCACCGGCACTTCACCCACGGCTCGTTCAAGGCCCGCCGGCCGCTGCGGATCGCGCTGGCGCTGGCCGGCAGCCTCGCCGTGCAGGGCCCGCTGGTCACCTGGGTGGCCGACCACCGCAAACACCACCGGTACTCCGACCGCGACGGCGACCCGCACTCGCCCTGGCGGTACGGCCGCTCACCCCGCGCCCTCGCCAAGGGCATGCTCTACGCCCACCTGGGCTGGCTGTTCGAGACCGAGCACGCCCCGCCCCGCGCCTACGCCCCCGACCTCGTCCGCGACCGCGCCCTCATGCTGATCTCCCGCCGCTTCGGCCTGCTGGTGCTCGCCTCCCTCGCCCTGCCCGCCCTGCTCGGCGGGGCGCTGACCCGGTCCTGGCAGGGCGCCCTCACCGCGCTGTTCTGGGCCGGGGCGGTCCGGATCTGCCTGGTCCACCACGTCACCTGGTCCATCAACTCCATCTGCCACGCGACCGGCTCCCGCCCCTTCCGCAGCCGGGACCGCTCGGGCAACGTGTGGTGGCTGGCCCCGCTGTCCTTCGGCGAGTCCTGGCACAACCTGCACCACGCCGACCCCACCAGCGCCCGGCACGGCGTGCTCACCGGCCAGCTCGACGCCGGTGCCCGGCTGATCCGCTGGTTCGAGTGCCTCGGCTGGGCCTACGACGTGCGCTGGCCGGACCGCCGCCGCACCGCCCGGCGCCGGACGGCCGACGGCGGCCCGGCCGGGGTCAGCGGACCCGTTCGGCCGCCGCGCGGGTGAGGTGGCGGCGCGGCCCGGCGCCGCCCCCGGCCCGGCCCGGCCCGGACCCGGGGGCGTCGGCGAGCTGCCGGACGAACAGGCTGACGCTGGCCTCCTCCACGAAGTCGTTGCGGCGCATCAGCTCGGCGGACGCGGTGTTGCGCCGCTCCACGTCCGTGACCACGCACACCGCGCCGGCCTCGGCCAGCCGCGCGCAGCACTCCCGCACCAGCCGGGAGGCCGCCCCGCGCCCCTGATAGCCGGGGTCGACGGCGATCCACTCCAGGTAGCCCCAGTCGGCGCGCTGCTCGAAGGACAGCGAACCGAGCACGAACCCGGCGACCCGGTCCCCGTCGAGCAGCACGAAGCAGGCCGGGTCCGGCGCGTCCAGATGCCCGGCGACGGCCGACAGCGACCAGCCGGTGTAGGGCATCGCACCGGTGTCGTAGACCCGGTGGCCGAGGTCGAGTACGGCGGCCAGGTGCTCGAAGCCGAGCGGGCGCAGCGTCAGCTCGCCGGCGGGGGAGCCGGGCGGGGGCGCCGACGCGGGCCCTTCCCGCGGGGCGGGCGGATCCTGCGGGGCCGGTGCGGCGGCGGGGTCGGTGGGCGTGTCGGCCATGAGCACTCCCTTCGGTGCGGCATTTCGCAGCATATGTCCGCTCTGGCGGTCGGGCACGACCGGTGCCGCCCGCCCTCGCTGCCCGGCCGGTCCGAGTGCCGTGGGGAAGGCGGCCCCGGGAACGGGGCGGCGAAGGTCCCGGAGGCGAGCCGGTCGGGGCCGTGGGCCCGGGGGGTCGACCGGGACGCTCGCCTCCGGGTGGTGCGGGGCGCGAGCCGGAACGCCGGCGGCCGGTGCGCGGACCGTCCGGCGCCGGGTGCCCGGCCGGCACGCGCGCCGCGGCACCCGCGATCCGGAGCCACCGGAGCCCGGCGCGACGGCGCACGGCACCCGCCGTGCCCGCGGGGCGTGCCGCTCGCCCCGCCCGGCGGCGCCACGGCTCCCGCCGCGCGGGAGCGGTCCGCTGCGGTGGGTGGCCGGCGGCCGGGCGGGGGAGCCGTCGGAGGTACGGGACGGAGCCGTCGCCGTGCGTCTTGCGTCCGGCCCGCGCGCGGGGCCGCGGCCGGCG
Source organism: Streptomyces sp. NPDC104831 (assembly GCF_055583025.1). Classification (NCBI taxonomy): domain Bacteria; kingdom Bacillati; phylum Actinomycetota; class Actinomycetes; order Kitasatosporales; family Streptomycetaceae; genus Streptomyces; species Streptomyces sp. NPDC104831. The sequence goes on from NZ_JBVJOT010000052.1 coordinate 18,757, forward strand.
GGTCGGCCGGACGGGTGGCGAATGCCTCCGCCACCCGTCCAAAGGCCCTGGTGGCGGCCTGTTCGCCCGCCGAGCCCGACGTGCCGTCCGCCCCGGGGGACGGGCGGGCGGCGGGTCCACTCTGGCACCTGCCAACCACGGCTCGCAACCGGCAAGTTGAAATTTGCAAGTGGCGAAGTGCATGCTGCATCCGACGGAACGTGATCGAACGGGCCGGACCGATCCGCCTGCGCGGACGACCGGGAGGGGACGAGGGGGTGGGCGTGACCGTGGAGACCACGTGGGGCGGCGCCCCCTCCGTGCTGCGGATGATCCTCGGCAGGCGCCTGGAGGAACTGCGCACCCGGGCCGGGCTCGGCTATGCCGAGGCGGGTGCGGCCATCGGGGTCAGCCACTCCACGATCCGCCGCATGGAGGCCGCCAAGGTGGCCCGGCTGCGGCTCGCGGACGCCGAGAAACTCCTCCGGGTCTACGGCGTCGTGGACCAGGAGGAGATCGACACCTTCCTGGAGTCCGTGCGCGAGGCCAACAAGCGCGGCTGGTGGCACACCTACCGCGACGTCGTGCCCCACTGGCTGCCCGCCTACCTCAGCCTGGAACAGGCGGCCCTGCAACTGCGCGGCTACGAGAACCAGTTCGTGCACGGCCTGCTCCAGACCGAGGACTACGCCCGCGCCCTGCTCACCGCGTCCTACCCGCACGCGCCCGCCGACGTCACCGAACGCCGGGTCGCGCTGCGCACCCGCCGCCAGCAACTGCTGACCGGAGCGGAACCGCCGCGGCTGTGGGTGGTGATGGACGAGACCGTGCTGCGCCGGCCGGTCGGCGGCGCGGAGGTGATGCGCGCGCAGATCGACCACCTCGTCGAGGTGGGCCGGCTGCCCCATGTCACCGTGCAGGTCATGCCGTTCGCCAACGGACCGCATCCCGCGCTGTGGGCCGGCGCCTTCCACCTCTTCCGGTTCCGGGCCCGCGAACTGCCCGACATCGCCTACCTCAGCGGACTGGCCAGGGCCGAGTACCTGGACAAGCCCGACGAGGTGGTGGTCTACCGGGAGGCCCTGGACCGGCTGAGCGCCCAGGCGCCGTCCGCCCGCAAGACCGAGACCCTGCTCGCCGCGCTGCGCAAGGAGTGGTGAGCCGCCGACCGCATCCGCCCTCTCGCACCACCCCGCGCACCCGCCCCCGCACGTCGACGCGAGGGCCCGACCCCGAGCCGAATGGGAGACACGGCGTTGCCCGAGAACGGATGGCCGGCCGACCGGATCGACACCGAGAACGCCCACTCGGCCCGCATCTACGACTACATCCTCGGCGGCAAGGACTACTACCCCGCCGACAAGGAGGCGGGCGAGGCGATGGTGCGGGAGTGGCCCGCGCTCCCGGTGCACATGCGCGCCAACCGCGACTTCATGAACCGCGTGGTGCGCCGGCTCGCCGAGGAGGCGGGCATACGGCAGTTCCTGGACATCGGCACCGGCGTCCCGACCTCCCCCAACCTGCACGAGATCGCCCAGGCCGTGGCCCCCGAGTCGCGGGTCGTCTACGTCGACAACGACCCGATCGTGCTCACCCTGTCCCAGGGCCTGCTGACCAGCGCCCCCGAGGGCCGCACCGTGTACCTGGAGGCCGACTTCCGCGACCCGGCGGCGATCCTGAGCGCGCCCGAGCTGCGCGAGACGCTGGATCCCGGCCGGCCCGTCGCCCTCACCGTCATCGCGATCGTGCACTTCATGCTGGACGCGGACGACGCGGTCGGCGTGGTGCGCCGGCTGCTGGAGCCGCTGCCCTCCGGCAGCCACCTCGCGATGTCCATCGGCACCGCCGACTTCGCCCCCGAGGAGGTGGGCCGGGTCGCCCGCGAGTACGCGGCCCGCGGCATGCCGATGCGGCTGCGCTCCCTGGCCGAGGCGCACGAGTTCTTCGACGGCTTGGAGCTGCTCGGACCCGGCATCGTCCAGGTGCACAAGTGGCACCCCGACGGCAGCGGAGAGCAGGGCATCCGGGACGAGGACATCGCCATGTACGGCGCGGTGGCCCGCAAGCCGTGACAGACCCGGGGCCGGGGTCCGACCCACCTCCCGGACCCCGGCCCCGCCCTTCCTCGTACGACGCGTACGACGCGTACGACGGGCCTGCGGCGGGCCGGGCGGTCGCCGCACGCGGCGGCCGGCAGACAGCCCCCTGGCACGGCCGGAAGCGACCGCCCCCGGCGCGACCGGAGGAAACCACCCCCGGAACACGGAACCGGAGGGCCCGGAAAGCGGTCTTGAGGACCATGGACGGCCGGGATGGGCCCGGTCACGAAGATTCCGGGGGAATGAGACACATGTCCGACCGCAGCCGCAAGACCCTCCTCACCGCCACGGCCCTGGCCGCCGGCCTCACCCTGGCCGCCGTCACCCCCGCCCTCGCGGGCGGCACCACGGGCCACGCCCCCCGCGCCACCGCGGCGGCCTCCTCCGCCCAGGGCGACCCGCGGGACGTCACCCAGCACGTGGCCGACTTCTACGGCGCCTACATCGACGCCGTCTGGGCCGCCGACGACCCCACGGCCGCGACGAGCGCCAAGGCCCTGCGCGGCTTCTACCTCTCCGCCGGGGCCCGCAAGGCGGTCGCCGCCTACGAGCAGCGCGAGCACGCCGACGGCATCCTGTTCGCGCAGAACGTGCCGGTGAAGTGGAAGGTCGCCGCCACGGGTTCCGGCGCCGGCCACGCCACCAGCAGGGTCACGCTCACCTGGAGCGACGGTCCGCGCCCTCAGGTCAGCCGGATCGACGTCCAGTCCGACCTGAAGACCCGGAAGATCACCGGCCTCAAGCCGGTCCGCTGACCCGGACGCGGGTCCCGCCCCGCCCCATTCGGGGCGGGATCCGCGCCCGTGCCCCGGGACAGGTCAGGCGTGGCCGTGCGGGCGGTACGAGCGGGGCAGTCGCATGCCCCGGTCGGCCATGATCCGCCGTACCCGGTCCGGGTAGTCGGTGATGACGCCGTCGACGCCCAGGTCCATCAGCGCCTCCACGGTCGCCGGGTCGTCACACGTCCACGGCACCACCTTCAGCCCCCGGGCGTGCGCCTCGGCGACCATCGCCGCGTCGGAGTAGAACCGGAACCCCGGGTCGCCGACCTTGCCGCTCTGCGGGAAGCCGTAGTTGGGGGAGAGCGTCGTGACGCCGGGCAGGGTCGCCGCCGCCCGGACGAAGTCCCCGCCGTAGTCGTCGGCGTCGATCCCGCCGAGCCACGGGGACGCGCCGGGCCGGCCGACCTGGAGGAAGTCGTGGTTCGTGAGCGCCACCAGCGGCCAGGCCGGCGCGAGCCGGTGCATCGCCTTCAGCGCGCCCCAGTCGAACGACTGGATGGTGACCTGCCGCTCGACGCCCGAGCGGTGGATCTCCTCGTACACCCGGCGGACGAACACCCCGCGCGGCGCGGTCTGTTCGGGTGCCCCCGCCTCCACCTTGGTCTCGATGTTCAGCTTCACGCCCCGAGCGTGATAACGCTCGACCAGGTCCAGGACGTCCCTCAGCTCCACCATCCGGAAGCCCTTGACGACCTCCTGCTCGGGGAAGCCGGGCAGTTGCCGGTAACCGCAGTCCAGTCTCTTGATCTGCCGAAGCGTCAAGTCCTTGATGTACTTGCCGACATAGGGGTACATCGGGTCACCGGGCGTGGCCGGACCGGTGTCCTGGCATTTGACGCCGCTGATCTGCCGGTCGTGGTTGACGACCACCTTCAGGTCCCGGGTGACCTGCGTGTCCAGCTCCAGCGTGGACACCCCGAGCCGCAGTGCCTTGCCGAAACCCTCCAGGGACTCCTCGGTGGTCATGCCGAGGCCGCCGCGATGGGCCTGGAGGTCGAAGCGGGCCGGCGCGCGTCCGCCCGGCGCCGCGTGCGCGGCCCCCGGGGACAGCAGCGCGGGCAGCAGGGCCAGGCCGGCGAGCAGCGGCGCGAACAGGCGTCGCGGGGGCAGGGTTCGTACGGACATCGGGAACCTCACTCGGGTCCGGGCGGGCGGGGGAGTCCGCCGTCGGGCGCCGCAGATTCTCGCAACCGGTGGAGCCCCGGACCACCCTCCGGGCTGAACATCGCCGCACGGACGGGGCACGGACGGGTGAACGCCCCGCCCGCGGCCCCGCGGCGGCCGCTCACCCGTGGTGGCGGCGGCGCTCGGTGGGGGTGCGGTGCAGGGCGATGAGCGCGGCGTCGTCGCCGAGCCGGCCGCCGGCGTGGGCGAGCAGATCGCGCCGCAGGTGGTGCATCAGCGCCTCGGGGCCGTCCCCGGTCCACCGCGCGACCCGGTCGGCGAGCGGGTAGAAGCGGCCGTGTTCGTCCCGGGCCTCCACGACCCCGTCGGTGTAGAGCAGCAGTGTGTCGCCCGGCGCGAAGGAGAAGACGTCCAGCGTGTGCCCGACGCCGCACTGCACCCCGAGGGGCGGCGAGGGGTGCAGGTCCGGGGCCGTGACGACGTGGCCCGGGCCGAGCAGCAGCGGCGGGGGATGGCCGCAGCTGGTCACCCGGGTCACCGGTTCGCGGTCCGGGATCTCCACGAGCAGCGCGGTGGCGAACCGCTCGCCCTCCTCCTCCGGGGGGTCCAGCTCGGCGGCGTAGCGGGTGATGCTCTGGTCCAGGGTGGCGGCCACGTCCGTCAGCGGGATGCGCCGGTGCGCGCTCTCCCGGAAGGCGCCGAGCAGCAGCGCCGCCTCCCCGATGGCGGGCAGCCCCTTGCCCCGGACGTCCCCGATCAGGACCCGTACGGTGCCGTCGCTGGACGTCGCCGCGTACAGGTCGCCGCCGATCTGGGCCTCGTCCTCGGCGGCCAGGTACAGCGAGGCGATCCGCAGCGCCCCGATCCGCTCGGGCAGCGGCCACATCAGGACGTGCTGCGCGGCCTCGGCGACCGTGCGGACGCGGGCCAGCTGGGCCTGCCGGCGCTCGCGCAGGGCGCTGTAGACGACCGTGAGCACCACCAGCACGGCGAGGGTGATGATCTGCACGATGTGGTTCGTGGTGCCGAGCCCGCCGTGGGTGACGCCGATGAGGAGCTGCGCGGCCATCGCGAGGACGCCGACGCCCGCGGTGGTGCGGGGACCGGCGAAGGAGGGGGTGAGCGCGGGGGCGATCACCAGAGCCGGACCGAGGTGGACGTCGTGGGGGGCCCGCACGTCCACCACGGTGATCGCCACGATGAGCGCGACGGGGAGCGCCGGCAGCGCGCGGGCCGACTGCCACGGCTGCCACGGTCGTGCGCGTCCGGGCCGGGGTGCCATGCCTTCCAGCGTGCGCCCGAGGCGGAGGCGACGCACGTCACACCGGTAGATTTGGAATCGGACATTCCGGGTGGCTCTTCGATTCCCGAATACCGGACGGTGATCACGTTGCCTTCATCAAGAGGATCGGATAGCGTCATTCTCCGTTCAAATACCGGCTGGTTTGCCGGTTCGGCCTGCGAAACAAAGGGCCTCTGCGGGTGTTCTGAACCACCCTCAACCGAAATCGCAGCATTTAGCGTCCTGTGTCATGACACAGACGGCAATGACGCCGGACGCCCCTGACACGGCACCTGGCGACGGAGTACGGGGCAAGGGCCTCGGCGGCAATTCCATCGGCCTGCTGGGCAGCGCGGTCATCGGCCTGTCCACCGTGGCCCCGGTCTACTGCCTCACCTCCACGCTCGGCTCCACGGCGGGCGAGGTCGGCCTGCGGATGCCGGCCGTCTTCCTCGCCGGGTTCCTGCCGATGCTGCTGGTCGCCTTCGCCTACCGGGAGCTGAACAAGGCCGTGCCCGACTGCGGCACCTCCTTCACCTGGACGGTCAAGGCGTTCGGCCCGCACGTCGGCTGGATGTGCGGCTGGGGCCTCGTCATCGCCACCGTGATCGTGCTGTCCAACCTCGCCGGTGTCGCCACCACCTACTTCTGGCTGCTCGCCGGGGAGATCACCGGCAGCGACGCGGTCTTCGGCCTCGACGGGAACAAGGCCGTGCACATCGCCACCTGTCTGGCCCTGATCGCCGCCGCCACCGCGATCAGCTACCGCGGCATGACCACGACGAAGGGCGTGCAGTACGCGCTGGTGGGACTCCAGCTCGTGGTGCTCGCCCTCTTCGTCGTCCTCGCCCTGCACAAGGCCCGCACCGGCGCCTTCCCCGGGCACACCGACTTCTCCTGGTCCTGGCTCAACCCCTTCGCGGTGGACTCCTTCGCCTCCTTCAGCGCCGGACTGTCCCTGTCGATCTTCATGTACTGGGGCTGGGACACCTGCCTGACCGCCAACGAGGAGACCGTCGGCAGCGAGAAGACCCCGGGCCGGGCCGCCCTGATCGCCATGGTCGTCCTGGTCGGCTCCTACCTCGTCACCGGTGTCGCCGCCCAGATGGCCGTCGGCTCCGGCACCCAGGGCCTCGGCCTCGCCAACCCGGACACCTCCGACAACGTCTTCGCCGCCCTGGCCGGCCCCGTCATGGGCCACCTCTGCGGCATCCTGCTCTTCGCCGCCGTCCTCGCCTCGGCCGCCGCCAGCCTCCAGACCACCTTCATCCCGGTCGCCCGCACGGTGCTCGCCATGTCGACTTACCAGGCCCTGCCCGCCTCCTACGCCCGCGTCCACGAGCGGTTCCGCACCCCCGGCCGGGCCACCGTCACCGCCGGCGTCGCCACCGGCGTCTTCTACGCGGTGATGTCGCTGCTCAGCGAGCACGTCCTGGTCGACACCATCTACGCCCTCGGCCTGATGATCTGCTTCTACTACGCGCTCACCGCGTTCGCCTGCGCCTGGTTCTTCCGCCGCGAACTCACCCGCTCCCCGCGCGACACCTTCTTCAAGGGCGTCTTCCCGGTCCTCGGCGGACTGCTGCTCACCGCCGTGTTCGGCAAGACGCTCTACGACATGTGGGACCCGGCCTACGGCAGCGGCTCCGCCGTCCTCGGCATCGGCTCCGTCTTCGTCATCGGGGTCGGCCTGCTGCTCCTCGGCGCGGTGATCATGCTGGTGATGCGGCGCCGCGATCCGGCCTTCTTCCGCGGGGAGGTCCTCACCGCCGGCACCCCGGCGCTCGTCGTGGAGGAGTGAACCCTTCCCGGGCACCGTGTCGCGGGCGGCGCCCCGGGTACCCGTACGACCCCCGGGCCGATCAGGCGGCCCGGGTGCGAGGGTGCCGAATGGAGAGGTCATGACGCACGACGGGGAGGACACCGCGTACCCGCGGCGACCGGAGCTCACCGAACTCCGCCTCGCCCCCGACGATCCGGGCCGCGCGCCCACACCCACCGAGCCACGACCCGCGTACGCCTCCGATCCGGTCGGGCCCCGGCCGGCGTACGCCTCCGATCCGATCGAGTCGCGCTCCGCGTACGCTTCCGGGCCGGCCGGGCCACGGCCCGCCTCCGCCTCGGATCCGGCCGAGCCGGGGCCCGCTTCCGCCATCGATCCGGCCGAGCCGCGACCCGGGGCCGCCCCCGAACCGCCCGCGCCGCGGTCGGCCTCCGCTTCCGGGGCCGCGGAGACCGCGCCCGCCGCCGGCCCCGAGACGATCGAGCCGCCGGCCGCGTCCGGCCCGGAGTCGGCGGAACTGCCGCAGGACCGCAGCCAGGCGATCCTGGAGGCCGCCAAGCAGATCGGCGCCCTCCTCAAACGCGCGGGACACCCCTTCGCGCTCGCCGGAAGCGTGGCCGTCTACGCCCACGGCGGCAGCCGCTACCTCCAGCACGACGCCGACTTCGCCATCCTGCCCGACGACGCCGACGCGGTGGCCGCCACCCTGCGGGAGGCCGGACTCGAAGTGCGGATGCCGCCGGAGGACTGGCTGATCAAGACCACCTGCCACGGGCAGAACGTCGACATCATCTTCTTCCTGGCCCACCAGCCCGTCACCCGGGAGATGCTCGACCGGGCCCACGTCCTGCCGGTCGACTCGGTGCTCATGCCCGTGCTCAGCCCGACCGACCTGATCCAGAGCCTGATCAGCGCCTTCTCCGAGCACTACTGCGACTTCGGCTCGGTCCTGCCGGTGGCGCGCGCCGTCCGCGAGAAGGTCGACTGGGACGCGGTCCGCACGGCCTGCGGCGCCGAGCCCATGCCCGCCGCCTTCCTCTTCCTCCTCGAACGGCTGAACGTGATCGACGCCCAGGAGGGGCAGCCATGACCGACACGAGCCCGCCGCCCCCGCCGGCGGCCGGGAACCTCGACTACCGCGTCGCCCACCTCGCCGAACACCTCGCCTCCGGGCAGCTCGGCGAACTCGGCGTACGACTCGAACTGCGCGGCGACGTCGTCCTGCTCACCGGCACCGTGCCGTCCACCCAGTGCCGCGACGACATCCTGCGCATGGCCCGCGAGGAACTGGCGGGGCACCCGGTCCACAGCGACCTGCTCATCGCCGGGACGGCCTCGCCCGACCACGGAGAGGACCTGACATGATCCGCGTCGCGGCCGTCGGGGACATACACATGGGCCCCGAGAGCCAGGGCACGCTGCGCTCCTCCTTCGAGACCCTGCCCGGCTGCGCCGACGTGCTGCTGCTCGCCGGCGACCTCACCCGGCACGGCACACCGGAGGAGGCGGCCGTCGTCGCCCGCGAGATCAAGGACCTCGGGGTGCCCGTCGTCGCCGTACTCGGCAACCACGACCACCACGACGAACGGCCCGAGGAGGTCACCGCGATCCTCCGGGACGCCGGCGCCCACGTCCTCGAAGGACAGGCCGCCGTCGTCACCGCGGACGGCGCCAGGATCGGGATCGCCGGGACCAAGGGCTTCGGCGGCGGCTTCGTCGGCCGCTGCGCCGGGGAGTTCGGCGAACCGCTGATGAAGGAGTTCGTCCGCTACACCCGCCGGTGCGCCGACGGCCTGCACAGCGCCCTGAAGGAGCTGGAGGAGCAGGACTGCGACGTGCGCGTCGCGCTGACCCACTTCTCGCCGGTGCCGGACACCCTGGCCGGGGAGCCGCTGGAGATCTACCCCTTCCTCGGCAGCTATCTGCTCGCCGAGGCGATCGACACCGCGGGCGCCGACCTCGCCGTACACGGCCATGCCCACGCCGGCACCGAGCACGGCATGACCACCGGCGGGGTCCGCGTGCGCAATGTCGCCCAGCCGGTGATCGGACAGGCCTTCCACGTGTACCACCTGCCCGGTACGGCGGCCTGATCCCGAGCACGCGCCCGTTGCGGCCGCCCGCTCCCTGGCGGCGGCCCGGCGGCGGCCTTGTGGCCGGGCCGCTGCCCGGTACGGCGGAGTGACCCGGGCAGGGCCCGTCAGGCGGCCGTGCCCAGGGCCTCGCGGCCGGTCAGGTCGCCGTCCCGGGCGGCCACCGGCACCGGTACCGGGCCGCCGCGGCGGCGCACCAGCAGCCCCGCGCCGACCGACCCGGCGATCAGCAGCCCGCCCGCCACCAGGGCGCCGCGCGCCCCGGCCCACTCCATGAGCAGGCCCAGCAGCGGCGGGCCGCCGAGGCTCCACACCGTGCCGACGCTGCTCCACACCCCGAGCACCCGGCCGCGCAGATGCGGCGGCGGGTCGGTCTGGAGCACGGCCGTACCGGCGGTGTCGGAGACGGACTCCACGACCGCCATCGGCAGCACCAGCACCAGCAGTACCGCCAGCGACGGCGACAGACCGGCCACCACCTGGAGCAGGGCGCCCGCCGCCGCGAGCAGGCCCACGGTGCGCACGGACGGCCTGCGCAGCCGGGCGCCGAGGACCGCGCCGATGATGCCGCCGACGGCCAGCACGGTGGAGACCGTGCCGAACGCCCCGGCACCGCCCGCGAGCGGCCCGGTGACCAGGACGGCGAGGGTCAGACCGTAGTTGCGGCCGAAGACGGAGCTGAGACCGGTGATGCCGGCGAGGGCGACCAGCCGGGGCCTGCGCACGAAGAAGGCCAGCCCCTCCCGCACGTTCATCGCGGCGTCCGCCGGTACGGCCCGCGGCCCGGTCCCCGCCTCCCCGGCGGCCCCGGGCACCGGCCGCAGGAACGGCACCACCGAGGCCACGAACAGGAACGACAGCCCGTTGGCCGCGTACGCGGAGGCCGTGCCGAGGAAGCCGACGGCCACCCCGGCCAGGGCGGTGCCGGCCAGCCGGCCCGCACTGTGCACCAGCGCGCCCACCCCGATCGCCGACGGCACGTCCCGTACGGGCACGAGATCGTTGCCGAGCAGCGCGCAGGCCGGTCCGTCGACGGTGGCCACGACGCCGGTCACGGCGGCCAGCACCAGCAGCGCCGTCATGTCGATCCGGTCCAGCGCCACGAGCAGCGCGGTGGTGAAGGCGACCGCGCCGAGCAGCGCCTGGCTGACGGCGACCGTCGGCTTCCGGGGCCAGCGGTCCACCACCGCGCCGCCGAGCAGGCTCACCAGCAGCGCGGGCGCCGCCTGGACGGACATCGACAGACCGGTCGCCGCGGCCGAGCCCGTGATGTGCAGCACGAGCAGGTTCTGCACGGTGAGCTGCATCCACGTACCGGCGTTGGAGACGAAGTTGGCCGCCGACCACCAGCGCATGCTCCGGTGGCGCAGGGACCGCCACGGCGAACGCGAGGCGGGGTCGGGGGCGGGCGTGGACACGGCAGAGGCAGAGGGCACGGCGGGGTACTCGGCAACCAATGGGGCGGAAGAGGGACCGGCGGGGCCCGTCGGGCCGGCTGCGTCGCACGGCCGGGCCGCCTGGTCAGGGCGCCGACCATGGTGGCAGACGGGACGGCCGAGTCGTCACCACGATCCCACGGCCCGGGCCCGCGGAGCCGGCGAAACCCCCTCCGAGCAGGCCCGTCGGCACCGGGGTGGAGTTCCTCACAGGCCCCGTTCCACCGCGTGGGCGCTGACCAGGGCACCCGGTGGGGGAGACGGCGGGCGACGGCGCGTACGTCCGACGCGCCCCGTCCGGGCGACCCGGCTCCGCCCCGCCCGCCGCCGTCTGCTCGCGGGCCGATCGCCTACAGGTTGATGGCGCGCATCCCCGCCTCGTCGTACCGCTCGCCCGCCGCCTCGGGCAGCTCGGCGTCGATGCGGGCCAGGTCCTCCTCGGTCAGCTCGATGCCGACCGCGGCGGCGTTCTGCTCCAGGTAGCCACGGCGCTTGGTGCCCGGGATCGGCACCAGGTCCTCGCCCCGGGCCAGCACCCAGGCGATGGCCAGCTGGGCCGGGGTCACGTCCTTCTCGGCGGCGATCTCCTTGACCTTCTCCGCGAGCCGGAGGTTCGCGGCCAGGTTGGCGTCCGCGAAGCGCGGGTTCGAACGGCGGTAGTCGTCCCGGTCCAGCTCGTCCGGCGAGGAGAAGCGGCCCGCGAGGAAGCCCCGGCCGAGCGGCGAGTACGGCACGAAGCCGATGCCCAGTTCCCGGCACGCCGGCAGCACCTCGGCCTCCACGTCCCGCGACCAGAGCGAGTACTCGCTCTGCACGGCGGTGACCGGGTGCACGGCGTGGGCGCGCCGGATGGTCTCCGCGCTCGCCTCGCTCAGCCCGATGTAGCGCACCTTCCCGGCGGCGACCAGCTCGCCGAGCGCGCCGACCGTCTCCTCGATGGGCACGTTCGGGTCGACGCGGTGCTGGTAGTACAGGTCGATGTGGTCGGTGCCGAGGCGCTGCAGCGAGCCGTCCACGGAGCTGCGGACATGCTCGGCCGAGCCGTCCTGCGGCCCGACCGTGCTCAGGTCGCCGGGCACGGCGCCGTCCATCCGGTAATTGAATTTCGTGGCGATCACGTACTCGTCCCGGTGCCCCCTGACCGCCTCGCCGACGAGCGACTCGTTGGTGAGCGGTCCGTACATCTGCGCGGTGTCGAGGAAGTCGATGCCGAGCTCCAGGGCCCGCCGGATGGTCGCGATGCCCTCCGCCCGGTCGGCCGAACCGTAGAAGGCGGACATTCCCATACACCCGAGCCCGAGGGCCGAAACCCGAAGATCTCCCAGACCGCGCTTGTCCATGAGGTTCCTTTCGCACACCGGGTTGTCGTCTCTCCGGCGACGCTACGAGCTGAAGCGCACTCGAAGTCAAGGCGGACTCCGGCATGCGGGTGGCGGGGGCGCCTCACCCCCTCGGGGGACGTGCTCGCGCGACCTCGAAGGGGCTTGACCGCGGGTGTGCGAAGAACGGCTGACGGCGTCCCCGTCCCGGGCCTACGATGCGCGCAGTGGACCGTCGCCAGTTCGCGGGAGCCTGATGGAAGCCGATCGTGCCGGAGAGAGCGGACTCGGCGGTCTCGCCGGTCTGGATCCTCGTCCGCCAGGGGTCCGCGAGGAGGGACCGGCGGCGGTGCCCGCCGCGCGGGGTGAAGAACGGAGCGAAGAGCGGGACGTGCTCGAGCTGTACAAGCTCGCGGTGGAGATGGCCGACCGGGTGTCCGCGCGCCGGGGGACGGCCAACGCCTTCTTCCTCTCCGTGCAGACCGCGCTGGTCAGCCTGGTCGGGTTCGGGATGCCCGAGCTGGCGGAGTCACCGTGGTGGGTGTCCCTGGTCATGGCCCTGGGCGGCGTCACCCTGTCCTCGGCCTGGTGGATGCAGCTCCGCAGCTACCGGCACCTCAACTCGGCCAAGTTCACGGTCATCAACAATCTCGAAGGGCGCCTGCCGGTCAGGATCTTCACCGACGAGTGGGACGTCCTGAAGGGCGATCCGGCCCCCGGGCGGCTGAAGCGGTACGCGGAGCTGGGCACCTCCGAGCGCATCGTCCCGCTGGTGTTCGCACTGGCGCATCTGGCCCTGCTGGCAGGCACACTGTCCCTGTGACCTACCTTGATCCGCTCGCCGAACTGATCCGGTCCTGCCTGCCCCCGGACGCCACACCTCCCGAGGACTGCGACGACCTGTTCCGGCTCTACGCCGTGCTGCTGAGAGCCAAGGGGGAGCAGGTCCGCGACGAGGACGTCCACGACGCGTGGTCCGCCTGGATGCAGACCATCGACAGCGCGCACGACGCCCTGGTGCCCTTCGAGGACCTCGACCCGCGCACGCGCGCCGCGGACGCCCCGTACACCGAGGCCATCCGTGCGGCGGCGCGTCACCTGGAGGGCATCCGGGACCGTCGGCCACGGGCGTCCTCCTGAACGGACGCCTCCCGCCGGCCCGTTGAGCGGGCGCCTCCCGTTCCACACCGTTGCGCGGCACGCGGTGACCGGCCCGCGCACCCCGCCGTGGAGCGAGCCGCACTGCACCGGCGCCACGGCCGGCGGAGCGGGGTGTCCGCGAGGCCCCGGTTCCGCGCGGGCACGGTCCCGGGGCCTCGCGGGGTGGTGCGGACGGCGCCGGCCGCTAGGCGCGCGCCGCGCACGGGTCGCAGCAGGACGGGGCCGGCTCTACGCAGATGGTGACGGAGTCGGTGTTGTCGGAGGTGTCCGGTTCCGTCTCGTTGCCCGTCACCGAGGCGGCGTTGGTGAGCGGACCGGCCACCGTGGCCTTGGCCCGCAGGACGAGGGCCGCCGTGCCGCCGTCGGGCACGTGCCCGACCGCCCATTCGCCGGTGACCGGGTCGTACGTGCCGGAGGCGCTGTCGGCGGACAGGAAGGTGAGGCCGTACGGCAGCTCGTCGGTGACGACGACGCCGGTGGCCTCGTTCGGGCCGGTGTTGCGGACGGTGATGCGGTACGTCACCGTCTGGCCGACGGTCACCGTCGTCGCGTCGGCCGATTTCGTGACGGCCAGGTCGGCGGCCGGAAGGACCTCGGTGACCTGCTCGTTCGACGTGGCGGTCAGCGGCTGCGGGGTGCCGCCGAGCCGGTTCTCGTAGGTGGCGGTGGCGGTGTTGCTCAGCCGCGTGCCGCCGGCGGACCGGTCGATGACCACCCGGTACTCCACCGTGGTGCCCGCCGGTACGGTCTCGGTGCTGGGCAGGCTGCCGCCCTGCCCGGCGGACGCGCCGTTGCCCAGGTGGAAGACGACCGTGTCGGTGTCCTCGTCGAAGTACGCCTCGTCGTCGCCCTCCGCGTCGGTCTTCGCCCCCGCGTTGGGGCCGTCGACGATGCGCAGGGACCCGGGAACGTACGTCGTGCCCTCCGGGATGTCGTCGGTCAGCACGAGGTTCTCCGCCGCGCCCCCGCCCTCGTTCTTCGCGGTGACGCGGTAGGTGATCACGTCGCCCACCTCCAGCGGCCCGACGGGGATGGCGGACTTGGTCAGCTCCACGAAGGGAGCGGTGCCGAAGAAGATGCCGTCGAGGAAGTTGCCGACGCTGCGGTTGCCGCCGGCCGCGGAGACGGACCGGAAGGAGAAGCGCGTCGTCGTCTGTCCCGCCGGGACGGTGTAGGTGCCGGTGTAGAAACCCCAGGCGGTGGTGCCGTCGGTGAAGCGCCGCTGTTCCACCGGCGAGCCCGGCGCGCCGATGTCCAGGGCCATGGTGTCCTGCCCCAGCCGGCCGCGGTGGTAGAGCCGCCAGTACAGCGTGGACCCGGGCGTGGTCGGCAGGTCCTGGTAGAGCGTGGAGACCTCGTTGGCGTTCAGCTCGGCGAACTGGGAACCCTCGGCCGAGGGAACGCCGTTGAAGCCCGACCGCCACAGCTCGATCATGTGGTCGGACGCGGTGGTGCGCCAGCCCGGGACCCGGTTGGGCGCCTGCGTCTGCGAGGCGTCCGGCAGGATCGCCATGTCGGCGACCGGAGGCTGTTCGAAGCCGCCGTTGACGAGCGCGACCCGGAGCGGAGCGGTGGGAGGTGTGGTCATGGGTCTTCCCCTTGCGTCGGCGTTGCCCAAGTGCGCCCCCGACCGGCCCCGAATGCGCCGGTGGCGACGCCCGTACGCCAGTCAGGGCAGCGCATCCGGGTGACCTCGGGAAGAGACGGCCGCACGGCTCTCGCCAACCTGGTCCGGCGGGTTTCAACCCCCTGACGCCGACGCCCCTTTCCCCCGATCGCCGGTGGCCGACGGAACCGGGTCACTCCGGCCCCCCACGTACGCCCGGCACCAGTCGCCAGCTCAGCCGCGGCCGAAAACCCCCGCCCGCTCCCGTGCCGCTCACCCTTTCCCAGGATGAATCGACGGGCGTGAAGTTGACGCCCTCGACGCACGGCACCGCTGCCGCGCGCCGAGGGCGCTGCGCCGGGGTGCTAGGGGTTGAGTCGTACAGGCAGTTCGAAGAGGTCGTTCTGGGTGACCACCGGCTTGTTGCGCAACTCGCCCGCCGGCACCGCCAGGTCGAGTCCGGGGAAACGGGCGTACAGCGCCGGCAGGGCGACCCCCGCCTCCAGCCGGGACAGTGCGGCGCCGGGGCACACGTGCGGGCCGTGACCGAAGGAGATGTGCCGGTTGCGCGTCTCGCGGGTGATGTCGAACCGGCCCGCGGTCGGGCCGTGCGCGTGCTCGTCGCGGCCGATCGCGCCGTACGACACGATCAGCGCGTCCCCGGCCGGGATCACCTTGTCGCCGACCGGCACGTCCTCGGTGGCGAACCGGATCAGGACGTGCGAGGTGGGCGTGGAATAGCGCAGCGTCTCCTCGATCACCGCGGACCAGTCGGCCTGCCCGGACAGCACCAGGGCGCGCTGCTCGGGGTGGGTGGAGAGGTTGACGACGGCGTTGACGATCAGTGAGATCGTCGTCTCGTGGCCCGCCGCCACCATCAGCTGGAGCGTGGAGACGATCTCCTCGTCCGTGAGCCGGTCGCCGTCCTCCGCCGCGAGGATCAGCGCGCTGGTCAGGTCGTCGCCGGGCTCGGCCCGCTTCGCCGCCACCGTCTCGGCCATGATCCCCGCCAGCTCGGTGAGGGTCGCCACGACCTCCTGCGGCGGGGTCTGCGTGGAGAAGAACTTCTCGAACAGCACCTTCAGCCGGGGCAGCCGCGCCTCGTCGATGCCCATCAGGTCGGCGATGACGTACATGGGCAGCGGATAGGCGAAGGCCGACTTCAGGTCGACGGTCCCGCCGTCCGCGGGCAGCGCGTCCAGCAGGCCCTGGGTGAGCTTCTCGATCCGCTCCCGCATCCGCTCCACCCGGCGCGGGGTGAGCGCCTGCGCGACCAGCGTGCGCAGCCGGCGGTGGTCGGCGCCGTCCGCCGTGAGCATGGAGCGGCCCGGGTTGGCCAGGCCGATCAGCGGCCAGTCGGCGGGTATCTCGCCGCGCTGCCAGGCCCCCCACACGTCGATGTCCTTCACCAGGCGCGGATCGGTCAGCAGTGCCCTGGCCTCGGCGTGGTGGGTGACGGCCCACACCTGGACCCCGCCCGGCAGCTCGACCGCGGCGAGCGGACCGGCCGCGCGCAGCGCCGCGCTCTCGGCGTCCAGGTCGGTGACGAAGGGGTCCAGGGCGATGCGGGATGCTGCGGTACCGGTCGTCATCGTGACGTGCCTCCCAGGTCAGGGGTCGGAAGTGCGCGGGTACGGCGCCGGTCCGGGGAGGAACCCGGACCCCCGGCCGCACGACGCTCCGGCCGGGGCGACGCGGGATCAGCGGGCTGGTGCGGGGCTGAACCGGACGGGAAGTCTGGTCAGTCCTCTCAGCCAGGGCGAGGGCCGGCGGGCGAGGGAGTCGGCGGGCACCGCCAGGTCGATGTCCGGCAGCCGGTCCAGCACCACCTCGATGCCGGTCCGCGCGATCACCTCGGCGACCTCCTGCGCGGGGAACGGGCAGCGGTGCTCGCCGTGGCCGAAGGAGAAGTGCGCGTTGTTGCCGCCGGTCAGCACCGAGGCGTCGGTGCGCACCTGCGGATCGGAGTTGGCGCCCTGCAGACCCAGCAGCAGCAGGTCGCCGGCCCGGACGGCCCGGCCGCCGAGGCGGGTGTCGCGGGCGGCCCAGCGGCCCGCCACGTTCTGCGTGGGCGTGTCCTCCCAGAGCACCTCGTTCATCGCCTCGGCGACGCTGTTGCGCCCGCCGAACAGGGAGGCGGCGAACCGGTCGTCGGTCAGCATCAGCCGCAGCGAGTTGCCGATCCAGTCGGCGGTGGGCTGGTGCCCGGCCGCCAGCATGACCATCAGGTCCTGCACGATCTCCTCGTCGCTGAACCCGCTGTCGTCGGCGAGCATCCGGGAGACCACGTCGTGCGCGGGCTCCTTCCTCCGGTCCGCGACCAGCCGGGCCATGGAACCGGCCAGGTGCGCCTGCCCGGCCAGCGCCCGCTCCCGGCCGTCGATCATGTCGTTCAGGGCGGTGACGAGCCCGGGGCCGTCCTCGTCCGGGAAGCCGTACAGCCGGGCCAGGACCCGCACCGGCAGCAGCATCGCGTACTGCGCGATCAGATCGGCCTCGCCCGCGGAGCACAGCGCGTCGATCAGCTCGTCCGCGAACCGCTCGGCGTGCCCGCGCAGTTCGAACGCGTCGACCGCCTCCAGCGCGTTGCTCACCATCGCCGCGCGCTGCCGGTGCCGTTCGCCGACGGTGTAGAGGATCGACGGCTGCTTGCGTCCGATCATCGGCAGCAGCGGCCAGTCCGCGGGAATGTTCTCCCACTGGTTCCACAGGTCCGAGTCCCGGCTGAACAGCACGGGATCGCCGGTGACCTGGTGCAGCTCCCGGTAGCCCAGCACCAGCCAGGCAGGGATGTCACCGTCGAGCAGCACCGGCACCACGGCGCCGTGGTCGCGCCGCATCTCCCGGTACAGGCGGGCGGGTTCGGTCTGGAACCGGGGACCGCTGAGCGGGACGGCGTCGGAGGTGGTCACACGAACTCCTGTCGGGGCAGGCCCGCCCGCGCGGACGGGTCGGCGTACCGGTTCTTCACGTGCTGCACGAGCGTGATCAGCACCTGTTTGCCCGACTCCCGGGAGCGGGCGTCGCAGTCGACCAGCGGCACCTGCGGATCGAGGTCGAGGGCCTCGCGGACGTCCGCCCCGGCACGCACCGGGCCGCCGAAGTCGTTGCAGGCGACGATGAACGGCGTGCCGTGGTGCTCCAGCCGGTCGATGGCGTACCAGGAGTCGTCGATCCGCCGGGTGTCGACCAGGACGACCGCGCCGAGCGTGCCGGTGAACAACCGGTCCCACAGGAACCAGAACCGCTCCTGGCCCGGCGCGCCGAACAGGTACAGCACATTGCGCGCGTCCAGGGTGATCCGGCCGAAGTCGAAGGCCACGGTGGTCGCGGACTTGCCGCGGACCTGGGCGATGTCGTCGATCGCCGCGCCGGCCTGGGTCATCGTCTCCTCGGTGTTGAGGGGACGGATCTCGCTGACCGAACGGACCAGCGTGGTCTTGCCGACGCCGAAGCCGCCCACGACCACGATCTTGAAGCCTTGGTCGGCGGAGGCAGCCAACGGGGTGCTCCCCCGCTCTCGGCTCCGCTCGAACGGGGGGACCCCCATGTCAGAGGTTGCGAAGTCCAACGAGCACCTGCTCCAGTATGTCGGGATCGGTGATGGCCGGGCGGCGCGGATGCCGGGCGCTGACCCGGCCCGCCGCCAGCAGATCGGCCAGCAGGACCTTGGTGATGCCCACGGGCAGCCGCAGTTCGGCGGCGATCTCCACCACCGAGGTGGGGGACTGGGCCAGCCTCAGGATCGCCACGTGCTCCGACTGCATGCCGGCCGTCGGCTCCGACTCGGCGACCACGAGGGTGACCAGGTCGAAGGGGTTGTCGGGGTCGGACCGGCTGCGGCCCTGGGTGATGGTGTACAGCCGGTCGGGAGCGTCGTCGCGGCCCGGACGGTTCCTGCCGGGTCCGCTCATGACGTACGGGGCAGAGCGGTCAGGTACGCGCCGAGCTGCTCCACCAGCTCGCTCATGTTGTGCCCGACGACACCGGCGTCCGCGTCCTCGGTGGTGACCACGGCCAGATGGGCGCCGGCGCCCGCCTCGACGATGAACAGCACACCGCCGTAGAACTCGGTCATCGCCGAGCGCACCCCGCCGCTGCCGTCGCCGAACTCCACGGACGCGCCGTGCGACAGCGACTGGATGCCGGCGGCGATCGCGGCCAGCTGGTCGGCCTGGTCGACGCTCAGCTCCGGCGTCCGGCACAGCTTCAGCCCGTCCCGGGACAGCACGAGCGCGTGCCGGGCGCCCGGGGTCCTCTCCAGCAGGCCCTCCAGGAGCCAGGTGAGCTTGTCGTCGGCGGTGGTCGGGCCGGTCATGAAGTGGTGTCGCCTTCCGGGTGCGCGTGCGTGTGCGGGTGGGATGACTCGGGGGAGCCGTGCTCGCCGGCGCCGTACGGGGAACGGCCGGCCGGCGCGTCGGCCGGCGTGGGCACGGAGTCGCGGTCGTCCGGCACCGGCGTGCCGGCCGGGCCGGGCGTGTCCGCCGCGTCGGCGGTACCGGCCGGCCCGAAGGAACCGGCCGGGTCCCCGCTCTCCGGTGTGCCGGCCGTGGCTCCGGGCCGCGAGCCCGTGGACGACGGGCGCACGGCCTGGCGGAAGCTGCTGAAGCGTGCGGCGCGGGCCCTGCCCTCGTCGGCGGTCGGCGCGGTACGCGGCTCGGTGCCGGACGCGGACCGGGCACGCTCGGCCTCGGCGAGCGTACGGCCCCGGCGCCGCTTGGGCAGCCCGGCCGGGCCCGGATCCGGCGGAGCGGCGGACTCGTGGACCGGTGCGGCCTCCACGGCGGCCGGCGCCGGCGCGGACGCTGCGCCGCGCGCGGGCGTCGCGTCGTGCGCGGGCGGGGCCGCGGCGGCCGGTCCGGCCGGTGCGGGACCGGTCAGGATGGACTGCGGGATGAGCAGCAGCACGCCCGTGCCGCCGCGCGCGGAGGGCCGGAACGACACCTTGAGCCCGTGCTTGCGGGCGAGTCGCCCGACCACGGCGAGCCCGAGCCGGGTACCGGTCAGACCGCCCAGCTCGGAGACGTCCCCGGCGACCGCGCGCTCCGCGCGGCGCAGCTGCACGTCGCCCATCACCAGTCCGCTGTCCTCCACCGAGACGATGACCCCGGCCGGCACCTCCTCCACGTACACGTGGACCTCGGCCGTGGGCGGGGAGAAGTTCGCGGCGTTGTCGAGGAGCTCGGCGAGCGCGTGCATCACGCCCTCGGCGGCGTGCCCGGCTACGGCGACCTCGCTCGTGGAGTGCACCCGCACCCGCCGGTACCCGGCGATCCGGCCCATCGCGCCGCGCAGGATCGACTCCATCCCGATCGGCCGCGCCCACCGGCGCCCCGAACGCGCCCCGGTGAGCACGGCGATGGAGTCCGCGAGCCGGCCGGCCTGGGCGGTGCGGTGGTCGAGGTGTAGCAGATCGGTCAGCACGTCCTCGTCGGTGTGCCGCTCCTCCATCGCGCGCAGGTCGGCCAGCGTGGCCGTGGCCAGGGCCTGCATCCGGCCGGCGGCGTTGGAGGTCGCGGAGATCGCGGCCGACCGCTCCCGCCGGGCCTGCTCCAGCTCGCCCGCCAGCCGGGCGTTCTCCTGCCGGACGCGGTCCAGCTCCCGGGCGCCCTCCGCGACCAGGCGGTCCCGCTCGGCGCCGAAGGACTCCGTCAGCTCGGCGCGCTGCCGGGTGAGTTCGCCGATGAGGCGCTGCTGCTCCTGGCGGGCCTCCTCGGTCGTGCGGGCCTGCTGCTGGAGCAGCCGTCCGATGTCCTGGGTGACGCCCTCCAGGCGCTGCCGGGCGTCCCGCGCGGAGCGCCGCGCGTGCGCGGCCGTGGCCACCGCCAGGCTGAGGACGACCGCCGCCACGGCCCCGCCCCCGGCGAGCGGGGTGCGCACCGAGCCCGGGGCCACCGCCACGGCCGCGCAGACCGCGAGCGCCGACAGCACACCGGTCACGGCGAGAGCGGAGACGAACGTACGGAGGGAGGGTCGGTCGCCGGGGTGCGTGGGCGCGGTCATCGGTCCGGTCTGGTCCTCGTGCGGCTGGGAGACATGGCACAGGTCGTGAACTCGCGGTCACTATACGAGAGTTCGTGATCAAAAAAGAACGGGTCCCGTTACGTTCCTTTATCCGGACGGTCATTCGCACCGAGATGCCTGGATCGGGGACGGAACAAAGGGGGCGAAGGTTGCGTCCGGCTCCTGATTCCCACGGTGGGACTTGCCACTCTTATGCGACTTGACGACCCGTGTGCCGGGTCGCTGGACTGTCCCCGGTGATCGAAGAAGGACACACCCGGTGGAGCCCCTCCGCGTCCCCGTTCGCGCGCCTGGTCCGGCGCACCGGGCGGGCGCTGGCGACCGAGTGGCACGGCATCGTCGTCGACCCGGTACGGCGGCTCGCGCGGCGCGGGCTGTCCGGACTGCTCCTCGCGTTCGTCGCGGCCTGCGGCGTCGTCCTCTGCCACGACATCGCCCAGCACCCCGCCGGGGCGGTGTGGGTACGGCGGCTCGGCGGCGTCCAGGCCGACCTGCCGCTGTGGCTGTCCCTGCTGCGCACCCCCGTGTCGCTGTACGTCCCGGCGCTCGACCTGCCGGTGTGGGCGGGCATCACCCAGCTGTTCCTGGCCTTCGCCCTCGCCGAACTGACCCTGGGCCGGGCCCGGACCCTGCTGATCGCCTACACCACCACCCTGGCCGGCACCCTCACCGCCCGCCTCATGGTCGCCCTGGGCCCCGGCTGGTGGGGGCTCGGACTGCCGCCCGAGGCAGGTCGGGTGCTCGACACCGGCCCCTCGGCGGCCGTGGTCGGCCTGTTCACCTATCTCGCGGTGGTCCGGCGCGCCCCCGTGGTGTTCGTCCTCACCGGCGGCTCGATGGTGTGGGAGTCCGTCGCCGTGCCC
This sequence comes from Streptomyces sp. NPDC104831, assembly GCF_055583025.1. NCBI lineage: Bacteria > Bacillati > Actinomycetota > Actinomycetes > Kitasatosporales > Streptomycetaceae > Streptomyces > Streptomyces sp. NPDC104831. Next base: position 40,309 of record NZ_JBVJOT010000052.1, read on the forward strand.
AACCTGGCGGGCCGCGAGCACCTGATCGCCGTGGCCGCGGCGATCGTCCTCGCCCTGCCGCACGGCCGGGGCGAGCGGCTGCGCACGGCCGTACGGGCCCGGCTGCGCCGCCTCGCGGTCCCGCGGTTCCCGGGACCCACCGCCGCGAGCCCCGCGGGCCGCCCGGAGCGGCCCGGGCCCGCCACCCCGGCGGCCCCCGCTTCCGCCCCCGCCCCGGGCCCGCACGGCCCGCCCCCGCCGCGCCCGTACCCGCACGCACGTCAGGCCCGGCGGGACCACCTGTGCCGGTGACGGCCGCGCGGCGCGCCCCTGTGGCGCCGGCCACCCCGTCGGTGTGATGGTTTTCGCACATCGGCCCGTGCGGGCAGCCCCTAGGGTGGCCCGCGAGTACGGCGGGCCGGGCCGAGGCCGGGGTGTTCGTCGCCGACAGGCAGCTGAAGGGAATCCATGATGTTCCGCAAGGTGCTGGTCGCCAACCGTGGGGAGATCGCGATCCGCGCGTTCCGGGCGGGCTACGAACTCGGCGCGCGCACCGTCGCCGTGTTCCCGCACGAGGACCGCAACTCGCTGCACCGGCTGAAGGCCGACGAGGCCTACGAGATCGGGGAGCCGGGACACCCGGTACGGGCCTACCTCTCCGTCGAGGAGATCGTGGCCGCGGCCCGCCGGGCGGGCGCCGACGCCGTCTACCCGGGCTACGGCTTCCTGTCCGAGAACCCCGAGCTGGCCCGCGCCTGCGAACGGGCGGGCATCACCTTCGTCGGTCCCGACGCGGCCACCCTGGAACTGACCGGCAACAAGGCCCGCGCGGTCGCCGCCGCCCGCGCGGCCGGCGTGCCGGTCCTCGGCTCCTGCCCGCCCTCCACCGACGTGGACGAGCTCGTGCGCGCCGCCGGGGAGATCGGCTTCCCCGTCTTCGTCAAGGCGGTCGCCGGCGGCGGCGGGCGCGGCATGCGCCGTGTCGAGGACCCGGCCCGGCTGCGCGAGTCCATCGAGGCGGCCTCCCGCGAGGCCGCCTCCGCCTTCGGCGACCCGACCGTCTTCCTGGAGAAGGCCGTCGTCGAGCCCCGCCACATCGAGGTGCAGATCCTCGCCGACGGCGAGGGCAACGTCATCCACCTCTTCGAACGCGACTGCTCGGTGCAGCGCCGCCACCAGAAGGTCATCGAGCTGGCCCCCGCGCCGGGCCTCGACCCGGGCCTGCGCGACCGGATCTGCGCCGACGCCGTCCGCTTCGCCCGCGAGATCGGCTACCGCAACGCCGGCACGGTGGAGTTCCTGCTCGACCGCGCCGGCAACCACGTGTTCATCGAGATGAACCCGCGCATCCAGGTCGAGCACACCGTGACCGAGGAGGTCACCGACGTCGACCTGGTCCAGGCCCAGCTGCGCATCGCCGCCGGCGAGACCCTCGCCGACCTCGGCCTCTCCCAGGACACGGTCACCCTGCGCGGCGCCGCCCTCCAGTGCCGGATCACCACCGAGGACCCCGCCAACGGCTTCCGCCCCGACACCGGCCGGATCAGCGCCTACCGCTCCCCGGGCGGCTCCGGCATCCGGCTCGACGGCGGCACCACCCACGCCGGTACGGAGATCAGCGCGCACTTCGACTCGATGCTGGTCAAGCTCACCTGCCGGGGCCGCGACTTCCAGGCCGCCGTCGGCCGGGCCCGGCGCGCGGTCGCCGAGTTCCGCATCCGCGGTGTGGCCACCAACATCCCCTTCCTCCAGGCGGTCCTGGACGACCCCGACTTCCGGGCGGGCCGGGTCACCACCGCCTTCATCGAGCAGCGCCCGCACCTGCTGACCTCCCGGCACTCCGCCGACCGCGGCACCAAGCTGCTCACCTACCTCGCCGACGTCACCGTCAACAAGCCGCACGGCGAGCGGCCCGAGCTGCCCGACCCGGTGACCAAGCTGCCGCCGCTGCCCGCCGGGGAGCCGCCCGCCGGATCCCGTCAGCTCCTCGTGGACCTCGGCCCGGAGGGCTTCGCCCGGCACCTGCGCGCGTCGCCGACCCTCGGCGTCACCGACACCACCTTCCGCGACGCCCACCAGTCCCTGCTCGCCACCCGGGTGCGCACCAAGGACCTCCTCGCCGTCGCCCCGGTCGTCGCCCGCACCCTGCCGGGGCTGCTCTCCCTGGAGTGCTGGGGCGGCGCCACCTACGACGTGGCGCTGCGCTTCCTCGCCGAGGACCCCTGGGAGCGGCTGGCCGCGCTGCGCGAGGCGGTGCCCAACATCTGCCTCCAGATGCTGCTGCGCGGCCGCAACACCGTCGGCTACACCCCGTACCCGACCGAGGTCACCGACGCCTTCGTGCAGGAGGCCGCCGCCACCGGCATCGACATCTTCCGCATCTTCGACGCCCTCAACGACGTCGGCCAGATGCGTCCCGCCATCGACGCCGTACGGGAGACGGGCACCGCGATCGCCGAGGTGGCCCTCTGCTACACCGCCGACCTCGGCGATCCGGCGGAGCGCCTGTACACCCTGGACTACTACCTGCGCCTGGCCGAGCAGATCGTCGAGGCGGGCGCCCACGTCCTCGCGATCAAGGACATGGCGGGCCTGCTGCGCGCCCCGGCCGCCGCGAAGCTGGTCTCGGCGCTGCGCCGCGAGTTCGGCCTGCCGGTGCATCTGCACACGCACGACACCGCGGGCGGCCAGCTCGCCACCTACCTGGCCGCGATCCAGGCGGGCGCGGACGCGGTCGACGGGGCGGTGGCCTCCATGGCCGGGACCACCTCGCAGCCGTCGCTGTCCGCGATCGTCGCCGCGACCGACCACTCCGAGCGGCCCACCGGGCTCGACCTCCAGGCGGTCGGCGACCTGGAGCCGTACTGGGAGGGCGTCCGCAGGATCTACGCCCCGTTCGAGGCGGGCCTCGCCTCGCCGACCGGCCGTGTCTACCACCACGAGATCCCCGGCGGCCAGCTGTCCAACCTGCGCACCCAGGCCGTCGCGCTGGGCCTCGGCGACCGCTTCGAGGACATCGAGGCGATGTACGCCGCCGCCGACCGCATCCTCGGCCGCCTGGTCAAGGTCACCCCGTCCTCCAAGGTCGTCGGCGACCTCGCCCTGCACCTGGTGGGCGCCGGCGTCTCGCCGGAGGACTTCGAGGCGGACCCCGGCACGTTCGACATCCCGGACTCGGTGATCGGCTTCCTGCGCGGTGAGCTGGGCACCCCGCCCGGCGGCTGGCCGGAGCCGTTCCGCACCAAGGCGCTCCAGGGCCGGGCGGCGCCCAGGCCCGCGCCCGAGCTGTCCGCCGAGGACCACGAGGGGCTGGCCAAGGACCGGCGGGCCACCCTGAACCGGCTGCTGTTCCCCGGCCCGGCCCGGGAGTTCGACACCCACCGGCAGAGCTACGGCGACACCAGCGTGCTGGACAGCAAGGCGTTCTTCTACGGCCTGCGCCCGGCCAAGGAGTACGCGGTCGACCTGGAGCCCGGCGTCCGGCTGCTGATCGAGCTGCAGGCGATCGGCGAGGCCGACGAGCGCGGCATGCGCACCGTGATGTCGACGCTCAACGGCCAGCTGCGGCCCATCCAGGTGCGCGACCGGGCCGCCGCCTCCGACGTCCCGGCGACGCAGAAGGCCGACCGCGGCGATCCGGGGCACGTGGCGGCGCCCTTCGCCGGTGTGGTGACCCTGGCCGTCGCCGAGGGCGACGAGATCGAGGCCGGCGCCACGGTCGCCACCATCGAGGCGATGAAGATGGAGGCCACGATCACCGCCCCGAAGGCGGGCCGCGTCTCCCGCCTCGCCATCACCCGGATCCAGCAGGTGGAGGGCGGCGACCTGCTGGTGGAGATCGCCTGACGCGCCGCGCCCGCCGGGGCCGGCACTCGCGCCGGCCCCGGCGGGCGCGCGGCCCGGCTACAGCCGGCCGAAGTGGTACCGCAACCGGGCCACCAGCAGGTTCGCCCCGCGCCCGGTCCGGTAGGCGGCGCTGGGCACGTACACCGCGCGGCCGCGTACGGCGACGGAGGTCGGGCCGGCCAGCCCGTCCGCCTCGGTGAGGACGACGGTGCGGCTGCCGTCGCGCCGCACCAGCACCACCTGGTTGCCGCCGTTCAGCGCGGCCAGGGCGGTGCGGCCGGCGCCGGGGAAGGTGAAGTCGTCGATCCCGGCGAGCCCGCGCGCCAGGGTCTCCGGTGCCCCGGCGGACCCGTCCTCGCGCACGGGGACGCGCAGGAGCGTCCCCCGGTCGGTGTTCGACACCCACACGGCGCCGCGGTGGATCTTGAGGCCGTTGGCGCCGTAGCCGCCGGCGCGGGACGGCCGCAGCTCGGCCCGGCGGGCCCAGGCGGTGGCCCGGCCGCCCGACGCGGCAACGCGCCAGACGGTGCCGCGCACCGAGTCGGCGGCGTAGAGCACGCCCCGGCGCTCGTCGAGGGCCAGGCCGTTGGGGAACCCGTCGGGCGGCAGCGCGGCGATCTGCACCGGGGCGCTGCCGGGGGAGAGGCGCCAGACGCCGGTCGCGCGCGTGCCGGTGGCGTAGTTGACGTACAGCGTGCCGTCGTGCGCGCGGGCGAGGCCGGTGACGACGGCCCCGCGCACCAGCGGGGTGGCCGGGGCGGTCACCGCGGGCAGCGTGGCACGGGTGGTGGCGGTCCCGTCGAGGGCGACGTGGGCGACCGTGCGGGCGTGGGCGAAGGTGAGGTCGGCGGAGCCGTCGGGTTCCAGCGCGATGTTCTCGGGCGTCCGTCCGGCGGCCGGGTCGAAGCGGGCGACGACACGCGCGTCGCCGACGGGCGGCTCGGTCCCGGTGGCGGGCGCGGCGGCGACCAGGCCGAGCGCGAGCGCGGCCGTGGCGGCACCTGTCAGACGGGGGCGTCGGGGCATGTGACCTCTTTTCGGGCGGCGCGCGGGGCGCCGGCGTGCGGGGCCACACCAACATGGGGGTGGACGGGCCGCCGGTGGCGGGAGCCGGGGCCGCGGGATCGCCCGCGCGGACCACCGGGGCGCACCGTACGAGGCACACCCGGGCGGCATCCGGCCGTGACCGCGCCGAGGGGCGCCCGGAGGCGGGCCGTCAGTCCCAGAGCGGGTAGGTCATGACCTGCTGGAAGCCCTCCGGACGGTCACCGGGGTAGGTGAGGCTCATCCGGGTGTAGTGCGCGACGCCCGGGTGCTCCTTCCACGGCTCGGAGCGCTCGAGCCGCACGGTCACCGGGTAGGCGTGGAAGGTGCCGGCCGCGCAATACGGCTTGCAGTCGTTGACCACGTTCACCCCCACCGCGGTCGCCCCGTCCGGGCTCCACTCGGACCAGCGCAGTCCGGTGAGCCGGCTGTTGCCGTCGCCGCAGGCCAGGATGAAGTCGATGGGGCGTACGGTGCGCTGCCACAGGCAGTCGACCAGGACGGGCCGCGCCGTGCCGGAGTGGCGCGGCGGCGACGCGGTGTCCGGCCCGTCGGCCGAGGCCGTCGTCATCGCCGCTGTCAGCAGGGCTCCCGCCGCCAGGGTGACCGTCGTTCCCACCACTGATGCGCGCATCGCCGCTCCCGGTCGTGCTTGGTCCGAACGCGTGACCCCGACGCTACGACCGTCCGGCCGTTCGCACCAGTCGCGCAGGTCGGACCACGTGCCACGGCATCCGCCGAGCGGCCGGCGGCCGGCCCCGGACACGTCGGCGAACCGAGGTCCCGGCAGCGCCCCCGCCCTCCCGGGCCCCCTCGCACGGGTGCCCCCGGAGGGCGGGGGTCCCGAGCGGGGCGCCCCGCCCTCCGGGGGCCGGCGCGGTCCCCCTACCTCCCGCCCGCCAGGCGCAGCGCGAAGCCGCGGTCGAGCGGCAGCCGGGCCGTGGTCACGGTCGTGACCCGGGTGGCGGGGTCGTACGACCAGGCGCCGTCCGGGAGGGTGCGGCCGTCGAGCAGCACCCGCGCGGGCGCCGTGCCGCCGTGCACCGTGAACCGGTACGCCCGGGCGTCCGCCTTGCCCGCGTAGTCACCTTCGCTCGCGCCGACGGTCACGGTCGTGTCCCGGGCGCCGGCGCGCACCGACACCCGCTGCGTGGCCGCCGCGCCCCGGGCGAAGTCCCGGGTCACGCCGTCGTCCTCGTAGAGCGTGTAGTGGCTGGTGCCGTGCGCGGCCGGGTACAGGTCCCAGTCCAGCTCGTGCCGGTCGCGGGTCTGCCAACTGGTCGTGCCCTTCGGCCACATGGGGACGATCGCGCCCTCGCGCACGAACAGCGGCAGGGTGTCCAGCGGGGCGTGGTAGCCGTCGAGCGTGACCGGGCCCCGATAGGTGCGCCCGGTCCAGTAGTCGGTCCAGGTGCCCTTCGGCAGATAGATGCCGTCCCGGGTGTCGGAGTCCTCGTACACCGGCGCGACGAGGAAGTCCCGGCCGGACAGGAACTCGTACTTCGCCGCGGGACCCAGGGTGGCCGGGTCGTCCGGGTACTCCAGCCACAGCGGCCGCACCGCGCCCACGCCCGTCTTCGCCGCCTCGGCGGACAGGGTGTACGTGTACGGCAGCAGCCGCTCCTTCAGCTGGAGGTACTTGCGGTTGACGGAGGTGTACGGCTCGCCGTCCCGCCACGGCTGCTGGTCGGCGGGCTTGCCGGTGGTGAGGTCGCTCGCCCAGCCGTCCATCGTCATGATGGCGGGCAGGAACGCCTTCCACTGGAGGTCGCGGGCGTACATCTTCGCGTCGTGGCGGTAGATGCTGCCCACGTCACCGGTGTTGTAGGCGATGCCGGACATCGTCGCCCCGGCGTACGTCGGGATCTGCCAGCGGATGTAGTCCCAGGACAGCTTCTGGTCGCCGCTCCACAGCACCCCGCAGCGCTGGGCGCCCGCCCAGGACACCGGCAGCCACACGAAGCCGCGGGCGTCGCTGTTGTCCTCGATCCCCTTCTTCGCCGCGTCGCAGGCGTCCAGCGCGAACTTGTAGCCGTTGCCGACCCAGGCCACGTCCAGCTTGGCCACCCGCTGGCCGGCCCTGACCTGGTCGGCGAGCTTGTCGATGCCGTTCTCGGTCCACAGGCCGAGCCGGGCGTGATGGTTTTCGAGGCCCTTGGCGGTCTGCTCCAGGTTCTCGTAGCCGCAGCCGTACCCGTCGTTGACCAGCATCCAGCCGAGCGGCATGTGGTGCTCGGTGTAGCCGTCGGCGACCTTCAGCGCGTCCAGGGTGTGCCGCTCGCCCCGGTTGGCGTTGTGCAGGTAGCAGTCGGAGTCGCCCGGTTCCAGGCCGTACACCGGGGGCATGAAGGGCCGGCCCACCAGCGCCGTGTACTTGCCGATCACTTGCTTGGCGTCGCCGAGGAAGTAGTAGGCGTCGAAGCGGCGTTCCTGCTGGCCGGTGGTCACCGGCGCGCCGAAGGTGTACACGCCCGGCGCGAAGGTGTTGCGGAAGACGCCGTAGCCCGCGCTGGAGAGGTAGAACGGCTGGGAGTTGTTGTAGCCCCCCTCGTTCCAGTCGAAGCTGTTGGCGACGTGCACGGTCCGGCCGCGGTGGGAGAAGCCGCCGTTCTGCTCGCCGCCGCCGAAGAACTGCTCGTCCGCGCCGCGCGCAAGGCTCTGCCGCATCCCGCCGGTCGACCAGCGCAGCGGCCTGTCCTCCTGCCAGATCCGGGTGCGGTTGTCGGACCGGTACAGCCCGAACCGCAGCGGTCTCTTGTACACGCGCAGCACGGCCTTCGGGGACCGGATGCCGTAGTAGTCGCCCGCGTCGAAGGACGACGTGTTCCGGTCCGGGGCGGGCCGGTGCCGCACGATGGCGGTGCCGGCCGGATCGCTCGGCGCGCCGGACGGGTCGGCCTGGAGCCTGAGCTGACCGCCCCTCAGGAAGTCCGCCCGCGCCGTCAGCCGTCCGGCCCTGATGGTGTACCGGCCGTTTCCGCCCGAGAAGGACGTGAGGTCGCCGGCGTCCGTGGTCGCGGGCAGGTAGGCGCTGCCGGTGAAGGAGTTGTCGTGCACGTCGTACGGCACCACGAGCACGTGGTACGTCCCCGACGCCCGCGGGATGACCGTGGCCTCGGGGTCGGCGGTGCCCGCGCCGGAGGCCACCTGCCTGCCGTGGTCGTCAAAGACGTACAGGTCGAAGTCGTCCGAGGGGCGCTCCCAGGTGATGGACAGCGGGACGCCGCCCTCGGGGCTGTCGTCCCAGTAGCCGTCCGGCACCGAGACGGTGAGGTCGAAACGGTGGCAGACCGTGTTCCCGGGGTCGTCGGCCGCGGCGGGGCACTTCTCGGGGCCGCCGCCGGTGCCCTTGGCGTAGACCGGGCTCCGCCAGCCGGCACTGCCGTGGGCCGGGTCCAGTACGGCGCCGGATCCGGCGGGGGCGGCCTCGGCGGGCGCGGGGCCGGCCAGCACGGTCGCGGCCAGGGCGGTCGCCAGCCCCAGCGGAACCCAGGCGGGCCACGGCACACGATGTCGGAGTCTTCGCACGGCGGAACAGCTCCCCTCGCACCTTTGCGGATTGACTGTCCTGGCTGGATTGCTCGGAAACGCTTGAAACAAGCATCATTCGAGCAACTTCACGCACGAAGCCTCGGGGTAGATACAGGTACATGTCAATAGCGGGTCGTGTCACGGTTCCGGGCGCGACGGAGCACCGGCCGGAGGGGGGCGCTCTGCTGCATTGGCGGGACCCCGGTCACCGGGTCGGGGGAGTGGGCCGACGGCCGGCGGGCCGGACCCGCGGGCCGGTGTGACGATCACAGGAAGGTGACCCAGCGATCCCGGCCGTCACCGCGGCCGGCAGGAGGACCACACGATGAACCCCACACTCAAGCGCCTGCTCGGCACCGGCGCGGCGGTGGCCACGGGCGCCGCCGCCCTGCTCGGCACCGGCGCCGGCACCGCCGAGGCCGGCGAGCGCGCCCACTGCGACCGCGCCGAACGCCCCATATGGAGTGAAGGGCCCAGCCGTAACGTGACCGCCCGTCACTGCAGCGTGCCGGACCAGGACCACCGCTGGTACACCGTCGCCTTCGACACCCTCGTCGAGCCCCACCACAAGAACGACTACGTGGACGGGGGCGTCGAGCGGACCGCCACCCTGCACGACCGGAGCATCCGGTGCCTGGGCTACACCACCGACAAGGACACGGTGAACTGGTTCGGCTGCATGCCCCGCCTGAAGCACACCTCCTGAACCCGGCCGCCGGGCCCGGCCGTCAGGCCGGCGGGCCCGCGACGCGCAGGACCGCCGGCGCGACGGCGTCGGCGGCGCCGCCGCCGGCGGTGGCGTCCGTCCACCAGTCGGCGCCGTCCTCGGCATAGCGCAGCAGCACGCCCTCCCGGATCGCCCAGGGGCAGACCACGGCCCGGGTGAGGCCCATCAGCTTCAGCGCCGTGTGCCCCACCACCGCCCCGGCCAGGCTCTGCGCGGCGCGCGGCGCGGAGATCCCCGGGAGCCGGGCCCGCTCGGCGGCGGGCAGCGCGGCCAGCGCACGCACCGCCTCGCCCAGGTCCCGGCAGGCCAGTTCCCGCTCCACGAACGGGCCGTGGCGCCCCGGCGGCGCACCGCACAGCCGGGCCAGCTGCTGGAAGGTGCGGGAGGTGACGGCGGCGGTGCGCGGACGCTCCCAGCGGATCCGCGCGGCCACGTCCCGCAGTTCGTGCCGGACCCGGCGGCGCAGCTCCTTCAGCTCGCCCGGCTCCGGCGGGTCCTGCGCGGCCAGGTACTCCCGGGTCAGCCGGCCCGCGCCGAGCGGCAGGGACGCCACGAAGCCCGGCATCCGGCCCCGCCCGAAGGCCACCTCCAGCGAGCCGCCGCCGATGTCGAGCAGTGCCAGCGGGCCCGCCTTCCAGCCCAGCCAGCGGCGGGCCGCCAGGAAGGTCAGCTCGGCCTCCGTCTCCCCGGGCAGGGTGCACATGCGCACCCCGGTCCCGGCCGCCACCCGGTGCAGCACCTCCTGCCGGTTCGGGGCGGTGCGGACGACCGTGGTCGCGAAGGCCAGCGGACCCGCCGCCTGCCAGCGGCGGGCCGTGGCGCTCGCGGCGTCCACCGCCTCCACCAGCCGCCGCACCGCCTCGTCGGCGATCGTCCCGTCCGGACCGAGGTGTTCGGACAGGCGCAGCTTCCACTTGACCGTGTGCACCGGCAGCGGCACACCCCCCTCCACGTCCGCGACAACCAACCGCACCGTGTTCGACCCCGCGTCCACCACACTCACCCGCATGGCCGGGACGTACCCACTCCACCGGCACGATCACCCTCCGCACGAGGGGCGTGCCGGTGCACGGACCTGCCGGCGCGCGCCTTCGGACCGTTTCGCGGGGCTGCCCGACGCGGTCCGGTGGCACGCGGCGCGCGCTCCGGGTGCGGGCGGGCGCCCGTCCGGCGGCGGGCTGCGCGCGCACCGCGCACGCCGTGGTCCCGGCCGCCCACAGCGGTGCGGCGCCCGGACGGGGCCCCCGGGTTCGGGACCGGCCCCTCTCGGCCACCGGCACCGGGGAGGCGTCCTCGCCGACTCGCCCGAGACACCGCGCTGTCCGCGACACCGCCCGAACCGGACGCGGGAACGCGGGCGCCGGCGCGCGAAAGTGCAAGAGGCGGACGCCGGGAGTCCATTGCCGGGGCGGCGCGGGGGCCGGATCGTTCCGTGGATCCCGGCCCTCAGCCAACTAGGAGCTACCGTGCGACTGTCGATCCGAGCGGGCGGCGCCGTGGCCGCCGCCGTCGCCCTGGTCCTGGGCACCGGCACCGCCTCCCCCGCCGACGCCCGCCACACCGTGACCGTGGGCACCCCGGTGCCCTTCCCCCACCCCACCGACACCCCCGCCACCCCGTTCACCGACCGCGACGGCACCTTCCACTACCAGCAGTCCGCCGCGCTGTACGGCGCCGACGACCCCCGGGTCTGGGACTTCTACACCGGCAGGGACTTCGACACCGCCGTCCTCGACCGGACCCTCAGCGAGGCGGCCGACCCGGCCAACCCCGCCGACCGCAACGACGACACCACCTGGCGCTGCGACAACAGCCCCACGGGGCGGGAGGCGACGTACGCGCCGAGCGGCTCCGGCTACGCGCGGAAGAACTACTGCGACCTGTCCGGGGTGTGGATCGACCCCGACACCGGCGACTGGTACGGCCTGGTGCACAACGAGTTCACCCCGCGCCCCTTCGGCGACGGACTGCACTACGACGCCGTCGACTACGCCGTCTCCACCGACCGGGGCCGCACCTGGACCATCAAGGACCACGTGCTCACCTCGCCGTACAGCACCCGGCGCGGCGACACGACGGCCTTCCCGCACGAGACGTACTCCTACGGCGACGGGGACCAGCGCCTGTTCGCCGACACGGCCTCCGGGTACTTCTACGTCTTCTACGGCTCGCGGATCGTCGACAAGAACGGTGGCTGGAAGGCGTTCCACGAGCACGTGGCCCGCGCCCCGATCGCCGCGAAGATGGCCCCCGGCTCCTGGCGCAAGTGGTACGACGGCACCTGGTCCGAGCCCGGCACGGGCGGCCGGGAGAGCAACATCGTCCCCGTCGACGCGGAACACCCGACCGGCCACACCCCCGCCGCCGACGAGTACGACCCGGCCAACGCCGGCACCGCCGCCGAGCAGATCGCGGCGGGCGAGATGCCCCCGACGTCCCCGCTGTTCGTGATGAACATCGCCTACGACGCCCACCTCGGCCGGTACATCGGCACCCCGCAGGCCGTCGACCAGAGCGGCGGCGCACCGCAGTACCTGTACGCCACCGACGATCTGGCCACCCAGCGGTGGCGGCTCATCGGCGACACCGGCGACTACACCACCGCCTCCTGGTACCGCTGGTTCCTCGATCCCGCGAGCCGCACCGGCTCCGCCGTCCTCGGCCGGACCTTCCGCGCCTACTGCTCCTTCGGCTGCTCCCACGGCTCCGCCGGCGAGTACGCCGACATCACCGTGGACCCCGCCACCCCGGCCGCCCCGCCGGTGGATCCCGGCCGCCGGTACCGCATCGCCGCCGGCACCGGCCGGATCCTCGCCCAGGAGTCCGGCGGCTCCGCCGTCACCTCCCTCGCCCGGCCCACCGGGTCCGCCCGCGAGTCGTGGTCCTTCACCCCGACCGGGGACGGTGCCTTCACCATCGCCAACGCGGCGACCGGCCGCCTGCTGGGCGTCGACTCCGCGCGGACGGCGGGCCGGGCCTGGGGAGCATTGCCGACGGTGACCGCCGTCCCGGCCGGCGGGCCGGCCGTCGGACAGCAGTGGTTCGTGATCGCGAACTCCTCCGCGCCCGGCACCCACCGTCTGGTCAACCGCTACAGCGGGCTCGTCCTCGGCCTGTCCGCGACCCCCGGCCGGCTCGCCGAGACCACCGCGCAGCGCACCTGGACCGCCCCCCGCGGCTCCCTCGGCGACGGCCGCACGGCCACCGAACAGACCCTGTCGTTCACCCCCTCCCGCGCCTAGCGGCACGGCGGGCCGGCGGAGCGGCTCCGCAAGGACGTGGTGTCCGAAGGCTTGTGGACGGCTTGATTCATCCCTTAAATCAAAACCTGAACTAAGCCGTGGGATCGGTGAGTCGATTCCCGCCACGTCTGGAGCCGCCGTATGAGATGGAGATCCCTGGGTGTCGCGCTGGCCGCAACGGCCGCGCTGACCGCCCTGCCCGCCACCCACCCCTCGGCCACCGCGGCCGAAACACCCCTGTCCCAGGGGAGGACGGCCACCGCGTCGTCCGAGGAGAACGCCGGCACCGCGGCCGGCAAGGCCGTCGACGGCGACACCGGCACCCGGTGGTCCTCGGCCGCCGGCGACGACCAGTGGCTCCAGGTCGACCTGGGCGCCACCGCCTCGGTCACCCGGGTGGAACTCGCCTGGGAGGCCGCCTACGGCAAGGACTACAAGGTCCAGATCTCCGGGGACGCCAAGACCTGGACCGACCTGAAGTCCGTCACCGGCTCCGACGGAGGCGCCGACACCCTCGACGTCTCCGGCCGGGGCCGCTACGTCCGGATGCTCGGCGTGCACCGGGCCACCCAGTACGGCTACTCCCTGTGGGAGTTCCAGGTGTTCGGCAGCGCCGACGCCGGCCAGAGCGGCTGCGACAGCGGCAACGCGGCCAAGGGCAGGACCGCCACCGCCTCCTCCACCGAGAACGCCGGCACCCCCGCCTCCGCCGCCTTCGACGGTGACACCGCCACCCGCTGGTCCAGCCGGGCCGCCGACCCGCAGTGGCTCCAGGTCGACCTCGGCGCCGTCAAGGACCTGTGCAAGGTCGACCTGAACTGGGAGGCCGCCTACGGCAAGGACTTCCAGATCCAGGCATCCGCCGACGGCCAGAACTGGAGCACCCTCAAGTCCGTCACCGGCGCGGCCGGCGGCACGGCCTCCTACGACGTCAGCGGCTCCGGCCGGTACGTGCGGATCTACGGCACCGCGCGCGGCACCGGCTACGGCTACTCGCTGTGGGAGGTCGCCGTGCACACCGGCACCAGCGGCGTGCCGCCGGTCCAGGGCGGCGGCGACCTCGGCCCGAACGTCATCGTCGTCGACCCCTCCACCCCGAACCTCCAGCAGAAGTTCGACGACGTCTTCGCCCGGCAGGAATCGGCCCAGTTCGGCACCGGCCGCTACCAGTTCCTGCTGAAGCCCGGCACCTACAACGGCATCAACGCCCAGCTCGGCTTCTACACCTCGATCTCCGGACTCGGCCTGAACCCCGACGACACCCAGATCAACGGGGACGTCACGGTCGACGCCGGCTGGTTCAACGGCAACGCCACGCAGAACTTCTGGCGTTCGGCGGAGAACCTCGCGATCACCCCGTCCAACGGCACCGACCGCTGGGCGGTCGCCCAGGCCGCGCCCTTCCGCCGCATCCACGTCAAGGGCGGCCTCAACCTGGCGCCCAACGGCTACGGCTGGGCCTCCGGCGGCTACATCGCCGACTCCAAGGTCGACGGCACGGTGGGCCCCTACTCCCAGCAGCAGTGGTACACCCGCGACAGCTCGGTCGGCGGCTGGACCAACGGCGTGTGGAACATGACCTTCTCCGGTGTCCAGGGCGCCCCCGCCACCAACTTCGACAGCGGCCCGTACACCACCCTGGACACCACCCCGGTCTCCCGCGAGAAGCCCTTCCTCTACCTGGACGGCTCCGCCTACAAGGTGTTCGTCCCCGCCAAGCGCACCGCCGCCCGGGGGGTGTCCTGGCCCGCGAACGCCGGCACCTCGCTCCCGCTGGACCGGTTCTACGTCGTCAAGCCCGGTGCCACCGCCGCGACCATCAACGCGGCCCTCGCCCAGGGCCTCAACCTCCTGTTCACCCCCGGCGTCTACCACCTCGACCAGACCCTCGACGTCACCCGCCCCGACACCGTAGTCCTCGGCCTCGGCCTCGCCACCCTCGTCCCGGACAACGGCGTCGACGCGATGCACGTCGCCGACGTCGACGGCGTCCGGCTCGCCGGGTTCCTGATCGACGCGGGCCCGGTCAACTCCGACACGCTGCTGCGCATCGGCACCCCCGGCGCCGCCGCCGACCACTCGGCGAACCCCACCACCATGCAGGACGTGTTCATCCGCATCGGCGGCGCCGGACCCGGACTCGCCACCAACTCCGTCGTCGTCGACAGCGACGACGTCATCGTCGACCACACCTGGATCTGGCGTGCCGACCACGGCAGCGGCGTCGGCTGGGACACCAACCGCGCCGACTACGGCCTGCGCGTCAACGGCGACGACGTCCTGGCCACCGGCCTGTTCGTGGAGCACTTCAACAAGTACGACGTCTACTGGAGCGGGGAACGCGGCCGGACGATCTTCTTCCAGAACGAGAAGGCGTACGACGTCCCGAACGCCGCCGCCGTCACCCACGACGGCATCGTCGGCTACGCGGCCTACAAGGTCGCCGACTCCGTCACCACCCACGAGGCCTGGGGCCTGGGCAGCTACTGCAACTTCACGGCCGATCCGTCGATCGTCCAGACCCACGGCTTCCAGGTGCCCGTCACCGCGGGGATCAAGATGCACGACCTGCTGGTGATCTCCCTCGGCGGCAAGGGCCAGTACGCCCACGTCGTCAACGGCACCGGCGCCCCGACCTCGGGCACGGACACCGTCCCGTCCAAGGTGACGTCCTTCCCGTAGGACCCGTACGGCACCGCCCGCCGGACGCGCCAGGCCTCATTCCCCGGCCTGGCGCAGTTCCGCCCGGGCCCGGTCCCGCAAGGCCGCGTCGCCCAGGACGTCCGCCGCCGTGCAGGCCAGCGCCTCCACCACGGCGAGGAGCACCCGGCGCGCCCGCTGCGAGACCGCGGCCTCGGCGAACTCCGGCGTGTGGTCCGAACCCCCCGCGTCCATGATCGCGACGAAGGGGTGGATGGCGGGCACCCGGCCGCTGACGTTGCCGATGTCGGAGGAACCCAGATAGACGCCGGGAGCGGGCGGGGCGAGGGCGATCCCGGCCCGGTCCAGATGCCCGGCGAACCGCTCGGACAGCGGTGAACTGTCCCGGAAGTGCTCGTAGCGCACGCTCGCCCGCTCCACCGTCACGGTCGTGCCGGTCGCCCGCGCCACCCCCTCGGCGGCCGTGGCCAGCCGCTCCGCCAGCTCGTCCAGGGCGGCCGTCGTCAGCGCCCGCAGCCCGAACCGGCCCTCCGCGAACTCCGGGACGATGTTCGTGGCCGTACCGCCGTGCGTGATGATGCCCTGCACGTGCGAGCCCTCCGGCAGCCGCCGGCCGAGCGCCGACAGGACGTTGAACAGCTCGATCAGCGCCGCCAGCGCGTCGATGCCCTCGGTCGGATTGCCCGTCGGGTGCGCGGCCCGGCCCCGGAAGGCGACCCGGTACTGCTCCTGCGCGGTCAGCGGGGCCCGCACCCAGTCGTACACCCCCGGGTGGAACATCAGGGCCGCGTCCACCCCGTCGAAGACGCCCGCCTCCACCTCCAGCGCCTTGCCGCCGCCGCCCTCCTCGGCAGGTGTGCCCACCGCCAGTACCGTGCCCTCGGCGCCGTCCCGCACGGCGTTCAGGACCAGGGCGGCCCCGAGGCCGGCCGCCGCGATCAGGTTGTGCCCGCAGGCGTGGCCGAGCCCGGGCAGCGCGTCGTACTCCAGCGGGAACGCCACCACCGGCCGGCCCCGGCCCGAGCGGGCCGTGAAGGCCGTCGGCAGCCCCGCCGCCCCGCGCCGCACCTCGAAGCCCGCGCCCTCCAGCTCGCCCGTCAGCAGTGCCGCCGCCCGGTGCTCGGCGAACGCGGTCTCCGGGTCCGCGTGCAGCGTCGACGCCACGGACCACAGCGCGTCGGCACGCCGTGCGACCTCTTCCCCGATCCGGTGATACAGCGACACGAGACCTCCTCGGTGCGGCGGGTGTGCTCCGTGCCGGTCCGGGTTCCACCCGGACGGCCCCCGACACCGGGCGGGCGGGTTTGGGCCGCCCCCGTGGTGCAACACGGGGGGTGCGGCACCGAACAGCTCAGGAGGCAGCCATGGACCACTCCCGCGTACCCGTGCTGGAGGCTCTGCAGGAGTTCCGGCGACGAGGGGACGTGGTGTTCGGGCCGCCCGGGCACAAGCAGGGACGTGGCGCCGATCCGCGGGTGGCCGACATCCTCGGGATGGACGTGTTCCGTTCCGACGTGCTCAGCCTCAACGGGCTGGACGACCGCCGTCAGTCCCAGGGCGTGCTGGAGCAGGCGCAGGAGCTGATGGCCGATGCGGTCGGCGCCGACCAGGCGTTCTTCTCCACCTGCGGCAGCTCCCTGTCGGTCAAGACCGCGATGCTCGCCGTCGCCGGGCCGGGGGAGAAACTGCTGCTGTCCCGCAACGCCCACAAGTCGGTCATCGCCGCGGTGATCATCAACGGGGTGGAACCCGTCTGGGTGCACCCGAAGTTCGACGGCGAACGGCACATGGCCCATCCGCCGGAGGCCGACGACGTGCGCGACCGGCTGCGCGAGCACCCGGACGCCAAGGGCATGCTGCTGATCACCCCCACCGACTGGGGCACCTGCGCCGACGTGCGCGCGGTCGCCGACATCTGCCACGCCGCCGACGTGCCCCTCATCGTGGACGAGGCGTGGGGCGCCCACCTGCCCTTCCACCCGGACCTGCCCGTGTGGGGCATGAACGCGGGCGCCGACCTGGTCCTCACCAGCGTCCACAAGATGGGCGGCGCCATCGAGCAGAGTTCCGTCTTCCACCTCCAGGGCGACCGCATCTCGCCCGTCGTGCTCAAGCAGCGCGAGGACCTCCTCGGCACCACCAGCGCCTCCAGCCTGGTCTACGCCACCCTCGACGGCTGGCGCCGGCAGATGGTCGAACAGGGCCACGGCCTGCTCGACGCGGCCCTGCACCGCGCCGAACGCGTCCGCGCCCGGCTCCGGGAGCTGCCCGGGCTGCGGGTGATGGGCGGCGAGATCATCGACCAGGGACTGGCCGCCGAGTTCGACCCGCTGAAGATCGTCGTCGACGTGCGGGACCTCGGCATCAGCGGCATGCAGGCGACCGAGTGGCTGCGCGCGAACCACCACGTCGACATGGGCGGCTCGGACACCTGCCGGATCACCGCCTCCATCACCCATTCCGACGACGACCAGACGGAGAAACTCCTGGTGGAATCCGTGCGTTCCCTGGTGGAGCACGCCGACACCATCGAGCGGCGGCCGGCCGTGCACCTGCCCGAGCCGCGCGCCCTGGAACTGGAGCAGGCGATCCTGCCCCGGGACGCCTTCTTCGGCCCCGCCGAACAGGTGCCCGCCGAACGGGCCGTGGGCCGGATCGCCGCCGAGACGCTCAGCCCCTATCCGCCGGGCGTACCGGTCGTGGCACCCGGAGAGGTCGTCACCGCGGAGATCGTCGACTATCTGCGCAGCGGTATCGCCCACGGTTTCCTCGTGCCGGACGCGGCGGACTCCTCCCTGGACACCCTGCGTGTCGTCGCCCGTTCCTGACCGGCCGGGCCACACGCCTTCCGAACTGCGCCGCGCCGTGTCAGCGCCTAGGGTGGCGGATGCGGGCGGCCGGGCACCGGCGGCCCGCACCGGGTCAAGAAGCCGGCCCTGCCGATGTCGGACGTCCGCGGCAGGGGGCCGTGGCCCGGCCGGCGGCCCCCGGGCCGGACCGGCGCGTCCGGCGGGCCCGCCTTCCCGGCAACTCGATAGGAGACGGCCCGACTTCACCCCGACCGGGAACTCCCCGAGTTCCCGGTTTCGGACGCCCCGGCCCGGGGACCCCGGTACGAGGCCGCCGTCGGCTCCCGCCACCCGGGACCCACCCGGCGCAGACCCAGGTGCCGGCCGCATGCCCCCGGCGTGGCCACCGCGCATCGGACACCCGCTCGTCCCTGCCCGGCCCGCCCCCTGACCAGCGAAGGAATTGCCACAGATGAGCGAGACGAACCCCCTGAAGCGAGCCGCGGACAAGGTGGCGGACGCCCTCCAGGGAGGGCCCAAGGGCCCCGAGGACGGCATCCCGGGCAAGCCGGGACCGCAGTCCCCGCCGGTCGCCGAGCCGACCACCCCCCATGAGCCGTTCCCGCCCAAGCCCGACCAGACCGGCCCCGACACCGTCTCCCCGACCGGCCAGCCGACCGGCGCCGACCAGGCGCGGATGGCACAGAGCGGCAGCTATCTGACCACCGCCCAGGGCACCCGGCTGTACGACACCGACCACTCCCTCAAGGCCGGGCCCCGCGGCCCGGTGCTCCTGCAGGACCACCACCTGCGGGAGAAGGTGATGCACTTCGACCACGAGCGCATCCCGGAGCGCGTGGTCCACGCCCGCGGCGCCGGGGCGCACGGGGTGTTCCGCAGCTACGGCACCGCGGCGAACGTGACGAAGGCGGCGTTCCTCGCCGAGGACGTCGAGACACCGGTGTTCGTCCGCTTCTCCACCGTGCTCGGCTCGCGGGGCTCCTCCGACACCGTCCGCGACACCCGGGGCTTCGCGACCAAGTTCTACACCAGCGAGGGCGTCTTCGACCTGGTGGGCAACAACATCCCGGTCTTCTTCATCCAGGACGCCATCAAGTTCCCGGACGTCATCCACGCCGGCAAGCCGCACCCCGACCGGGAGATCCCGCAGGCGCAGAGTGCCCACGACACCTTCTGGGACTTCGTCACCCTGCACACCGAGGCCGCCCACCACACCCTGTGGAACATGTCCGACCGGGGCATCCCCCGTTCGTACCGCACGATGGAGGGCTTCGGCGTCCACACCTTCCGCCTGGTCAACGCCGCCGGCGAGACCACACTGGTGAAGTTCCACTGGAAGCCGAAGCTGGGCGTGCACTCCCTGGTGTGGGAGGAGGCCCAGATCATCAACGGCGTCGACCCCGACTTCCACCGCCGGGACCTCGCCGACGCCATCGAGGCGGGCGCCTACCCCCAGTGGGAGTTCGGCATCCAGACCTTCCCCGACACCCCCGACCAGACCTTCGAGGGCATCGACCTGCTGGACCCGACCAACATCGTCCCCGAGGAACTGGCCCCCGTGCAGCCGATCGGGCTGCTCACCCTCGACCGCAACCCGTCGAACTTCTTCGCCGAGACCGAGCAGGTCGCCTTCCACGTCGGCCATCTCGTCCCCGGCATCGACATCACCGACGACCCGCTGCTCGCGGGCCGGCTCTTCTCCTATCTGGACACCCAGATCACCCGCCTGGCCGGCCCCAACTTCGCGCAGATCCCGATCAACCGGCCGCACGCGCCCGTCAACGACATGCTCCGCGACGGCTTCCACCAGACGGCCGTGCACCGGGGCGTGGCGCCCTACCGGCCCAACTCGCTCGACGGGGGCTGCCCGTTCACCGCGGGCGCCGACCTCGGCGCGTACATCGAGACCCCCGTACGCGTCCCCGAGGCGACCAAGGTCCGCGAGGCGCCCGAATCGTTCAGCGACCACTTCAGCCAGCCGCGCCGGTTCTGGCTGAGCATGAGCCCGCCCGAGCGCGAGCACATCATCGGGGCCTACACCTTCGAACTCGGCAAGTGCTACGAAGTGGCCATCCGGGAACGGGCGTTGCAGGTCCTGGCCAACATCGACCCGGAGCTGTGCGCGGGCGTCGCGGCCGGCCTCGGCCTGCCCGCGCCGGAACCCACCGTGCCCCTCGCCGACGTCGAGCCCAGCCCCGCCCTCTCCCAGGTCGGGCACACCTGGCCCACCGACGGCCGGATCATCGGCATCCTCACCGGACCCGACGGCGACCTCGACGGCGTACGGGCCGTGCGCCAGGCGGTCCTCGACGGCGGCATGGTCCCGCTGATCGTCGCCCCCGTCGGCGGCACCCTCGGTGACGGCGACGGCGCCCTGACCGTCCAGCGGACCTACGCCACCGCGCGCTCCGTGGAGTTCGACGCGGTGCTGGTGGCGGGCACCCCGGGCGTGGGCGCCGACGCCTACGGCGCCCGCGACGCCAAGGCCGGCCAGCCCACCGCCGCGCCCGCCGCCCTCGACCCCCGCGTGGGGCTGCTGCTGGGCGAGGCGTTCCGGCACGGCAAGGCCATCGGCGCGGCCAAGGGCGGCGAGGCGGCCCTGGAGGCGGCCGGGATCCCGCTGGACGCACCTGGGGTGATCGCCGGGGACACCGCCACCGGAGTGCTCCAGGAGATCACCCGGCTGCTGGGCGCGCACCGGGTCTGGGAACGGTTCCCGTCCGCCGCCTGAGCGGCCGGACGAGGGAACGCCGGGCAGGGGCTGTCCGAACGGCGTACCAGCGCGGGCGGACGGGGCGCGCTCCGGGTGAGATGGAGGCGTCCCGACGCTCAACCAGTGAGGCAGAACATGCGTCTTCGCAGCTTGGCCACCACGACCGTCATCACAGCAGCCCTTGTCCTGGCCGGTACGGCCGGCGCCGTCGCCTCCGACGGCGGCCCGACCACCGTCGGCGTGGCCGCGAACAGCCCCGGCGTCCTGTCCGGCAACGTCATCCAGGTACCGATCAACGTCCAGGCCAACGTGTGCGGCAACACCATCAACATCATCGGACTGTTGAACCCGGCCGTCGGCAACGTCTGCGCCAACAAGTGACACCCGCCGTGGGGGGGGGGGGGGGGGGGGGGGGGGGGGGGGGGGGGGGGGGGGGGGTGGGCGGGGGGGGGGGGGGGGGGGAGA
>NZ_JBVJOT010000053.1:0-61128 GCF_055583025.1 Streptomyces sp. NPDC104831
CGTTCCCACTCGGCATCCGTCAGATCTCCCCGCCCCATGCCCCCATCAACGACACCACTGCGAAGTAGTCACATGATCGGCCGGACACGTCCTAGCGGGCGGGCGAGGCGGAGCTGGGTGTGGGCGGCGATGATGTGCCAGGTCCACAGGTCGGCGGTGTCCGCGTGGCGGATCTTCGGGGTGGTCCAGCCGAGGGTCTGTTTCATGAGCCGGAAGGTGTGTTCCAGGTCGAATCTGCGGAGGAACGACTGCCACCAGCGGTCGATGTCTGCGGGTGTGGCGCCGGTGGCTGAGCACCACAGCCAGAGGGGTTTCGGGTCGCGGTTGCCCGGCAGGTGCTCGACCTTCAGCCGGATCAACGTGGCGTGAAGGAGGGGAAGTTCCTCGTGGGCATGGTCGAGCCAGGGGCCGCGGTGGGTGAGTCTGGGGTGCATCCGGTCCCAGGCCGTCGCCTCGGCGGTGCCGTATCGGGTGGTGCTGGTGGAGGTAGTGACGTCGGGGGTGTGCCAGGTGTCGGGCTTGGCGGGGGTGAGGACACCGCCGTGCCGACGGGGGCGTCCTCCGCGCGGTCCGGAGCGGGCGGGGCCGGCATCGCGGAGCATGACGCGGTCCGAGCGCAGACGTCCGACCAGCACCACCGGGAGGTCCGCCAGGGCGTGGGTGAGGTAGGCGGTGTCGTAGCCGGAGTCCATGACGATCAAGATCTCGGCATCGCCCGGCCGCCAGTGCCCGGCCGCGATCAACCGGACGACTGTGTCACGGAGTTGGCGGGCGGTGACCTGAGTGGCGTCATCCGCCGGACCCAGGCGGACCGCGTCCAGGAGCGCGACCCAGGAAGTGCGGCCCGTTTCCAGAGCGGCGACGAAGGAGTACGGCCAGCCAGGCACGAACTGGTCCGTCTTGCGGTCGCCGCGTCCGTAGACGTGACAGAACAGCCGCTCGTCGCTGGTCGGCGCATCGGGCCGCAGCCAGTGCGACACATCCACAGCGAGCACGATCCGTCCGTCGGCCGCCCTCGGCAGCGGCAGGCCGGCCAGAGCGCGGCGCAGTCGAACCGGCTCCAGCCAGCCCCGGTCCAGCGCGGCATACAGGGCGCCATGCCCACGCTGGTGCTCGACTGCCAGGGACAGCTCGACCAGCGTCTTCACCGGCCCGTCCGCGCACAGCACCGCGTCGGTGAGCTCGAAGAGCGCATCCGCCCGCTGGTAGAGACACTCGTAGAACTCGACCCGAAAGCGGGACAACAGACCCAACGCCTCACCTCCGGGCACATCGACGGGCAGACTCATGGGCAGCGGCCGTTCTCTCGTTCTTCGTTACTCGACATCTCGAAGCGTGGAGAACGGCCGCCTCCGCTGTCCCGTGAAAAACCGCAGGTCAGCAGGACGAGTGACCCGCGATGTTAAACGCCAAGGTGAGACTCAGGGCATGATCCGTACCGCGGCCCCCGCCGACATCCCCGTCCTCCACACCCTGATTCGCGAGCTCGCCGAGTACGAAAAGGCACTCGACCAGGCCAGGGCGACGAAGGAGCAACTCACCGAGGCCCTGTTCGGCGAGCGCCCGGCTGCCTACGCGCACGTGGCCGAGGACGCCGTTGGGGAAGTCGTGGGCTTCGCGCTGTGGTTCCTCAACTTCTCCACCTGGCGGGGTGTGCACGGCATCTACCTGGAGGACCTGTACGTCCGTCCCGGAGCCCGCGGCGGCGGCCACGGCAAGGCCCTGCTGACGGAGCTCGCCCGCATCTGCGTCGCACGCGGTTACGAGCGCCTGGAATGGTCGGTACTGAACTGGAACCGTCCCGCGATCGACTTCTACGAGGCACTGGGCGCCCGTCCCCAGGACGAGTGGGCGGTGTACCGGCTCACGGACGAAGCGCTGACCGCTCTGGGGGGCCAGGGCGGCCGGCCGTAGCCGAGTTCCGAACCGGGTGATCCGCGCGGCCCACCTCGGCCGTCTGCAAGGTGTCGTCGAAGGACTGGAGCAACGTTTGGTACACCGCCTGGAACAACACCAGGACCGGCGCGTGTACGACCCCCAACCTGTCCAGCCCCGGGAGCGGGTACACGAGCGAGGTGAGGGTGACGGTGTGCCTGCCCGGGATGGCGATCAGGACAGCGTGATCGTAGGAGCCGCGCCGGGTGGAGCGAGGGCGCAGATGGATGGCGCACAGGCTGCTGGCCTGTTCCGGGAAGGTGAGGTGGAAGATGGCCGGTTGACCCGGGACCAGGGTCTGCGGAGTCTCGACGTCGAGCGGCGGAAGGGTTGTCGGGCGGCTGAGGGCCGGACCGCACTTGGGGCGCCAGACGGTGCGGCGGCTGGTGAGTTGGAGAGGACTGGCCAGGCGATCGTATTCCCGGGGCGCGTGGTAGTGCCCGCACGGGGGTGCCTCTACGGGGTTCGTCACGGAATCGAGCTGCGTTCGGCCGGGCTGACGGGCAGCATGGCGGCATGCCGGATCTGCTGTGGGATGATGTCAGGAACTTCCCCGACCCTGACCTGATGGGTGCGCTGCCTGATGTCTCCGTGACCGACACCTCGGTCGATGACTGGCAGGCGGTGTTCGACCTGGCCGGGGCGAGCGGGTGCCATGGGAGTACTCGGAAGGCTGCGTTCGCGCCCTCGGTGCAGGAGGTGCTGTCACGGCCCACGGACGCGGACACGGCCCTGCTGAAGGTATGGCCTGTCGCGGATATGCAGTTGAACTTCTGGCCGATGTCGGCCGGTGAGATCGACTCGGGCGCCGGCTGGGCAGGCCCGTGCTGATGACCGGAGAAGGAGACCGAGGGCAGCCGGTGCTCGGGCCCTCGACGCTGAGAGCGACCTCGGTCTTCAGATCGGGTCAGCGCTCCTGGCGGCGGGCGGCGAAGGCTTTCGCCTCAGCGTCGTCGAGGTTGCACACGGTGACCGCGGCAAGGTCGCACACAACGGCTTCGAGGTAGGCGAGGATCTCGAAGCCGGTCACACCGCGGCGGGCCAGTAGGATGCCGGTGCCGGGGACGGATGACCCCAACATGACCGCCGCGAGCGCGGCGCTCGCCGCGGTACGGCACCATCCGGCCGACGGCCAGCACAGCCTCGTGAGCAGCGCGTCCCGCCGGAACGATCACCTCAACGTAGTGCGGACACGGCCTGGCCCGCCGGGTGGCGCCCCCCGGCGTACAGGAGCACCCTGAAACAGGGGAAAGGCCGCAACAGACACCGCGATTCGATTGTTGACAAGGTAATCGCCATGGCCGAGAAAATTATGAATCCTCAACAAAAGGACCTCGGTGCGCTGATGGAGCGGGCCGGGAGGCGCAATTCCACCGTTCCCTTCGAGGGCTACAGCCAGGAGGACGGCAACATCCCGGGGAACATGCTGGTGGCGGTGTCCGACGCATGCGTCTACTCGTTCGCCAAGTCCGACATCATGGAAAAGGAACAGCTCGGTGAGGACCGGGTCAGGGTATGGGTGAGGGCAGGAGTCACGGCATTCCGGTTGAGCCGGATGCGCGCCGGTGAGCCGGATCCCCTTACCGTCGCCATGGAGAACATCGCACCGCCGACCTCTTCTCGGCTGGAGGGGGACCCGGCCCCCTCGGGCCGGGTGACCGTCGATCAGATGGAACACATCGCCCCTCCGCCGTCCGAGGACTTGGCGGGTGCTCCGCGCCCCGCCGGCCGAGGCATGGCCCAGCTGGCGGTCCCCCGCACCCTCCCGCCCCTCTCCTCCGTGGGGAGCCATTGGACGGAATCGTGTCTGGGCGGTGACGCGTACGCCAACAACTGCGCACACTTCCTTTCCGACGCCTTCATCCGGGCGGGATACTCGGAACTCGCCACAGCCAACCCCCACATCCACGCTCGGTGCGGCACCCCGGCCCGTCGGCCCATCCGGGCCCGGGACATGTGGGCCTGGTTCCAGTCCCGGGCGGTGCGCACGAGCCGCACCCCGACGCAGCACACGGGATGGTGGGCCGTTTTCCAGCTCGATGAAGCCGTGTACTGGGGCGGCCATGTGCTGCTGCTCGACACCGACACGTGGACGTACTACGGGACCGGCTACCACGGCACCTGGAACCAGTACCTCTACCAGTGGTAATCCCTGATCCCCGGGCGTAAGCAGCCGGGTGACCGGTGGGGTACGACGGGGGCGGGCCAGGCCTCCGCCGGCCGCGCCCCGACCGAGAGCGCCACCGCCTCAAGCCTGCTGTACGAGGTAGCAGGCGGAAGCGTGTGTACTCCGCGAAATCCACCACCGGCTCGAAGCCCAACCCCGCCTGAGCAGGGCGACGTGACGTCGGCGAAGGTGTCGGTGGAGCCGAGTTCGCGCTCCGCGTAGCCCTACAGGGCGGCGCACGCCGCGGTCGGAGAGCCAGTAGCGCGTGCCGTAGCGGGGGATGGGCAACGGCAAGCAGAGCGAGCCGCCCGATCAGTTCGCCGCCCGACGACGAGCCAGGGGTCGAGCGCCGCAGTCCTGCGGTTTGAGCACGGCGGGCGCGGTCAGTGACCGTCGGCAGCGTCAAGCACTGAAAGGGTGCCGTCACCGCTGTTGGCGACATAGACCCGATTGCTGTGGGGCTCGACGGCCACCCCTTCCGGTTTGGTTCCTACCGGGATCGTGGCGGTTACGCTGCCGGACCCGGCATCGATCACCCTTACGCTGCCGTCGGAGTGGCTGACGTAGACGTTCCCCCGAGGATCGACCGCCACATCGACCGGGTGCGCACCGACGTCCACATCGACCACGCTACCGGTAGTGACGTCGATCCTTGAAACCGTCGTAGAGCCGGAGTTGGCGACGTAGGCGCGACGCCTGGGGGAGTCGACGGCAATACCGCTGGGCCGCCGCCTGACCGGGATGGTCGCAACCGTTTGATGTGTCGAGGGGTCGATTGCCGACACGGTGTCGAAGTCGGGTTGTGTGACGTACAAGCGGTGATCGATGGGATCGACAGCCACACCAAGAGAGCGATGAACAGTGATGGGTACGGGGAAGACGACGGGTGGGACGGTGCTGGTGTGAACTATCGCCACTCTGTCACCACTGCGGTTGCTCACGTAGGCGCGGCTGAGGATGTGATCGACGGCTACCCTCGCCATGTCGGGCGGTGGCTCAAGCAGGCCTCCGACGTTCAGGGTACTGACGACAACGTTGAGCCTGTTGATCACGGACACGGTGTGATCACCGCTGTTGGCGACGAACGTGCCGAACTGTGGATCGGATGCCACGCTCTCCGGGAAGAATCCGACATTAACAGTGACGGGCGTTGTCTCGGCCGAGAAATCGATCACAGACACGGAATTGCTGCCGCTGTTGGTGACAAAGACCCGGTTGTGGACATCCACCGCCACGCCGGTCGGCCTGTTCCCTACCGGAATGGTGGCCGCGACATACAGCTGGTCGGTGTTGAATATTTTACTCATGTCATGAGTTGGGGTAGTCCAGGGTTTGGGTACCGCTGAAGTCGGAGGAATCCGACCGGTGTGTCACGCTGCTCCGGGCGCGCGTCGGTCGCTGTACGGCCTGAGGGGGCTGCGGCTCCTTCGTCGGCGCACGGCTTATATCACTTCACTGCCGAGTCTTCCACCATTCCGCCCAATGTGCATGTCGGAGAAATGGTCAGTCGGCCTGGCGTACCGTCTGCGTGACAATGACAGGGCCGTCGACGCCGATTCAGGGTGGATTGTGATCAGGATCACTCGGGAGTCCGTGAAAACCTGCATCATGGAAGCAGGTTTCGCATTGGAACTCGTCGGGCGGCATCCGCGGAACGAATCTCTTGCATTTTGCGAAGCATCCTTCGTCGGGGAGGCACATGGTGGGGAATCTCGGCCACACAACCGTGAAGCTGACCCGAGAATGCGCAAGATCCGGGTCGTTCGTATTGAAGGTGTGCACAAATTCTTGCGACCGTTCTCCGCGCCCTGCCACGAGAGGCTTGCATTTGGCGGAAACTGAGTGCGCGTCGTGAGGGGAGATCGAGTTGGGGCGGGCCGTTATGATGCAGGGAGACCCACTGCCGCCCAATAGCGAGCCGACTGCATCTTTGATGATCAACGGTGCGGTGCCCACGTTGTGCACGCCGATTCCGTGAGTGGTTTCTACTTCACTCCCTTGCAGGTGGGGTCGTGAGAAGTCTGCCCAGGGCTGAAGGGTCTCGTCCTCCGTGTGCGAGATGAAGCCGACGAATTCCAGCGCTTCGGGCTCGTTGTTCTTGATCTGCAGTAGCCAGGGGCCGGAGGGGGCGCCGTGGTTGAGGGTCACCAGATAGGTGTCGATGTCCTCAGCCGAACGGCGGCAATCGGCTGTTGCCACGCTCGTTCCTCCGCTTCCCGGGATGTCTACCGGGCCGGCACCCTCCTCCACCGCCGTGGGATCGCCCAGGCCTGCCTTGATCAAGAACGTCGGCGGCGCGCCGCCGTGTACGACGTTGGCCTCCAGATGCGCGATCGTCCGGAGGAACGTCTGCTCGGCACCCAGCAGCACGACGAACTCCATCGGAGAGGTCGTCTCGTTCTCGGCCAGACGGGAGGTTCGGAACGGTTCGTATACCATGATCCATTTCTCCTTGCTGCATTCGGTCGAATGCGTGTCACCTGAGGCGCGCACCTGTCCGTTCGCGAACCGTTCGTCGGGAGCGCTGTGTGTTTCACCCGCGGTTCAGAGGATCGATGTCAAGTGATCCGGTGTGCCCCTCAGGCTGGGTCGGCCACAATCTGCAAGGTGGTGTGGGCGGTCTTGTCGTCGTTGGTTCTGAACGTGTGTTCGAGGTTCATGCGGCTGCGCACGTCCCCGCATCTGAACACCAGGTGATCGACGCCATGCGGGGCGATCTCCGCAGGACGGTGGACAAGGACGACGGGGGATTCCTGCCCGCCGACCGGCGTTTCCGGACTGTCGTCGATCGTGAGCGTTCCGGTCCCCCAGTTCCGCACGACGACGAAGCCGGCCGGGCTTCTGCCAGTGATGGACAGTTTGTCGTCCACTGCCATCCACGGCTGGAACGTGTCGTCCTTGACGTTCGAGTTGACCCAGACGAAACGCAACGTCCGGTCGGCCTTGTTCTTGATCCGCAGTCGCCAGCTGGTCCTCGATTCCGTGTGGTTGACGACCGTCAGGAGATAGAGGTCGTCGTTCAAGCGCCGACAGCGCGCCGTCCCTCCTTCCTTCGGGCCGGGGATGACGACCTCCGTGTCGTCCGCGGCAACCGTGGTGATGAGGCCCTCGCCCAGTTTGATCCCGAAGGTGGGGGCGGCACGGTTCAGCGGTGTGTTGTCGGTCCACAGGGCGATGAACCGCAGGAACATCGGCACCGGCTCGATCGGTACCTCGAAGGCGACCAGCGGGCCGGTCTGGCCGGGGGTCAGCGTCAGCGGCTCGT
This sequence comes from Streptomyces sp. NPDC104831, assembly GCF_055583025.1. Classification (NCBI taxonomy): domain Bacteria; kingdom Bacillati; phylum Actinomycetota; class Actinomycetes; order Kitasatosporales; family Streptomycetaceae; genus Streptomyces; species Streptomyces sp. NPDC104831. The sequence goes on from NZ_JBVJOT010000053.1 coordinate 7,368, forward strand.
CCGAGGGGAAAATCTGGATCACGCTCATTGCATATCCCCGTTTCTCACGGCGTGGAGAGAGGCCGTGCCCGGCGTCGGGGCAGCGGCCCGTTCTCCAGATCGCTGCCCTAGACGTTCCGGTGGTCGGGCGGGACATCGAAGTGCTCGGCCCCCCGATGCCCGCAGGTCTCGCAGGGACCGCCCACCGCGAGCGGTGGCGGCACGAAGGCAGGGCACCGCCCGCAGGCTCGGCAGAAGGCCGGTTCCTCGTCCGGCGAGTCGTGCAGGGCGGAACGGGGCAGGACCTCGAACAACAGGGTCGTGTGTGCGCGGTTCATGTCGTTGGTGTCGAAGGTGTGGCTGAAGCGGTCCGCGAAGGAGACCTGTCCGCACTCGACCACCAGCTCGTCCGTGTCGTGCGGGGCGATCGACGCGGGCCGCCGCCGCAGGACCACCGGCGAACGGTCCGAACCCAGCCGGGTGCCCGGCGGATCGTGGATGACCAGTGGCGCGGTGCCCGAGTTCCGGACCGTGATCGGGGTCTCGGGGTTCTCACCGTGCAGCGCCGGCAGACCACCGTGGGACGTGGTGGCGCACTCCAGCGCCATCCATGGCTGCAGGGTCTCTTCCTCGCGGTACGACGCGACACAGGTGAACCGCAAGGTCTCCGCGTCGTTGTTGGTGATGCGCAGGTGCCAGGGTCCGGGGTCCTCCTCGAGCCCGGACAGGGCGATGAGGTAGCTGGCCGCGGGCTGCCGCCTGACCACGGCCAGGGCCACGACGTCACCCTCGGTCTCACAGATCTCGACCTTGCCCCTCCCGGCGTCCACGGGGGTGAGCCGGCCGTCACGACCGGACTTGAGCTCGAACGTCGGGTCGCGCCCGACGAGCGGACGGTTGTCGTGCCAGAGAGCGATCACGCGGATGAACATTTCGGTTGCCTCGATGGGCACGCCGAACGGGAGGGGTGGCCCGGTAGCGCCCCCGCGGAGTTCGAGTGGCTCTGTCTCCGGCAAGAGTTGGAACACCATTGGTCTTTCCTCCGGGCGTGGGCAGTCATGTGAGTTCGGCGAGGTCGGCGTAGACGAGGCCCGCCGGCCCGCCCGCCGCTCCGGGAGCGGACTCGGCCTCGGTGACGGCGATACGCATCGGCCGTGCGTCGGTGGGCCGCAGGTCGAGTGCGAGGTTGTCCCCGAGCCGCCCGGTCGTCTGCGCCAGGGTGGTCCAGCCTGATGGCCCGATCAGACCGTCCCGGGCCGCGCGTGGGTCACCGGCGAATGCCTGCAGCTCAGCACGGACCGTGGTGAAGGGAGGCCCGGTCGGTCCCGGACCACTGAGGACGACTCCCGCCCGGCCGGCGTTGCGGGTGATGACGAGATCGCGCGGCGGGAGGAGCCGGACCGGTTCCATCGCCAGCGGCGGGGACAACTGCTGGTCGAGGTCGGCGGTGTTCTCCTGGTAGCGAGCCAGCGACAGCCGGACGAACGGGCGGTACGAGGCCGCGGCGAGGGGGGAGAGGTCGAGGTCGACGAACCAGCAGTCGGCCTCCTCGTCGTAGTTCGAGGATGCGTCCAGGTGGTGGGCCATTGCCACGGCCGGGGCGCCCTGCAGTTCCGCCGGCTTCACCGTCCCAGAGACGTCCGCGCGGACGTGGGTGTCGTCGAGGACGGCGGGCAGTGCCGTGGTGGCCTGCAGAGGGTCGCGGCCGGCCAGGCTGAGGTGGCGCCGTTGCTGGTCGGTGGGCGGCGCCGACGACCGTGGCCAGGCCAGGACGGCGAGCGCCTCGTCGGCGCCGGTGACGAACCATGGCCGTTCGAGCATGACGCGCAGGCCGCCTCCGCTGCGCGACGACCGGATCACTGCTCCGCCGCTTTCGACGGACCGGGTCCACCGGGCGCTCGGTACGACGTGGCGGACCTTGGGGGCCGGAGGCCTGGTCGTGCTCGCCACGTCGGTTGCCTCGGCGAGCTTCCCGGTGACCGTGCAGGCTTGCGGATCCTGTGCGATGACCCGGCCGAAGTATTCGCCGAAACGGGAGACGGCGGTGACCGTGTAGCGGACCTTCCGGCGCCGCGTGTCGCCGAACTCGTGGCGCATCGGCGGGAACGCACCGTCGGGTGGCTTCAGCAGGGGTGGCTTGTGCGCGATCTCGAACGAGCCGACGTTCGCCATGATCCGCCTCGTCACCGGCCGGGCGGGGATGATGTCCTCGACATCGTCCCATTCCGCCTGGACGTCGATCCGGCCGGTGCTGCGTACGTCGATGTGGAATGCCGACGTCTCCAGCTCGGCGTCTGTGTCGCCCATGTGCCGGACGGCACGGAACCGGCCGGCGGGGTGGGCCAGGGGGCGTTGCACCGCGTGGACCAGGGTGACGGTGCGCGGTGGGCTCACCAGCGGGTTGCGGCCGTACTCCGCCTCGATGTTGACCGGGTTGCTCGCATCCTGCGTGGCACCGGCCCAGTGCGGGATGCCCAGGTCCGGGACGGCCAGCATGGAGGGACACGAGGGGATGTCGACGGTGACCTGCTCGGCCGGCCCCAGCGAGACCGTGAACGTGCGAGGGCCGGAACCGGGGCTGCGTCTGATGGTGCACCCGTCGGCAGCCGGCTCGACCCGCAGCGCGATGGGCTCCATGTCCGGCCAGGTCCCCCGCCACAGGCTCTGGGAGTCCTTCGAGTCGAACCCGTCGGCGGTTCCCGGATTGCCGGTGACCGGATCGGTCGGCCGCGGCCGGTTCCGGAGGTTGACCCAGATCGTCCCGCGGTCGGCCAGCCATGCCGGTTTCGGGAACGGGGGGTCCGCGGGGACGACTACATAGGTGCCCGAGCCGTCCGGGGCTGTCTCGAGGCGTGCCCCGGCGATCTCCGCGACGTCCTTGTCCGCGCGGGTGGCGATCTCGTACTGATTGCGGACCTCGTCCAGGGAGGCATCCGGTCCGAACGCGGTACTGAAGGCCCCTTCGTACTGCAGGGCCAGCTCGAACGAGCTCTTCGGCGGGAACAGGTAACGGAGCTCGGCGGCCGGGTAGCCGTGTGCCGCGGCGTAGGCGGCCGGGTCGGTTCCACGCTCGGTCCGTACGACCATGCGGTGCGGTCCCGCGCCGTCGACGTAGGCCGCGGTCGGCAACAGCTCCGGTGCCGGATGGGGCTCGAAGCGCCGGTGGACGATCTTCTCAGTGGCGTCCTCCGAGCCGGGCTGGTCGCGCCGCAACCCACCGCCGGCGAGGTCGACCAGCCGCGCCCGGAACCGATAGGTCGAGCCGAACTTCAGTCGGGGCAGCGACCCGTCGACGGCCTTGGCGGTGGCGGTGAACGGCGTCGACGGCTCGGCCCCGACCGGATCCACCACCCGGTCCGGGCGGGGCACCACCTGGTTCCAGCCGTCCCAGCGGGCCACGATCTCATGGACGTGGAGCGCGGTGCCCGCACCGGAGCTGGTCGTCGCCGAGCCGACGGGGACGAAGCCCTCGTCCAGCAGGCCCGGCAGACCGGGTTCTGGGGGGAGGGCGACCTCGCCGACGGTGTAGCGGACCTGGCGTCGGCACAGCGAGTGCCACTTTCCGGCGGCGAAGACGTCGAGCCGGTACCCCGCGAGCAGGTTCTCTGCGGTCAGCGGTGAGCCCAGGAGTTTTTGCGGCGTGTCCCGGTCGGTGGCTCGCTGCAGGCGTGCGGAGTGTTCCTCCCGGCGGTTGCGTTCGATCAGGGAGAAGCCGGTGGAGCGCAGCGCGGGCAGACCGGCGGCGTGTGCCGCCTCCGGTGGCACCTGGCCGCGGTCCGACTGGGCGATGCTGACCATCCGCAGCGACGCACTGTCGACGTCGAACGGCATGACCGCGTAGGGGGAGTTCGTGGGCGTGCCCGCCAGGGTGACCTTGGCCAGGGGCAGCATCCCCTGGGGGCGGGCGGTCCCCGCTACCGGCGGCATCAGCGGGACGAACCGGGAGCCGGCCAGCGAGTAGGCGGTCGTCGGCCGCAGATCGTCCTGGCGGGCGTTGGTCCAGCCGGCCGGGGCACCGGGGTCGGGATCGGGCCACAGGGGCTCCACGCGGAGGTGTGCGGGGCCGTCCGTGGAGGCCAGCTCGGCCACCGGCACGGCGAAGTCGACCACCAGGCCTAGCGTGCGCAGCAGGAGGGGATGGCCGGCCAGCCGGGCGACGACGTCATGGAAGTCCAGGACCCGGGCCTCCTCCTCGGCGGGCGTCGTGAGGCCGGGGTTCTCCCGGAGGTAGAACAGGTAGGCCCGCACCAGCGGTGATTCCTCGGCTTCGCCGGTGTTGCGGCCGGAGAGTGTCGCCGCGAACTGCCAGTTCCGCGCGATCTCCTGCAACGCCTCCTCCCGCCGGGCGCGCTGCCGGTGGTCGCGGGCGTCGGTCCGGGCGAGGGCCCGCGTGGTCCGGGCGTACGCCTGCTTGATCACCGTACCGGCCTCGTCCGCCGGGAAGACCCGAACCTGACGGTCCCGGTAGCTGGTCGGCTGATAGGGCCGGACGGGCAGGGAGGCGGGGAACGCCGTGTGCCACGCGGACAGTTGCTGCTCCGTCGTGCAGAGAGGCCGGCCGTCCTCGGTGGTGGGGCGGAGCCGCGTGAGGGTGAGCCGCCGGTCGCCCCGGTGGGCGGCGAAGTCCATATCCTTCAGGCGCGACGGCCAGGTCTGCATACCGAACTGCGCGACGGTCGGCGTGGTCCCGGTCGGGGCGAGCAACCGGGGGGTGAGTAGCACTGAGAACAGGGCCCGGCTTCCTTCGGTGGTCTCCGCGCGGCCCCCGGGTATGACGGTCCATACGAACTGACGGGTGAGGGCGAGCGCCATGATCACTCCCGTGTGAATGCCTTGCAATAGGTGTGCCAGGGGAACGACGATCCGACCGGACCCCATGCGTGCTGCACAGAGGACGGGTTCGCGGCCGTGAGCGCGACCGTGTCGTGGGGGGCCACGGCCTGCTCCGAACCGGTGAACGTCTTCTCGCAGGTGATCTCGACGGAGGTGGACCAGAAGGTGAGGTCGATCGCGATGACGAGCCGGGCCTTGCCGCGCAGGACGTTCGGTTCGACGAAGGTCAGGCTGATCGTGAGTTCGACGGAGACCGAGATCAGGCCCAGGACCCGGACGGATCCGCCGATGCGCAGGTAGCCCGCGATCTCGATCGTGCTGCCCCGCTTGGTGAACACGATGCCACCGAAGACGTGCACCTCACCGCGGGCGACACCGAAGTCCATCGCCACGGCGGCTCCGAACTCGATGCCGCCGACGAACCGCTCCAGGCCGGAGTCGTCACCGCCGGCCCGAATGCCCAGTTCCAGGTAGCCGCCGCCACCGAATCCCATCACGGTCACCAGGAACGGACGGTCCCGCGCCCCGAAGGAGAAGTCGACCGTCACCGGATCGTCGCCGAGCGACAGGGTGATGCCGGCCTGCAGCAGCAGGTTCTGCAGGACGAACACCCCCAACTGCGGAGGTGGTGAGACGGCGAGCGCGTACCGGACCCGCACCTCGCGGCTGCCGATGTCCACGGTGGGCGCCTTGCCGCCGATGCCCGGGAGGTAGCTGCTGAGCTTCTGTACGAACTTCAGCTGCTGGCCGAGCCGCGCCGAGCTGATCACCAGCGTGGTCTTCGGGAGCTCGCCCGGTTCGGCGTGGAACCGCAAGGCGGTGAACCCGAGCTTGACCAGGTACTTGTCGTCCTCGGGGGAGGGGATGCCGATGGCGAAGTTGGTCACCGTGCCGTCGGTCGTGGTCCGTGGCCGGCCGCCGACCAGCTCCGTCCGTACGTCGAGTGTCACCCTGCAATCGGCCAGGGGCTTGAAGGGGCCTTTCTCGCGGGTCAGGGACTCGGTCCAGTGCAGGGTGGCCCGCGGCGTGGGAGTGCGTGACCATATGATCGTCGGACGTTCGGTGACCTGGCCGATGATGTCCACCAAGGGGACGACACCGAGCAGCTTGGCGCCGCGGTCGAACAGCTTCGCCGGGTCGGTGGGCAAATTCGCCACCGTGGGACCCAGCTCGCGATGGATCCGGTCCACGGCCATCGACGGCGCGGCCGCGACGGCGGCCCGGGCGGCGGCGAAGTTCACCGGGACCTTGTCAGGGAGCTCCAGGAGGACGTCCGGCGGTGACACGGACCCCGCGGCGTCCGCAATCTCCCGCGCCAGCGTTGCGCGGATGGTCGTGTGCTGCCCCAGCAACTGCTGCACGGCGGGTAGCAGCACCTCGAGCCCGGCGATCCGAGGGTGGAACGCGGTACCGCTCCCAATCCTGGTCGCTGCGAGGGTGAGCGTCCGGACGTGCTGTTCGGTGCGCTCGACCGCCTCCACGACCTTGTCCGCCCGCCGGCGCAACACCAGCGGAACGGCCCGGTCGACGACGGCCGTCGGCGGTCCAGGGGTCACCTCGGCATCCTCCCGCGGCCCCCCTTGCGCGTACAGGGCGTTGAGGTGCCCGACATCGGTGCCCTTCTCGGCGAAGATCAGCGGCAGCCGCAGGGGAACGACGTCGCCGGCGGAGGATGCGTGGACCGTGAACATCACCGGGCGGCCGTCCCGGGTCAGCCAATGGGCGCGGTCGCTGGACGGGGGCCGGTCGAGCGGCGTCACCAGCACGGGCTCGATCGCCACTCGGTGGAACGGAAACTCACGTTCGTGCCGTTGCTCGATGCCGTACTCGAGGACGGGCTGCGTCACGACCAGCGTGAGGGTGCGGTGCAGTCCCGCCACCCCGGTGACCGGGTCGAACTTGCGTTCAGTCACCTCGACGGTGGATGCCTCGTTCCCGAAGGGGAACAGGACGCCGCGCTGCAGCAGCCGGACGTAGACGTCGCGCCCCATCACGACACGGTGGGTCCACTCCAGGTCGGGGTAGCTCACCGAACCGGAGAACCACGCTCCGCACGCGGAGAGGACGAGCGTGTCGACGGCGACGGGCGTACCGGGGTGGTCGTGGCCCCGGGCGGCGATCTTCTTGACGCCGTCAGCGAGCGGGGTGCTGTCGGAGAATGGCGTCTCCAGCGGCAGGCTGGCGAAGGGAAAGACGGCCGAGTACGCGGGCGAGGACGGCGCCAGGACACGGGTGTGCCAGAGCGCGGTGACGCCGGCGTCACTGGTCGCGGGTCGGCGGGGATGCCGGCAGCGAGCCTTGTCCTCGACGGCGAGCAGCAGCCGCCACGGCAGCTCGAGCGTGCTGGCCTTTCCTTGCTCGCGAGGCGTGCCGACCAGCTTCAGCTCGTTCGCCGCGGCGAGCACACCCTCGACGGTCAGGGGGATGACGCGACCGGTCGGCACGATGAAGTGCAGGCTGGTCGGACCCGCCGGGCGCCCCTGTACCGAGGGCGAGCCAACCACGCTCTCCGCGACGTGCTGCGGCTGAAGGTCGACGATCAGGCGGCCTTCGCCCGTGGCGACCCATTCCCTGACCCCGGCGGTACTGGTTCTTTCCTGCAGGCCTGTCGAACGGATCGTCAGCGACACGAGATCACTCGGACGCAGGACTGAATACTGATCCGTGGCACTCATGGCGGACCTCGAAAGTCGTTCGGGTCGCCCGGATTCGATCCTTTGAACAATCCGCTCGTGAGATGTTCGGAGTGAAGGAGATCGTGTGGTCGCCCGAGTCCGGGTGCCGGCCCTCGTTACTTCATTCTCCGCCGGGCGGCAACGCCCCGCATCTGGAGCCGAGGTGGGGCGTTGCCGTCCGGCGGAGCGCCCCCGGCCGGACGCCTCGCGGGCGGCCGGGGCCCCTGCGAGCCGCTCACCGGCAGTCGCCTTGCCGCTGGAGCGCGGGTGGCGGCTGCGCCGAATTGGCTGAGGCATGGCGGGAAGTTGACCGGCCGACTTCGTTGAGGGCCGAGTGATTGATCGCGGCAGCCCGCCGTGGATCGTCCTTGGCCGTCATGAGGGAAGCCAACTCGGTAAGGGAGATCGCCCGGGATCGCTTGCACGCCTCAGGGTGGCCGCTCACCGCGGCCTCGAATCGGCGAGCGGCACGTCGGGGATCCTGTCCGGCCACTAGGCAATGCGTCTCAGTGGCTGCCGCCTCGGCCCCGCGTTGGACGAGGCGCGGCCGGCGCCGGTCGAACGCCAGGCGGCCGGACTTCCACACCGCGAGTTCGCCGTCCGGACCGGCGTCCGCCGGACGTTGCGCGAGGGCCGCCGCGCGGATCTGGGGAGCGAGGCGGTCATGTCCGTTTCCTGCCGTAAGCGCAGCAGCACCCGCTCGTGCGTGTGTCCGGCGAGCCGGACGCGGAAGCCGTCCCCTATCGGTTCGGCGGCCCACCGGCTGGGCAGGGCGGGGCTGTCCACGGCTGTCGTCGACCGGGCGATGCCGCTGATGGTCGGCGGGACGTGGCCGCCCCTGTCGCTGTCGGCTTCTCGCCCGGGCGAACAGCGCCTCCACGGCTTCGTCCCGCACGCCGCGGATCCGGAAGTCGCTCAGACCGCTCGCCCGTTCCACCGCCGCCCTGCTCGCCTCCGACGGCGTATACGGGGCCACCCGGAAGCTCTCCGGTTCCTCACCGGGCCGACCTGCCGGTCGGTCCTAGTCGTCGACGTACTGGAACTCCGGTCCGTAGGTCTTGCCGCCGCTGCCCGGGACTTCGCGGAGCATGAGGGCCCGGGCCGGCCCCTTGAGACCGAACATCTTGAAGACGGCTTCGTCGAGGAGGCCGGTCGCCGTGTCCGGGGTGTTCGCCTGCCAGGCGTCCTCCAGCAGGTCCAGCATCCGGCTGTACGCCTGGTTGCTCTGGTCCAGCAGTTCCCGTGTCTGGGCGTCGGGGGTCGGCTGCCCCGGTGCTCCCCAGCCGCCCTCGGGCACCGTACCCATCGGGCGGGTACCGGGCATCGCGATGACGTCTCCGGTGAACTCCCACCGGTCCGGGTTCTCGGCGACCTTGATCAGCTTGCGGCCGTGGAAGAGCTCCCGGAAGACGTAGAAGTGCGCGAGCTCGCCGGTCACTCCGGGGTGCGGATTCTCCGGCGAGGCGGAGGTGCCCTCGCCCTGCTCCTTGATCACCTCGATGGCCGCCTCCACGTCGGCAAGCGAATTGAGTGCCACGAGGCTGTTTCCCGCGCCATGGTGCTGCATGTCCCGTTCGAGCTGGTGAGTCCCGGTGATCAGCTCCGCGTGGTCCTGAAACGCTTCCAGGATCGCGGTGTAGAACGCTCCGATGGAGGCGTGCGACCGGGCCTCCGCGATCGGATCGTCGGGCTTCTCGATCTGCGCGAACTGATCCAGGGAATCCTTCGACAGCCCGCTCAGGAAGACGGTCAGCGACGGACGTACACCGCCGGGCAGTGGACCGGGGTACTTCGGCACCGTGTGCACGTCGCCGAGGCGGGGGACTCCACCGATGGTGGTGAGCATGTTCGCGGCGAGGCCGAGGTGGGACATCTCGTCGAAGACGATCCGCTTGAGCGCCTTCAACACGTCCCCGCTCTGAGGCTCGATGGACCACATCGCGGACAAATACGGCGGAAGAGTGGCGAGTTCCAGCATCACCGCCTGCTGAAGTGACTCTTTGAGCCAGTCGGCGTCGCGGCGCTCGGCGGGCTCCTCCATCAGCTCGACGATCCGGTTGCTCCGGTATTCGAGAACTGGCGTCATGGACAACCCCTTCCGCAGCGCTTAGATACCCTTTTGTCCTGGAAAGGCTAGGCCGGTGCCGTCAGCGTTGTGTCACCGCGCTGTTATCGGTGGGCCGCCGGAATCATCCGGGAGAGTTGAGCGGACGGCTCCAGGCCCAGCTCGTCCCGGAGCAGCTGCCGATACGCGCGGTAGTGCCGTACGGCCTCGATCACATTGCCCTCCGACAGGTGCGCCGCCACGACCGCCCGGTGCGCGCTCTCCCGGAGCGGCTCGATCCGTATGCTCGCAAGCGCTGCCTCCAGGGCCAGAGCCGGGCTGCCCTGTCGGGTTAGCCCGTACGCCAGGGCGTCCAGTGCGTGCAGCCGCAGCTGGCGCAGCCGCTCACGCTCGAGAAGCACCCACTCCTCATCCCAGCCGGGCAGCAGCTCACCGTCGCCCAGCAAGACCGGTGGCGCGGGGCCGTGCGCAGGCGGAGCCTCCGCGCGCACGACACTGAGCGCCGTCTCGGCCAGGGCATGGGCGTCCACCCGAAGGGCATCGGTGAGCGCCACCGACTCCCCGCTGCACCGCACGAGCGGCCGCTCGCCGTGCGGCAGCTTCCACAACGTGGTACGGAGGCTGCCCCGGGCATGTTCCTCGGTCACATCCGGCCACAGCGTCCCGGCCAGGACACTGCGACCGACGCGCCCGCGCAGCCCCACGAAAGCGAGGAGCCGCTGCGCATTGCCGCACAGCTCGACCGGCCCGGCGGCGGACTCCAGACGGAACTGGCCGAGCAGCCGCAACTGAGCAAGAGTGACGGTCGGCATCTACCCCTCTCCTAGGGCGTGTGCGTGGGCACGACCGAGCCGGGCAGGCCTCTTCTACCGTACGACAGGGAACCGGTGGCGACGCGCCGAGCCGGGGCGGCGCCCCGCGCGGACCGCGTTCGCGGGCCCCGACGCCCAGAGACGAGACAGGGAATGACCGTACAAGGAGCGCCCCAGCGCACGTGGCCGTAGACCTCGAATCAGCGGCGGCCCCGCCCGGCCCTTGGCGCGTCCCGCGTCGGACGAACGCCGCTTCGGATCGCGCCGCCTCGGACGACCGCCGCGCGCCCGGGCCCTCCTCCGCCAACCGGTACACCTTTCAACCAGGAATTGGCGATGAACCGGCACGTCAGCCGCGTTCCAGGGATCCTTCGGGACCCGGCTGCTGACGGCCCTCGTCCGGCAGGTAGCCGAGGAGGACCGGAACGCTGATCCGGGTGGCGGCTTCTTCGCCCGTCGGCTGCGAGCTGGTTGTCCTGGCAGGCCGAGATCACTTCCCAGGTGCCGGTGGATGTTGCAGAACTCACGGGCTTGAACCTGGGGCCGCTACCGGCCGCGGACCGCTTGCCTCCGCACGTACGCGCCGCAAAGCGGTGGACGCGATTCGTCGTCCCACCCGGGCACCAGGTCGCCCTCGGCGAACAGGACCTTCGGGGGTCACCGAACCCGTCAGTATGTGTCGAGGCCGCTCTCACGAGCATACGGAGCGAACCCTTACGTGAGAGGGGGCATCGCGTCGTCGTCGCCGCGCAGGTGATGTCGACGAAGCGGTGCGGCACTACGACGCGTTCCGGCGCCTGCTGCGCGAGGAACTCGGTGTGCCAACCTCGCCCATGTTCACGCGGATGCTCCCCACAGCCCCTTCCAGGTGGGCCGGAGCGCCGGCACGGCGATGACGGTGGGATGACACATGCCGCCTACCGTCGTGAATCGGGGCGAACGCGTCTCTCTGCTGTGGCCGGAAGACCAACCCCTTCGCTCCATCGTCCGCCACTTCCCGCCCCGCAGAGCAGGTGATCTTATGACCGGCACTATCTTTGACCCTTCCGCCCCGGCTCGCATCGTCGGACCGGAGATGCCCGGCGCAACGGTGGACACGCGTGAGGTATTCACCCGCCTCACCAAGGAGTACCCCGACGAGAACGTGGAGGCCGCCCGACACGCGTTCCTGATGAGCAAGCTCCACCTGGTGAGAACCCACCCGGACGTCGAACTCGCCGACCGCGAGCGCATGGTGACCGCCATGGCCGAGCGGCTAGAGCTCGGCGACGAGGCCATGCGGACGCCGGTACCGGGAGGAGTGGGCTACGGCGTCTACTACAACGAGGTCTTCAAGCGGGCTTTCGCGACGGGCACCGCACTGGGCTGGGACATCATCTGCCCCAGCGCACCCGGGGGCAACGTCAACAACTACCTGTACGTCACGGCCATGAACCGTGCGGTCCTCGGAGTCGAGGCCTTCGTCTCGTACTACGCACAGACACCGCCGCGCTTCAAGGTGTACGACTGGGCCAGGCCCGCCACACCTTGGCAGCTCGACATTCCGCTGTCGTCCCTGGGCCCCTACCTCAGGACCGTCGCCTCTCACGGCGAGATCTTCCAGGTCATGGGGGTAACGAACGCCACGGTCGAGGTGGCCTCCGGAACGTGGCGCAACGAGGTGCAGCTGTGGAACGCCAGCACGGGAAATCAGGATCTGGTCTACCAGTTCGACTACGCGGCGACGCTGGCCAAGCAGACTGCGGCCGACTACAACGGGTCATGGGGGCCGATCGTCGAAACCTTCCAGACCGCCTACTCGGGCACCATCCCCCTGGGCGGCCTTGCCATATCCCTCGTCACGCGAGATGTTAACGGCAACTGGGGTCCCTGGAGCCTGCTGCCCTGGTACAACAGCTACATCCGCACGGACAACGTCGGTTTCTACGTCCAGTTCCTCGACCCGAACTACAACTTCTCCGTCAAGAGCTGACTCTCCAGGGAACCAACCGCCATGTCCGGAATTCCGCCCCGTGTTCCGTCGGACGACGAGCGCCCTCCGGGGCCGCCCGCCGACCGACGCGAGCAGTTCGCCCGCGAGTCCCGCGAAGCTCCCCGGGATCCCGCTGCCGAGCGGGCCTTCATCGAGGGACGGATCGGCATGATCCGGTCGGATCCTCGACTGTCGGACCCGGAGAAGGAAAGGGCGGTCGCGGACCTGCTGCGTGCTCTCCGGTCGACCGGTGAGACATCCGGCGGGGAATCCGAGGGCGGAGAGCCCGACAACCGGAAGTCCGATGCCCGGGAACCCGGCGATCAGGGAACCGATCCCCGCAGGACGAAGGACTGACCATCATGCGTACCGCAGTACGCGACCAGCTCTTCACCTTTTCCCGTGCCATCGGCAACAGGACCGGCCCAGTGGCGGAGGCCCTGGCGCCCGCTTCCCTCGGTGCGCCGTTCACCGCAACAGTGACAATGCGAAGGCCCCCGACCCCGAGATTGCCGCTGAGCGGACCAACCTCAGGGCAGCGGTACGGCCACGACGTGAGTGCACGCCCATGCGGGCGCCTGCCCGGCAGTACGCGACAATTGGCTCCGGCAACTCGTTGAACGCGAACCAGTCCATCGCGTCGCCCACCTCCGGTTCCATGACCTGCGGCGTGCCGCGCCAGCGCCGCCCCCGATCCGAGCCCCACCCGGAAGGAGAAGCCGAAGCGGCGCACCGGCGCGGTCGTACGCCGCGACGGCCGCGAGCCGGTCGGCCTCGGCGGCGCGATCGGGGGCCGGTACGGAGGGCCGGGCACCTCGGGTCAGCGGCGGGGCCGGCTCCGGAGCGGCCCGGAGGGTGGGTGCGGGACACGGCAGGGGCGGGTCGGTCCACCGGTTCGTCCGGAGTTCGGGCGGCGGGCCGGTCGGGCGCCGTGGCGGCAGCCGGGGTGACGGCCGCGGGTCGCCGGGCAGGACCGGTGGGTGGGGGCGCCGTGTGGGAGCCGGTCGCCAGGGCCGGAGGGCAGGAGGACGGGGAGGGCGGTCAGCAGAGCCAGGGCGTTGAGCAGAGAGGCCGGGAGCAGGGGGGCCGGGAGCTGGCCGGCCAGCGGGACGTAGGCGCACAGCAGTGCCGCGGCGCACCGGGCCCACCTCCCGAGGCGCCCGGAATTCCACTTGCCGTTCTTGCCGTTCATACGCCTTCCCCCTCCATTCCGAAATGGATTTCCCACCGTTCTCCGCAGGCTTTTCATCAGGAGATCAGATGGCGCCGAAGATCCGGCAGGGCTCACGAGGGGGCTCATGGATCGCGGCGCACGCTCGCGCCAACTGCCCCCCGCTATGCTGGCGTTGAAGCGCACGTCGGCACTCGGAGGAGGTAGCGCAGGTGACCCACGTGACGGGGGAGAAGAATTCCCGGCCACAGCGTAACGTCCGGCTGGAAAGCTTGATCGAGGAATCCGGCATGAGTCACAAGAGACTCGCCCACCGACTCAATCAGATCTGTCAGTCGCACGGAATCACCAGCGAATACACCCACACCTCCCTGGCCAACTGGTGCCGGCGCGGCGTACACCCGCGCTGGCCCGTGCCGCAGCACCTGTGCGAAGTGCTGTCCGAAGGTCTCGGCAGGCCGGTGGGGCTTGCGGAGATCGGCATGGAACGCCCCGGTCACCTGGACCAGGACGCAGGTCTGGACTTCCCGCGGGACCGGCGCGACGCGATCACCGAAGCCTCGTCGTATTGGAGCACCTTGAACCGGAGGACCTTCCTCGCCAGCTCACCCTTCGTCGTCTCGGCCTTCGCGGAGCCCGTGACCCGGTGGCTGATCAACCCGACCGAGCCCCTGGCATCGCCCTCCGGGCGCATCACCGTGGGCCCGTCACACATCCAGGAACTCCGGGCGGCGGCCGACTCCGCCCGGCTGTGGGACTCCCGCTTCGGCGGAGCGACCTGGAAATCCGAATCGCTCACCACCTACCTGTACGAACGTGTCACCCCGCTGCTCGGCGGCCGGTACTCCGAACGGGACGGGCGCGAACTGTTCTCGGTGACCGCCGAGATGGCCCGCCTCGCCGGCTGGACCGCCTTCGATGCCGGTCAGCACCAGGTGGCGCAGCGGCACTTCATCCAGGCGCTCCGGCTGGCCAAGGCGGGCAGCGACGTCCACCTCGGCTCCTACGTGCTGACCACCATGGCCATGCAGGCCCTGATGCGCGGCTTCACCTCGCAGGCTGTCGACATGGCCCAGGGCGCCTTCGAGCGCGTCCCCTCCGCCGACCCCCGAGTGCTGGGCTTCGCCAAGCTCATCGAGGCCCGCGCGCACGCCCGGCAGAAGAACGCGCGGGCGGCGGCCTCCTGCCTGGCCCTGGCCGAGCGCCTCCAAGAACGGGGTACGGCGGAGGGGACCGGGGAGCGGACCTGGATCGAGTTCTTCTCCCGCCAGCGGATCGTCACCGACGCCACGGAGATCTTCCGGGACCTGGGCCGGCCCAAGGCCACCTTCGCCTGGCACGCCCTCGGCTCCATGCCCGGCGACGCCTACGCCCGCTCACGCGGGATCCGCCTGTCCGTCCTGGCCACCGCCTACGCCCAGGCCGGTGAACTGGACCGCTCGCTGCGCCTGGGCGGGGAGTCCCTGCGCCTGTTCGGCCGGCTGCAGAGCATCCGCGGCCTGGACTACCTGAAGATTTACACCAACTCCTTGGCCCCCTGGCGCCGCGAGCCAGCCGTAGTGGCGTACCTGAACGACGTACGGCAGCTGACGACAGCCGCCTGAGCCCGGGCACCGGCAACCTGCCGCAGCAGAGCACGGCACGGTCAGGACGAGATGGCGGCCGGTCGGCCACTGGACTGGCTGGCCTAATTCGACCGGATCGGGCGCGGCCTCTGATCTCCGCGCTGACCTACGCGCACGAGAAGGAGATCGAGCACCGCGATCTGAGCCGGGCAGCGTGCTGCTCACGTGGTTCCCCCACGACACATACCGGCCGCCACCCGCGACCGCCTCGCTGAGGAACCGGTCCAGGATCCCGAGCTGGCTTAAGGCCTCGGACGTCGCCACCACCACCTCCAAGGCGCGAGCCGGCCTCCCGGTACGCGGCCGCCGACGTACGGAATGCGTCGATGTCGGCGAGCGCGGACTCGACCACGGCGTCGTACCCGTGCACGCGGACGTGCTCCATAACGGCGGCCTGCCAGCGGCCCGTGTCCGAACGGACACGGACCCCGGCGGTGCGCACGTCGGCAGCCACGAGCCGGCCGTAGCGCCGGTGCGCTGCCTTGTAGAGATCGCGGCAGGATCCGCACAGCGCCGCCCCGGCAGCCCAGCGCCGCCTGCACGAGATCGGCGATCTCGGTCTTCCCCGCGCCCAGCTGCCCGGCGACCACCACGACGACCGGACGGGACTGGCGCACGGCTCCCCTCGTGGCCGCCGGCAGGATCACCTGCTCCAGCACCCGGCGGCCCTCCGACTTGGGCAACGACGCGGGTCGACGCGCTGATCGGCAGCCGGGTGTAGGCGTCGCGCTCGGACGGGCGGAGCTCGTTCTGCCGTTCTCCCAGCTGGACACCGTGGCCCGGCGCACCTTCGTCCCGCGCCAAGCTGCCGCCGCCGCCGGCGGAGCGCGAGCGGCTGCGGGTCGTGCACGGCCTGACGATCGACGAAGTCGCCACCGCGCTGAGCAGGTGCGCGTCCTGTACTTCGTCACTTCGCTGCCCACGGTCGTGGTCGTCGCCCTACATCGAGGTCTAGGGGTCCTGCCCGCAGGGGGGGTGGTAAGGCCGGTCCGGGAGGTAGCGACGCCACTCGGTGCGGGTGATCGGCGTGCCCACCGAGTTGCACAAGTCACTGATGACCGGGGCGGGGGTGAGGTCCCACAGGTCGACGCCCGCGCCGCCCCGGACGACGGCGAGACGGCGGCCGTCCGGGCTGAAGGTCAACGCGTAGAACTGGCTGGCCGAGTCGGGGGTCAGGTACGACTGCCTGGCGGGATGGCGGGGATCGCGGACGTTCCAGATCTCGGGACGGGTGCCGTCGTCCGCGGGGATGGTCGTCGCGATCAGCGCGAGGCGTGTGCCGTCGGGACTGAACGCCAAAGCGTCGCCGAACTGGCCGATCTGCACCTTCACGGCGGCGCCCGCAGGGTGGTTTCCGCGTACGGGCCACATCTCCAGTGTTCCGTCGCTCCGGTAGACCGCGAGCCACTCGCCGTCGGGCCGGAAGGCCAGGTGCATCGAGTCGACGCCGGTCGGCAGGCGCCGCTCCCATGCTCGAGCGGGATGGGCCGGGTCGGTGACGTCCCAGCCGGTCAGCTGTATCCCGGGGGCTGGCCGGGAGGACGCGTCCTGCCAGGGCGAGTCGGCCACGACGAGTGTCCTGCCGTCCGGGCTGAAGGTCAGTTCCGTGGAGGTGGCGGCGATCCGGCCGACCTGCCGGGGATGCCGTGGGTCCTTGATGTCGAAGAGCCGGACCACCGCAGGCCTGTGATTCTGCTTCCGGATGCCGTTCATGTCGGAGACCACGAGCAGGGGCTTGGTGGGGCTGAAGGCCAGGACCTGGACGCCGTTGTGCAACTCGTCGACGATCGTGGAGAGCAACGGCACTCCACGGCGCGCTGTGTCCCGCAAGGCCACCCCGACGTACTGCTGCTTCCCCTTCGTCCGGATCTCGCTGTCGGCCAGGAGCCTGCCGTCGGCGCTCAGCGTGATGTCCGGGCTCGTGTACATGTCGGGGGCGGGCGTGACGAGCAGCGCCGTGCGCTTGCGGAGGCTGGTCACGTCGAACAGGTAGTTGACGCCGGGGCCCTTCCAGGCGACGAGCTGTCTGCGGCCCGCCGCCCGGAAGGCCACTTGACTGCCGGTGCCGGGTGGCGGCAGCAGGGTCGCGTCGGCGCCCGGTTGCATGAGGTTGGACAGGTACCAGACGAGGACGCCGTGGTCGGTTGCCAGGAGGAGTCGGCGGCTTCGGGCCGGGTCGAACATGATCGTCGCCCACGTGCCGAACGGCGCGGGGCCGCCCCTCTGTGCACCGGGCACAATCAGCCCGGTCGGCGAGTCGGTCGCGTAGGCCCACGTCTGCCAGGTGGTGCCGCACACCCCGACGATCTGGTCGGCGGCCGGGCTGAAGGCCAGCGATGTGAGGTCGGCCGAGCACGCGGCGGTGGGGAACTCGTCGTCCTCGTCCTCCCGCTGGATGCGCCGGGGCCTGCGCGGGTCACCGACGCGCCACAGCCCGAGATCCATCCCGTGGGCTGCGGTCATGGGGGCCGCCAGCAGTCGGCCTGTCCGGTCGAACGCCATCCGGTGCAGCAGACCTCCCTCGATGCCGGGGGTGTACGGCGCTCCGGTCAGCGTGGCCACCGGCTCGGGTTGATCGGTGTCGGCCGCGTCCCACAGGCGGACCGCTCCATCCGTGCTCATGGCGGCGAGCAGATTCCGCCGGGGGGACACGGTCAGCGAGTCGATCCGCCCGCCCTTTCCGCCGAGATCCGCCAGGGCGGTGGGCGCCTCCGTCCCGTGGCCCAGGTCCCAGCGGAGGACCTGACCGGTGGGTCCGGCACCGTACAGGACCCTGCCGTCGGTGCCGAGGGCGAGGGCCCCGACGGGGTGGCCCGTCCTCAGGGTTGCGGTCCGGCGCGGGTGCGCGGGCCGGGTGAGGTCCCACAGCCGTACCGTGGCGCGTCTCGGTCCGCTGACGGCATAGGTGACCGCGGCCAGCCTGCGGCCGTCCCGGCTGACCACGATCGGGCCGGTCACGCCTGCCGGTATCCGCGTGGTGCCGTCACGGGTGCGCAGCACGATCGCGTCGCCGGTCGAGATGGCGAGGACCCGGCCGTTCGCGCTGGAGGCGAGGTCTCGCGCCGCCTCCCCCCGGTTGATCACCCCGGGGGTGCTCCGGCTGGCCAGTAGGGCGCTCAGGCCGGCGTCCTCGTTCATCCGGAACGACAGCAGGCTGAGCTGTTTGGCCAGACCCGGCTGGGTCGTCCGGAGGTTTTCGGCCTCGGCCGCGAGATAGCGCGCCAAGTCCCGGTGGTGTGCCCGCTCAGCCTGTTGCTGGAAGGCGACCGAGCCGACCAGGCCGGCGGAGGCGAGCACCAGCAGCACGGTCAGCATGGCGACGATCGTCCTGCGGCGGCGGACGCCTTGGCGTTCCAGGTGGGCGGAGGCCTCCGTGAACGCGGCCAGCGGCGGCTCCAGTTCCTGCCTGCGCGCCGGGGGGTTCTCGGTGTACTGGAGCAGGGCGGCCAGCCGACTCCCCCGGTACAGCAGCGCAGGGTCGCGGCCGGAGCGGTCCCAGGCGGTGGCGTCGTCGGCGAGCCGCTGACGCAGGCGGAGCCACTCACGGTCGTTGTCCACCCAGGTCCGCAGCCGGGGCCAGGCGCGGATCAGCGCCTCGTGGCTGATGCGGGCGGTGTCCTGGTCGAGGGTGAGCAGCCGGCGGGTGGTCAGCAGTTCGATCGCTGCGCGGGCCGCTTCCTCGGGCAGCCCCCGCACCACGGTGGAGCGGTCCATGGGCCGGGCCGTGTCGGGAGCACCGTCACCGACGCGGACCAGCCGCGTGAGGATGTGCCGGACCGCGCGGCGGCCCTCCGGGTCCAGTGACTCGTACACCTCGTCGGCAGTGGTGGCGATGGCCTGGGCGATGCCGCCGGTGGCGCGGTAGCCGGCGATCGTCAGACGGGTACCGGCGCGGCGGCGCCAGGTCGCCCACAGGGCATGGGACAGCAGGGGCAGCGCTCCGGCGACGGGCCGGTCGCCGCGCATCGCACCGAACTCGTGCAGCATCAGGTCGGCGAGTCCGTCGTCGAGTTGCAGTCCGGACCGGGCGGCCGGTTCCTCGATCGCGGCCCGGAGTTCGCCTGCCGTCATCGGCTCGACCAGGACGGCCCGGTCGCGCAGTGCGGGCACCAGGCGGGGTTCCGCGGCGGCACGGCCGTAGAAGTCCGCGCGGAGGGCGAGAACGACCAGGGCACGGGGCGGGCCGGAGCCCGCGGGCGGCTCGGCCAGGGCACCCAACGCCCCGAGGAAGGCGCTCCGCTCGGCGTCGTCGCGGCAGAGGGTGAAGACCTCCTCCAGCTGGTCGACCAGGAGGACCAGCCGCTGACCGGGCCGGTCGGCGAGCAGTCGGCGAAGCAGGCCGGGGGCGGCGTGCGGAGCGGTGCGCAGCAGCTCGACGTCCTCGGGCCGCGCGTCCAGCAGGTCGGCGAGGCGGCGCAGCGGGCCGGCCCCGGGTGTCAGGCGTAACGCGGGCCAGCCGGAGGACCCAGGCAGGCCGTCGTCGCGCAGCCGGTCGAGCAGGCCCGCGTTCAGCAGGGACGTCTTACCCGCGCCGGATGGGCCGACCAGGACCCACGGGCCGCCGGACGCCTCCGGCCGGCTGATCTCCGCGAGCAATCGGTCGACCATGCGTTCCCGGCCGCAGAACAGCCTTGCCTCATCCGGCTCGAAGGCGTTCAGACCCGGGTAGGGGGAGCGGCCCGGCGCCGGGGGCGGGTCATCCGGGCGCGGTCCGCCGGCGACCATGGGGTTCGGGGCCACGACCAGGTTCCCGGACAGTCCCTCCGCCTGGCGGCGGGGCAGCGGTGCCTGCTGCCCGCGCAGTGTGCGGAACACCGCGTCGTACACCGAGTCCAGCGTCATCGGGTGCGGCCCACGGGGATCCCCGTGGGTCAGTACGTCGATGAGCGCGCCGGTGAACGCCGTCCGTTCCGCGTCCGGCGAGGCGAGGGCGAGTTGTTCGGCCGAGCCGATGAAGTACAGGCCGGGCGCGGGGTCCATGCCGAAGGCGGGGAGCGGGGTGCCGCTGCCGAAAGCGGGACGACCGGAAAAACAGCAGTCGAGGACGAGCACCACGGACGGGGCCCGGCTTGCGAGGAGGGCCTGGCGCAACGCGGAGAAGGACAGCGCCTGGTGGGCGGCGAGCCCCGGGGTGAGGCGGTCGGTCGCGCGGGCCGCCAGATACAGCTCGCCGTCGGCGTCGAGGAGTCCGTGCCCGACGAAGTGGACCAGGAGCACGCTGCCGGCACGCTGGGCCTCCTCGGCGACCGCCTGCGCCATGAACCTCGCATCGGGTGGGTCGAGTTCGGCCCGCACCTGCTCCGGCGGCACTCCGCAGCACTCGGTCAGGGCGGTGCGTAGCGCGTGGAACGTGGGAGCCACGGACGGCACGGAGGGCAGGGTCGGACCGTCGTGCCGGGCGGTGGCCATCAGCAGGACGCGTACGCCGGCCCCGGAAAGGTCCGTCACGGGAGCGCTCGGCTGCCGTCGGCGTCCCCGTCCCCGGGGCTGGCTCTCCGCCCAAAACCGCCACCGGCTCCGTCCGGGACCCCTGTCCCATCCGGTACCGCCGGACCGCCGGCGGACCGCTCCTGTTCCAGCAGATCCGCGAGTTCCGCCACCTGCCGCCGCAGCACGGCGGTGTCAAGGGCGGCCACGCGTCTGGCGCTCAGCTCCAGCGAGCGGCCGTCCCTGAGGGTCACCTTGAGGGACACCTCGCCGCGCCGGCTGCGCAGCCAGGCGATCACCCCGGTGGCGAAGGCAGTCGCCGCCCCGCCGGGGCCAAGGGCCAGCTGGAGCGCCTCCAACACCGGGCCCAGGGCACCGGGCTCCGGCGGACTCTCCCGGCCGGCGACCCGGCCGCGCAGGGCCTGGTCGCCGTTCAACCACTCACGCAAGGAGCGGAGCTGGTCCGCCGCGTCGGGACCCTCCGCGCTGACCCGTACGTCCATGACGCCCCCGTCGGTCCGCTCGGCGCAATGTGCAGGGGACGGAGGCTACCAACGGTGCACCAATACTGAACAGAGGGCGACGGACCGCCGGCGAAGCCCCCGGCGGTTGCTGGGGGTTGGTGTAGGCGGTGCTTCTTTGGCGGTGCTCGTTCCTTGGTGTGTGGTGATGCTCGGTGGTGGTTGTTGGTGTTGGCCGGGTCGTGGTGTGAGGGCTGTCGGAGAGCGATGACATTCGTGTCCGGCTCGGGGGCGCGTCCCGCCCGGAGGGACGCGGCAAAGTAAGTCTGGCGGGACGTGCCACCGCTACTACCTGCGCGAGATCGTGGTCGGTGACGGCCGCCGCCCGGCGCGCACGCTGCTGCGCGCCGCCCAGGAGCAGGCCGGTGTCCCGGCCGGGCGCTGGATGGGCCGGGGACTTGCCGTGCTCGGACTGACGTCGGGTGAGGAGGTCACCGAGGCGTAGTTGCGGGCTCTGTTCGGCGAGCGGGGACGCCGCCCGTACGCGGACCGGATCGAGGCCGAGCGGCTCGCCGAGGGTGACTCGGCGAAGAAGGCGTTCAAGGCCGGCGCCCTCGGACGCCGGGTGACAGTGACCGGGGTCGGCTTCGTGTTCCGGCCGCAGCCGAGGATCTACCTCCTGTGGGCGTTGGGGGACGAGGAGACGCGGCGGGTGATCGAGGCCGCGCACGAGTACGCGATCGAGCGGGTGCTGGAGTGGATCGAGGACGAGGTCGCGGTGATCCGGTACGGCAAGGACGGCATCTACCGGGTGAGGCCGCCCGGCGGTGTGGTCGCCGCCCGCTTCCGCCACTACGAGGCGCGCTCCGGCCGACCGCTGCTCCATGACCATCTGTTGCTGTCCGTGAAGGGGCAGCGCCTGGACGGGAAGTGGGGCTCGATCCACACCACCGCCCTGCACGAGAACACGGTCGCGGCCTCCGCGCTCTACAACGAGATCGTGGCCGCGGAGGTCTGCGCGGCGCTGGGGCTGGCGACCGGGCCGCGGACCGTCACCCCGGGGCGCCGGCCGGTGATGGAGATTGCCGGGGTGCCGCACAAGCTGATCCGCTGGACCGCCCGGCGCAGCGACCAGATCGCCGCCTGCCTGACCGAGCTGGAACGAGTACGTCACCGCCGTCGACGACGACGGCGAGCTGAGGTTCCTGCCCGTGGTCTCCGAGCGGGCCTGCGCCAAGCTCAACACGATGGCTGCCCGCAAGACCCGCCCGCCGAAGCAGTCGGCCCGGCCGCTCGCGCAGCTGCGCGTCTGGTGGAAGGTGAGCGCGATCCGCACGTCCAGGGTGGCTGCCGACGTCATCACCTCCCTCCTGGAGCACGCCCGCGCCGCAGTCGCGGCGATCCGGGCCCGGGTGGCGGCCGTGGTCGACATAGCGCTGGCGGCCGTCGACGTCGCCGCTACCGTGTTCGTGATGAACGAGGGCGGGCGCTTCCACCGCCGGCACCTGCTCGCCGAGGCCCGCCGCCATCTCGCCCTCGTCCTGCGCGGCCGCCGCCGCGACCCCGGCCTGGACAACCAGGTGGTGGCCGCCGCCATCTCCACCCACTGCCTGGACATCACCGAGCCGAAGACCGTACGCGGCCTGGAGGCCTCCTACCGTCTCTACACCGCCCGGTGGCCCCTGTCCGACCTCCCCGCCCGCCGCCGACCACTCACCCCCGCGCCCGACCCGGACCGGCAGCCCCCGGCCGGTCCCGGCGAGCCGGCCGCGCACCGGCCCCCGGGCCAGGACGCGGGGGAGTGGGCGATCCCCCGCATCCCGCTCCAGTACGAGCGCGCCGTCCTCGCCGGCGTGGTGGTGCGCGAGAAGCTGCGCATCGCCACCGCCACCGCCACCGCCGTGCGGGGCCGGGCGTACGACGTCGTTGCCCACCAGCAGGCGGCAATGCCCGAGCAGCTGCTCGCGCCCCTGGCCGCCGAAGCCGAGAACGACGACCAGGAGCCGGAGTCCGGCCGCCGGGAGGCGATCGACATGACGGTGCTGCGGGCCCTGCGGAAATCCCGCACGGACGTGGAAGCCCTCGATCTCACGGCCGACCGACTGCGCCGCCTCCAGGAGGTGGCCACCAAGATGGCCGACGACTCCCGCGTCCGCGCGGACCGCCACACCGCACAGGACGATGCCGACGTAGTGCGCCCGGTGCACCCGGACGAACAGCAGGCGCACCGCCCACAGCAACCCGGACCGCACCACGGCCGGGAGACTGGCCACTGAGTGGACCCGATGGCGCGCACCGGGTGCGGTGGTGCGCACAGACGACACCCACTCCATCGAGTGGAGTCCACCGTCCGGGAGTGGACGCCACCGAGTGGAAGTGGACGCCATCTACGAGAGTGGGGCCACGCCTCCACCCGGTGCATTTCTCCTTGACCTCGGCTCAGGACTCTGTTGGCCAATCTCACTGGGCGACTATGGGAAGGCCGCGCGGCCTCACTCCCACTTGGCGGCAGACCTCGCGCATGAGTTCCGGTGGCAGTTGGTGATCACTCCGTCGAGAGATGTTCGTGAGTCTTGATGGCATCGCCGTGGCGAGTGATCAATTCGCTGTGCCTTGGCAAGTAGCGTCCGTAGGGTTTGCGCATGACGGATGAGAGTGAGCGGGCCGTGCAGGCGGCCATCGATGGGGAGATGCGGCTTCTCGATCCCGAGGTGCGTGCTTCCCCGGCTTGTGTCCTGGAGCTTCTGGATCCGGAGTTCATCGAGTTCGGCGCTTCCGGACGCCGGTGGGACGTGGAGTCGATCCTCACGGTGACGAGCGGAGGCTCGGTGTCTCCGGAGTCTCCGGTCAAGGTCAGTGAAATGTCCGGAGTCGTCCTCGCTCCCGGCATCGTTCATCTGACGTACTTCGCTGACAACCAGGGCCGTCGGGCATGGCGGAGCTCTGTGTGGCGCCTGACGGAGACGGGCTGGCGGATGTACTTCCACCAGGCCACTTTGACCAGTTGAATGGGTGGACCGCCGCCCGTAAGGACGGCGGTCGCCCAGCCTAACCGGGCGGCTTCAGCTGGCCGTGTCTGGCACTTCCGCTCCTGCGGGGGTGCGGCCCGCAGCCAAGGGGTTCGGTGCTGGTCGTAGGCGGCGGAAGTGGGAAGTACGGTTGCTGCCTCGCGGTGTCTCGGTGATCCAGGCGTCGATGCGCGAGAGGTTGAGGGCTGCCGCTGCTGCTCTTCGCGTGCCTTGCGGAGTGCTTCGAGTTCTTCGCGATTCCTGAAGGTCAGGCGTCTGCCGATCCTGCCTGTGCCGCGCGTGTACTGGGAGCGGACGGGGCAGGGCCCGCAGTCCTTGGTGGAAGACCAGACCCGGATGACGGCGGCCCCGGTCTGGCTGGTGCTGTTGGACCACCCCCTGCTGCGCTTGCCGTTGGGACAGCGCACCTCCTGGTCCTGCCAGTCGATGGTGAAGCTCTCCTGCGTGAATCCGCCTTCGTCCTTGGCCTGCCAGGCCGCGGTGCCTTGAACCGGTCCGACGATCTCGATGCCGTAGTCGCGTTGGGCGGAGACAAGGACACGGGCCTCGGTATAGCCGGAGTCGACGAAGTGCTCGGCCGGCAGCAGGTTGTGCTCGGCGAGGCCCTCGTGGATGGTGCCAGTCACCTGCACGTCGTGGACCGGGGCGGTCGTGGTCAGCACGTGCGTGATCAGGTTGGGCCGGTCGGGCTCGCACGTCTCGGTGATGTGGACCTTCCCCCCTGCCAGTCGGTATCCCGCTTGGATCCGTGGCGGGCGACCCTGTCGTAGGGCGAGACCAAGCGCTGGCCAGCGGGTGGGATGTTCTTCGGGTGGCGCCAGCCGACGGTCTCGTCCTCGATCTGAAACTCCTGGACCCAGGTCCGCCGGAGCATTTCCACTGCGGGAACCTGGCGGATCCATCCGGGTGTGGCCGGGTGGAAGACGGCCTGGAGCAGGCGCATGCCGTCGTTCCCGATCTCGTTGCCCCTCTCGATGCGCTCGGTCATTGTCTGCGGAAGGCGGTAGTCCTCCCACCCGGTAGGAATACCGCTTGAACCACTCGTCGTCGGCCAGCTCGGTAAGCCACTGGGGTGCGGCCGCAGCCAGCGCGTTCAGTGCCGCCCGCAGCGTCTCACCCACTAGGGTCCGTCTTCAAAGATCATCTGGGGCATAGATCATGGTGTCGTGGTACGCCGTCATGAACTCACTGACCTGGAGTGGGAGTTGCTCGCTCCACTGATACCCCGGGCCGCCACGGGGCGGCCCCGCGTGGAGGACCGGCAGGTCATCAATGGGATGGTCTACAAGATCCGTACCGGGATCTCCTGGCGTGACCTGCCGGAACGCTACGGGTCGTGGAAGACCGTGTACACCCGCTTCCGCCGTTACGCCCTCGACGGGGTGTTCACCCGAGCTCTGCAACAGATCCAGGCCCAGGCGGATGCGGCCGGCGACATCGACTGGCTGGTCCAGATCGACTCCACCATCGTCCGCGCCCACCAGCACGCCGCCGCCACCGGCCGAAAAGGGGGCGGCACCGGCCGGACGAACCGGACGATCACGCCCTCGGCCGATCCCGAGGCGGACTGACCACCAAAGTCCACCTCGCCTGTGACGGAAAGAGCCGCCCACTCGCGATCCTGGTCACGCCCGGCCAACGGCACGACAGCGTCTGCGCACGCCCTCTGCTGGAACGGATGCGAGTCCCGCGCACCGGCCTGGGCCGACCTCGGTGCAGGCCCGACCAGGTCATCGCGGACAAGGCTTACAGCTCCCGCGGCTTCCGTGCCTACCTGCGAAAGCGCGGTATTGCGCACACCATCCCGGAGAAGACCGACCAGCGGCGGCACCGGCTGAGGCGCGGTTGCCACGGCGGCCGACCCCCGGGTTTCGACCGGGAGAGCTATCGACGACGCAACGTGATCGAGCGCTGCTTCAACCGGCTCAAGGGCTTCCGCGGGATCGCCACCAGATACGAGAAGACCGCCACTTCCTACGAAGCAGCGGTCACCCTCGCATCGTTCCTACTCTGGGCAAGATCCGTTTGAAGACGGACCCTAGTTCCAGACGGTTCAGTCCGCGGACCACCGCCAGGACGTGCGTGCTATCAGTGCGTTGGCGGCCCCGGGGCTTCAGCAGACCCACTTCCGAGGCGGCCGCCAGCACGGCGTCCGTGATGCGGGTCTCCGCACTGCCCTCGACCAGCCGGTCTCGGAACTCGCTCAGCACTGAATGATCGAACCCTGGGTCCTCGAGTTCCAGGCCGAGGGCGTACTTCCAGTCGATACGCGCCCTGACTGCCAGGGCAGCCTGACGGTCGGAAAGGCCCTCGGCAAACTGCAGGATCGACACCAGGGCGAGAACGGCCGGAGACAGCGCCGGCCGACCCCGCCGAGGGAACAGATCTGCGAAGTCCTCGTCACGGAACAGCTCGCCCAGCGCGTCCCTCACCCTGATCGCCGGGCTGCCCTGGGGCAAGGCGGCTTCGGCGATCCTCCGCGTCGTTTCCGGAACCCGGCCCGGCCCGCTCGTACGCAGCGACACTGACGCCTCCCCGATGCTGTCCGTCTCCGGCAACGACGCCGGATGATCGGATCAACGACCCCGGGCCGCGTACGACACAGTGGAATTGGCCAACAGGGTCCTCGGCTCAGGTCAAGGAGAAACGCGCCGCCTCCACTCGGGCCCACTCCACCGGACCGTCTCCACCCGGTGCGCACCACTCCCGCGCGTCGTTCGCACGGGTGCGCGCACCGCCCACCGAGTGGGGCGTACCGGATGGACGGTGGTGCGCACCGGATGGACGCGCCACCGCACCGATGCGCTCCCATCCGGTGCGGTGGTGAGGTTGGTGCGGTCAGCGGTGCGCACCGGGTGCGGAGTGCGCCGCGTGCGCCAGCGCTAGGTGTTCGTCGCGCATCGCTTCCAGGGTGGCGTGGGTGTCTCCGTGGTCGTCGGGGTCGGGGATGACGTTCTCGATGAAGCGGATGATGCTGCGGGCGATGCCGGGCACCGCCGTGGTGGCGGAGTCGCGCGCCCAGTCCCGCAGCGCGGACAGCAGCACTGTGACTGAGACCTAGAGGTGGCCTGGCTGGACAACTTCGGTGCACAGCCTCCTGTGGTGGGCAGAGGAGCATCACGTTCTGGCGAAGAGTTCCGATTCAGGAGCGGTGATCCCGACCGCCCGCCGTCCTCATGCCAGGTAGCGGGCGCCGGCGGCGAGGATGTCGTCGTACAGGGCGGGCGGCGGGTCCGCCTTCTGGAGGTGTTCGGCGGCCAGGCGCATGTGCTTGAGGTTCTGGGCGACGGCCCAGTCGCGGCCGCCGCATCGGTCGAGCAACTCGGCGACGGCTGCGACCTCCTCCTCTCCGGGCCCTCCCCGGCTGCCGTAGTACGCGGCGAGGCGCTGGCTGTCACGGTGCCCGGACGCGAGGGCGGCCGCGGCCATGGGCGTCATCTTGCGGCGGCGGATATCGCCACCCCAGGCTCGGCCCCTGTCGAGCGTCGGCCACACGTCCGTCAGGTCGTTGTGGTACTGCGCCGCCATGCCGAAGTGGAAACCGTACCGGCCGACGGCCTCCACCTGCTCGCCGGTGGCGTCGGTGAACAGGACAGGCAGGCAGAACACGCCGCGCAGGCCGTCGGCGGCCTTGGCCTCGTTCACCGCGATGGCCTGCTCCAGGGACGTCTCGGTCCGCCCTTCCTGGCCGGTGTCGCGCATCTGGCCCGCGCACAGGCGGCTCCAGCCGTCGCTCATCATCCGCAGCGCCTGGTGGGTGCGGGGGTGGCTCTGCTCGCCGAGGAGGGAGAAGGCCAGCCCCAGGAGGGCATCGCCGACCATGAGGGCGCATTCGGTGCCGTAGGCCGCCCACAGGGCCGGCCTGCCGCGGCGCATCGGATCCCGGTCCAGGACGTCGTCGTGGATGATCGAGGTGTTCACCAGGAGATCGCCGACGACGGTGGCGGCAAGGCCCCGTTCGACGGGCCCCCCGTCAACACCCGCGCACAGCAGAGGCAGTACCAGACCCCTGCGTCCGACACCACCGGGCTGGCCTGTGACCGGACCGCCGTCCTGGCCGGCCCAGCCGTAGTGGTAGCGGACGGCATCGAGCAGCGGTGAGGGCAGGCGCTCCACCAAGCTTCTGACGGCCGGATCGATGAGTTTCCCTCCCGCGTCGAAGATCTCCTCGGCCGTACGGCTGCCAGTACTCCGATCAGAATGCACGTCGGTGCTCCTTCAGTCCCCGAGGCACAACGTCGGCGCCCAACGGTTCGTGATCGGCTAACGAGCCACCGGCGCCGGATGACACGGAACGCCCGCCGCCCGGCCGGGCGGAGAAGGCGTCGTTCTGCTCACGGGCGAAGGTGGCGCCGCCGCCGTAGCGCACCGTGTCGGTGAGGTTGGCCGGGCCGCGCCGGCGAACGCGGCCCGTTTTACTCGCGGAGGTCTCACACGCATCCGCATGGAATTTGCCGTCGCGGCTGCCCGCGCGGTCACCGAGGTCCACCCCACACGCCGACTCGAATGCACGGCACGACAAGTCCGGTGCTCATCGGACAGGTGCAGCACTCAGTCACAAGCACGCACCCGACCTCGTCCAGCACGAAGGAGTCCGCGCACAGGTCGGCGGCCTCTCCGTCCACGGCCGTGACGGGCCAGATGATGTCCTCGGCGAGCCGCAGCAGGATGAACGCCAGCTCCGGGGTCGCCTCCACCCGACCAGCGGCGTAGGTACCGCCGCCCGTTTGCAGCGCCAGGAGGTAGTCGAAGCCCTGCTCCACCTGCTCGGGCCTCAGCGGCGTACGGGTCGGGATCAGGTACGGCATGAACCTCTCCTCATGATGACCGCCGTGCGACTCACGGCGTCGTCCCAGCAGGGTCGGCCCGCCAGCCTGTGGACAGAGGCCAGAGATTTCTCCCCCCGATCCGAAACCGGCGAATCGGGTCTGCAAGGGCCAAACCGGGCCCCCTTGCCAGGGCGGTCGGGCCGACCACGAACCCGACCGCACCCCCTTGTCCACCTCTGCTACCGCCCCGACCACGGCCGCATTTCTCCTTGCCCTGGCCACGGTTAGACCGCGGACAAGGGGGGTCCGTGCACGCTGCTCCTTCGCCCCGACCACCCCGGCCGGGGCAGCGAAGGAGACGAGACGATGACGAGCACCCACCCGGGGGCCGGGCAGCGGCACCGCTCGGGCCGATCACACCGGAAGGCCGGCGCCTGGCGGGCAGACCCAAGGGGGATCCCTGGGCACCCCCTTCGAAGGCCCCTTCGGAACCCCCTTTGGTGCCCGGCACCCGGCACACAGAAAACCCGCAGATCACCGCTCAGATCCGAGCGCACGCCGCGCCGTCACAACCCTCTTCTCCCCTCCTGAACTTCTCTGTGCTGTCCGTGGGGGAGGAGATCATCGGGTCCGGAGCCCGGACGCCCTCCACGGCCGGGCGCGGCCGGCGCCCGGCAGGCGGCCGGACGCGGTGGGTGCGGTGGGTGATGGGAAGGGAGCGGGGCTGATGGCGGGCAAGCGGGAGACGAACCCGGCGGGATCGACGAACACCTTCCGCGGTGACGTGCTGTGCGTGCTCGGGGCGTTGAAGGTGGCCACGGCTGATCAGATCCAGCGGATCGGCGCTCCCCACCTGACGTTCCGGCACGCCGACAAGCCGACTGCGTCGAAGCGGAAGCAGGCCCGTACCGCCTCGCACACCGCCGCGCTCTCCGACATGCGCCGGCACGGCCTGGTCGAGAACGGCGGCTCCACCCACGCGGGAGACCGCCTGCGGAACCTGACCCCCAAGGGCCTGCATGCCGCCTCCTACGAACTGCGGCGCCCGGTGACGGAGATGGGCTCCACCGCGCGCGGCGCGGGCTCCAGCGGCGCCGCCCACCCGATGGCCGTCAACGAGACCGTCATCGCGATGCTGCGCCCGAAGCCGGACATGGCCAGGCTCACCGTCGACCCGCCGCACGTCCAGGCCGCCGCCCGGGCCGCCGTCGACGCTCCGCCCGGCATCGGCACCATCGCCTCGTACTGGACCGAGGTCCCCCTGCCGGCCACCGGCACGTGGAACGCACCCGGCAGGGGCGGCGCCCAGGCCGACATCGTCCTGACCGCCCCGCAGGACGGGGTGCCACTGCTGTTCAACGAGGTCGACAACTGCCACGAGACCGCCGAGGAGCTCGCCGGCAAGCTGGAGAAGTACGCCCGGTTCTTCCGGCGGACGGTGAAGGACACCGACGGCACCGAACGCCCGATGTGGCGCACCCGCTGGACGGTGCCTGAGGGCAGGTACGGCGATGTGCCGCATCCGCCCGTGCTGCTGGTGTTCAACCGCATCGGCGAACGCAACCCCACCCACACCATCGCGCGCCTGCGAGAGCTGACCCGCCACCTGTGGCAGGGAGAGCGGCAGCGCGGCGGCCACCACCTCTACGACGGGAAGATCCCGATCGTCGCGGTCGCGCTGGAAAACCTTCGTGCGCACGGACCGGCCGGCCCGGTGTTCCTCCGCTTCGGCCGCGACCACCTGGAGCCGCTCCTGGAGGCGATCGGCAACCCGCGCCGCGAGGCTGCCGACGCCCGCGAGGAAGCAGAGGCCGAGGTCCGCCGGGCCCAGTTCCAGGCGCGGGTGCGGCGGGCGGCGCAGGAGCAGGCGGCGAAGAAGGCCGCCGAAGCCGCACGGGAAGCCGCCCAGCGCGAGGCCCGCCGGCCTGCCTGCGCCAGCTGCGGGACGCGGTTCACCGACGAACGCTGGGAGGCCGCCGAGAAGACGAACTGGGGAGTTGCCGTCGACACCCACCCGCAGCTGTGCGACGGGTGCAAGCACCAGGCTGTCGCCGCCACCCAGGAGGCCGATCACCCGGAGCCGCTTCCCGACTGGGCGAAGCAGCCGGACCTCCTGCGTTACCCCCGTCGTCCACGCTGCACCGAGTGCAAGGCGGCGTTCACCAACGAGCGGTGGAAAGCGGTGGAGCGCACCGGCTGGGGTCCCGTTCCCATGGAGGCCCGTCCGACGCTGTGCGGGGACTGCGACCAGCGGGAGAGGGAAGGACTCGAGCAGTCCCAGATCGAGCTGGGCTGGACGGGCAGGTCCCAGGAGCAGGAGCAGGCTCTACCCGAGCAGAAGGCCGAGGGCCGCTGGTTCTCCCGCTTCCGCAGGTGACGCGACCACACCCCGGCTCTCAGGGGTGGCTGCCAGGCTTGACGGATGGACCGTGAAGACGAACAGCTGCTCCGCCGCCGGGTCTACGGCGCCGACCACGACGATCCCGACCCCGGTCCGCTCCCGCACCGGACCTACGTCGAACTGGTCGGCGGCCCGCTGGACGGCCTGCTGCTGGACATCACCGGCTGGCAGGCCGACGAGGTCGATACCGGCGTCGCGCTGGCCACCGAGCTGGGGCAGTTCGGCCCCGGCGGCCGGGCCCTGTACGACCCGCGCCCCGGCGAGCCGCGCTCTTCCGGCCCCGGAGTGAGCTGCCGCTTCTACCACTGCGGCGACACACCCTGACCACGGCGACAAAGGAAGCGGCCCTCGCACCCGACGTCCAGGGTGCGAGGGCCGCCTTTGCCCCGGCAGGCTCACGCAGGTGCCACCGCCGGTTTCGGGCGCAGCGCCGCCAGCGGGGAGCGCCGGCCCTTCTCTACCGCGCGCAGCTGCTCCCAGTCGACTTCCGGGTGTGCGGCGGGGATCGCGTCGACGTCGGCGGACCGGTAGAGGGCGACGTCGACGGCCCCGGCCCGGCTGGTGCCGAAGCGGACCTCGACCGACTGCGGAGAGCGGACCCAACCGAGCCGGACCATGTGGTCGAACTCCACGCGGCGCACCCCGAGCCGGGCGGCGGCCTGCTCGGGCCCGAGCGGGGTGTCGGCGGCGACCAGCTCGGCCAGGTCCGCGCGGCGGCAGACCTGGTCGACCTGGCCGGGGTGGTGCAGCGTTCCGTCCGGGTTCGCGCTCAGGTCGACCAGGAGGCCGCGGTCGACGAACCGGCGCACCACGAACGCCGTCACGGCTGCCTTCTCACCGATCACGTTGGGGGTGCCGAGCGCGGCGGCGATCCGGTCCGCCGCCGCGCCGCCGCCGATCGGCGGGGTGGGCATGGCGGCCTGGATGGCGTCGGCGTCCATCGCCTCCACGGCGGCCCGGGACCACTGCGAGGTGGACACGTCGGGGGCGGGGACGAGGCCGGTGTGCCGGGCCCACCGGAAGACCGCTGCGGGCACCTTCAGGCGCTTGGCCGCCTGACCCGCGTCGTACTCGGTTCGTCGCATGAGATCACCTCTCGCTCGTTCACCGGAAGCGGCGGACAGAAGATTACAGAACCTGCCAAAGCTGTCAATTCGCTCTGGAAGTAGGCAAGTTGGGCCGTGCTGCCAGGGCTGCGTCCGCGTGCGCGAGGAAGGAATCACCCGCCCGGGCACGGACGTCCTGGCGAAGCGATCCGCCCGGACCCCGCGTTCTGGAAGGCTTGCCGCATGCGCGAGGACATCGATGAGGACCTGGCCGTGATGTCGTACGCCACTGCCCAGCGGCGTGGTGACCGGGCCTTCCAGTGCGACGCGACCGCCGTGTTCACGGCGCCGGACGGCACCCGCGCCTACGCCCTGCTCGACGGTGTCGGCGACACCCCGGACGTCCGCTCCTGGACCCGTACCGCCGCCCGCCGCCTGGTCCGCGCGGCCGCCGGGAGCGCGGATGCGGAGGCGGGGCTGCGCGCCGAGTACGGCCACTACGCCGCCGACCCCGCCCGCGCGGCCGGCCATGACCTGCCCTGCGCGGCGGCCGTCGTCGCCGTTCACGTTCCCGGCGGCCTGTTCTCGGTCGCCTGGTCCGGCGACGCCCGCGCCTACCTCCTCCTGGACGGACACCTGCGCCTGCTGACCGAGGACCACAACGCCCGCAGGGCGTGCGACGGCGGGGACCGTAACCTGATCACTGCCTGCCTCGGGGAAGCCCGCAGCGACGAGGAGACAGAACGTCTCTGGGGCCACCCGGCCATCGAGTACCTGCGCGGTCCGGCCCGGGCGGGTTGGCTGCTGCTCGCCTCCGACGGCGCCTACGAACCCCACGAGGACGGTGGCCACGACCTGGCCGGCTACCTGACCGGCACTCCGCGCACCGCCGCCGAGCGCCTGGTCGACGACGCCGTCCGGCGCGCGCACGCTCTACCGGACTCGTACGCGGACAACGCCACCGCCCTCGTCGCCCGCATCACCTGCTGAGGTGGCCCACGATGGACGCCCCGCCCGCCCCCGCCACCCGCGACCAGCGCATCACCGACCTGCGCATCGCGCTCCGGCGCGTCACCCCTCTGCTCAGGGCGGGGCGTCGTCCTCGCCGACCAGCGGTACCTGCGCCACGTCGACGTCCGTGCGGATGCGGTGTGGCCGGACAGGGTGCCGCCACTGCCCGGCTCTGTCCCGGGCGACGTCGACGGCCACCTCCATCACCACGTCGGGCTCCACCAGGAGGACTTCAAGAGCGCGCTGTGTTCCCCAGCCCGCCGAGAACGTCCACCCCTGCCACGGATGCGCACCCGTCGGCGGGACCAGCAGATCGGCCAGGGCGCGGCCGGCGGCCTGGGACAGTGTGGTGCTGCGCCCGGTGTACTGAAGGCGGCCCGCTGCGTCGTAGCGGCCCAGCAGTACGGTCCGGGGCGCGGTGAGTGAGCCCGTGACGGCACCGATGACGGCCTCGGTCGTGATCCGCACTTTGCACTTCCGCCAAGAGCGTGTCGGCCGGTACGGCTCCTCCAGCCGCTTGAAACAGAGTCCCTCCAGCCCGGCTGCCGTCCACTCCAGCCATCCCCTCGCTACGGCAAGGTCGCGGTGGTCGACGGGCACAGCGTCAGCGGCGCCTCAAGACCGTGGTCCACGAAGAGCGCCTCGAGCGCCGCGCGCCGCCGCGTGTACGGCCAGGCGGTCAGGTTCGTCCCGGCGCGGAGAAGGTCGAAGACGACGTAGTGCGCTGGCCATTGCCGGGCCGCCTCGACGGCTCCGGTCCCGCGCCGGGGAAGGCGCTGCTGGAGCCGCTCGAACGCGAGCCGGCCGGACTCCCAGACCACGAGCTCGCCGTCCAGGCCGGTGTCCGCGGGCAGCTGCGCGAGGGCCGCCTCCCGGATCTCGGGAAACGCCGAGGTCATGTCCGTTCCCTGTCTCGAGCGCAGCAGCACCCGGCCGTTCGTGCGCACGGCGAGCTGGGCGCGGAAGCCGTCCTTCTCCAGACTGCGGTATGTCTCAGAGACACCGAGCCCCTGTCCGGGTAGGTGGGCGAGGTTGTTGGCGGATGTCCGGTACCGCTTGGCTCTGCACATGCCAGCTTGAAGCTGCATCTGATCTTGCAGGGGTCAACGTGACCTTGCATCGAGCGGTGGGCGCGCGGGGGTCGGTCCGCCTTCCCCCGACGTGGCTTGAGTGCCCGCAGGACGGCCTGGGTTTCGTTGCAGTTGCCGTAGCGGGCCTGTGCTGCGTCAATGACGAGGTGTCGCGATATGTACATGGCTGGATACGTATTGTTGTGAATGGTGGGTTGGCGGGTCATGCGGATTCATCGTCGTGATCGGCCCTAGCCTCCAGATGCGTGCCCGCTTGGCGCGGGCACAGGGGCCCGTGCCGGCTTGTCCGGTGTCGGACTTTCGTGGTGTTTCGCGGGTGTCACCGAGGAACTGGCGTAGAGCGCCGGGAGGAGATCATCGTGGCGGTGGAAGAGAACGCTGGCCCGCTGAGTGGGCTGGACGCTCCGGGCAACGAGCTGGCGGACATCCCGGAGGTGCAGGAGGGGGAACCGGACGCGGTCTACCGCCTGGATGCGGAGGATGCCGCGAGGGCTGGGCTTTCCGAGGACGACATCCAGATCAAGACGTTCTGGTGGAAGTTCGAGGTCCATCTCAGCGCCCAGGCGGCGGACATCGCCGCCGAGATCACCGAGTTGGTGGGCAAGGTCCTCGCCAAGGTTCCCAAGCTCAAGCCCTTCTCGCCGTTGATCAAGCTGTTCTGCAAGCTGAAGGCGAAGTGGATCCGCGACGTCTCCTCAGGCAAGGGCTGCAAGCTCGTCTCGCCCTGGTTCGCGCCGGGGATGCTCATCCCGGTGCGGCTGAAGACCCCGCCGGACTACTACCTGTACTGGTGCGTCTACGACCCCCAGCACGGCTGGAGCCCCAAGGAGCAGTTCCCTCACGGGCAGGCCACGACGCAGAACCCCCGCGTGGAGAAGTACCGGGACGACATCATCTGCGTGTACAACAACTCGGCGAACAAGGCGACACTGTGGTGGACCTGGTACAACCCGGACGGAGAGAGCTGGGCCCCGGCCTCACCCTTCCCGCACGGGCAGGAAACCAGGCACGCCCCGGCGCTGACCGTCTTCCAGGACCGCCTGTACTGCGTGTACCGGGGCGCCAACAACTCGACCATGTGGTCCACGCACTTCGACGGCCGCGGTTGGAGCGGCGCGGCGCAGATGCACAACAACCTCACCAGCGCCGGTGCCGCGCTCGCGGTGCACGGCAACCGGATGCACTGCATCTACCGGGACTCCAACGACAAGACCGGGCAGCTCTACTGGATGTCATCGACGGACGGCACCTGGCCCCTGGCGGAGAAGTTGGGCTACCACGCCTGCTTCAACGAGCCCGCGCTGATCTCCTACAACGGTGAACTCCACCTCGTCTACCAGGGCAAGGACAAGAAGATCTGGCACCTGCGCTACAGCGACAACTCGGGCTGGAACAGCGGCCAGACCCTGGGAACCCAGGCCACCACCGACGGTGTGGGCCTGGCCGTCTACGGCAACCGGCTCCACTGCGTCTACACCGGCAACAAGCAGAACCTGTACCACACCACCTGGACCGCGGCCGGCGGATGGACTGCTGGACAGGGCGCCGGCGGTCACCGCAGCGCCCAGGGGCCGGACATCATCCACTACCGCCAGAAGGACGCCACCGACGACCAGCTGATGTGCGTCTTCCGCGGCGTCGACTGACCCCAGGGGCCTCTCGGTCGAAGGACACCGGCAAGCTCAACCGGTCCCCCCAGGCGGCCATCGCCTGGGGGACCACCAGGCGCCCGCTTGCCTGCCCTGTCGAACACGACAGCAGATCCTCCGGCTCACGGCCGCGATCACCCAAGCCGGGACCGCTTCACGCGCCCGACGCCAATTCCACCGGCCTTGATGTTTTCGTGATCTACGCCGGGGCAGCATCAGCGCGACTCCCGGCTGGAGCGGTTCCAGGACGACCGGTGCTGCCGACGTCCGTACAAATGTGCCCCGGTTATCGGTACCGGAGGCGATGTGATGAGGAGACAGCGATGGGTGTTGCAAGCGTTTCCGCCGGCGGGTTCCTGGTCGCCGACAACGGGATGACGCTGTACACGTTCGACAAGGACAAGCCCAACTCGGGCACGAGCGCGTGCACCGGCCCGTGCGCCACCTCCTGGCCGCCGTACAAGGCGAGCGCGACCGACGTCCCGGCCGGCCCTTACACGATCGCCAAGCGCGACGACGGCACACCGCAGTGGTGCTACAAGGGCAAGCCGCTCTACTTCTGCTCCAAGGACGCCAACCCCGGAGACACGAACGGCGACAACTACCAGGGGATGTGGCACGTGGCCACGCCCTAGCTCGCAGCCTGACGGCCGCCCAGGACCCGCGCCCCTTTCCGGGACGCGGAGGCCGAGGACGAGATCCGACCGGCCGGGCGGCCCGGTCCGCGCGAGTCCGGAAGGGGCGCTCGGGCGGCGCCGGGCTCAGTCCTCACCCGTGAACGTAAACGTCAAGCTGTTGGTCGGGGTGTCGTCGTCCTCGTAGGCGACGACCTGGGTGGTGCCGGCGTGCAGGTCCGGGGGCTGGCAGCTCAGCCTCGTGGAACTGCTGACCTTGAGCCCTGTGGCGTCTTCGTTGTTAAAGGTCACCCTGGTGATGTCGGACAGGTCCGAGCCAATCAGCGTGACGGTGGTCTCGCGACCCTTCGCCGCGGGCGGCGGGAGGTCTGTGCCGGCTCCGGTGGAGCCCTGTGGGTGCCAGGCCGGCCCGTGTCCCGGATACGGGAGGCGGGCCGGCCGTTCCGAGTGGTGTCAGGCGGGTGTGACGTCCCAGAGCTGGCGGGGGTTGTCGTCTCGGTACTCCCTGATCACCGATTGGCCGTTCCGCACGGCCTCGATGGCGAAGTTCTGGTCTGCCTGCTCGACGAGGACCCACTGGTCGCCGACGCGCTCGTCCAGCCAGAGCTGGGTCGGGGCGTAGGCGTTGCACCGCACGACCAGGACGGGCTGGCCGGGGTCGTCGGGCGCCTGGAGGCAGTTGCCGCGCTTGGCCACGCTCTCGATCAGGTATCCCGAACCGGAGGGGCGCACGTTCCAGTCCTGGAGGGCATTTCCGTTGGGCACCCAGGTGATGGCGATGTTTCCTCGCCCGTTGGCGTCCAGCGCTCCGCCGGTGTCCTCGTTGAAGAAGCGTACGGTCTGGTTCTGCTGGCGGACGTCGGTGGCCGTGGCGGGTGTGGCGGTGGTCAGCGCGCAGGTCGCGGCGGTCAGGACGGCCGCCGCGATGGCCGCCGTCCTCTTGGTGTCGGGCACGGGTACTCCCTTGTGCGTGTGCGAGGAGGGATGCCGCTCCTCGGGTGCCGACCGCGGTGGCCGGGCGCACTGATGGGTGCCACGCCGGACACCACCCGTACCACAGCGGTGCCCGGAATACCTCGAACCGCGCATCGGCGACGGAGTGACGGACGGCAATGCGCAGGGATCGGGCATTTCGGTGAATGCGTACTGAAGTTGGCGAGTCCCGCCAGGCCAAGCGCTCGGTCACATGTCAGCAGGCGTGCGAGCAGTAGACCGCGTCCTGGCAGTGACCGTGGCCGCGAGCGAACCGTCGGCCGCACGCCGGGCCCCGGGCGACCAGCCGGGAGCCGTCGCCAACAGGTCGTCGTGTGACGTCACTTGCCTGGGCATTCGCCGAACAGACGGACGGCCCTCGCATGATGCTGCGTTCCGCCACGGAATCAGTTTCATACGAGGGCCGCAGAGTTGAGTGTGCTGGATCAGGGTGCCCGGCACACTTCCGGGAGGATCTGTGACGTGGGAGCCGGAGGGCAGTCCCGGATCGGCGAGCGCGGCGGCAGGCCGGGCACCCGCGTCGTCCTCTTCGACGAGGAGACCGGTGGGGTGCTGGCCGACTGGCCCGACCAGTAGCCCCGGCACCGTCCGCGGGGTTACTGGTCGGCTGCGTCGTCCTTGGGCTCGGGGTGCCGTACGGCCTTCTTCACGGCTTGCTCCAGCTCGTACCGGCTGATCTAGGATGTGGCTGCGTGTTCGGTGACGGTCGTGTGGAAGGCGGCGGAGGCCTCGCGCCAGCGGCCCAGCTGGGCGTCGTAGTCGTCACCAGTAAGGCCGGCGAGCCGGGCCCGCTCCTGCTCGGCGGACCGCTCCAGAATGATCAGCTCGTCCGGAATCTCATGCACACTCATGCCTGGTGGTGCTCGGGGTGAGTGGGAGAGGTGTGCCATGCCCCGAACGATCTGGTCCGGCGCGATCACCTTCGGCTTGGTCACGGTGCCGATCAACGTGGTCGGCGCGTCCGAGGACCACAGCATCCACTTCCACCAGTACCACCTGCCCGACCAGGGCCGGGTCCGTTACCGCAAGGTGTGCGAGCTGGAGGACCGCGAGGTCCCCCAGGACGAGATCGGCAAGGGCTACGAGCTGACGAAGACGCAGGTCGTCCCCATCACGGACGAGGACGTGAGCAATCTGCCGCTGCCGACGGCGAAGGCGATCGAGATCGACGCGTTCGTGCCGCTGGAGTCGGTCGACCCGATCCGGATCGCCGAGGGCTACTACCTCCAGCCCTCCGGTCAGGTCGCGGCCAAGCCGTACAAGCTGCTGGTCAAGGCCCTGTCCCGGTCGGCGAAGGTGGCCGTCGCGAAGTACGCCTGGTCCGGCCGCGAACGCCTTGGGCTGCTGCGGGTCCGCGATGACGTCCTGGTCCTGCACGCCATGCGCTGGCCCGACGAGATCCGCGACCCCACCGAGCTCCTGCCCCCGCCCACCGAGGTCTCCGAGGAGGAGATCGCCGGCGCCCTCGCCCTCATGGACACCATGACGATCGACCGGCTGGAGGGGCCGGAGTTCACCGACCGCTACACCGAGGCGATCGCCCGGATCATCGAGGCGAAACGCGAGGAGAAGCCCCTGCCCGCGGTGGAGGAGCCGGAGCAGCCGGCCCAGGTGCTGGATCTGATGGCCGCCCTGCAGCAGTCGGTGTCCAAGGCGAAGGCATCCCGCGGCGACGCCGGCCCGGCCGATGTACACGAGCTGCCGCAGCCGAAGAGGAAGACGGCCGCGAAGAAGCAGCCGGCCAAGCAGACCGGGGCGAAGAAGACGGCGGGCCGCCGGCCGCGCAGTGCCTGAGCCCGGCGCGGCAGGCGCACGACGCCCGGGGCCGGCGCGGATTGTGAGCGGACCGAACTCGTCGAAGGCCGCCCCTCAGCCCCTCCGGGTGTTGGCCCGAGACCGGCGATGGTGCGGAGCCGGACCGACGCCGACCGGGACCAGGTATGGCCCGCACCCGTCCGGGAGGCTGCGGTGCTCCGCCAGAGCGACGATTACGGCGCCTCTATCCGAGCTGAGTGACCGCACAATCGCCGCCGCATCCACGCCTCGCCGGTTGTGACGACGTGAGTTTCCCGGACACGATCCGGGGCTCACGTCGTGACAGCCGGCTGGAGAAGGTCAGAACCGATCCGCTCCGCTCGCCGCTCTGGTACGAGCCAGCTGGCCCCCTCTACACCCTGTACTTCATGCAGGAGATGTCGGCCCGGCTCGGGTGGGCGCGGGTGTCGCGGCCAGGCGCGGACGGCCTGACCACGTGGCCGGCTCAGGGTGAGGCGTCGTCCTCGCCGAACAGCGGTACCCGCGTCACGTCGAGGTCCGTGCGGGTGCGGTGGGGCCGGACGGGGTGTCTCCACCGTCCGGCGCTGTCCCGGGCGATGTCGACGGCCACCTCCAGCACCACGCCGGGCTCTACCAGGAGGACATCGAGAGCGTGCTGTTCCCCAGCCCGCCGAGAACGTCCACCCCTGCCACGGATGCGCAACCGTCGGTGAGACCAACACGTCGGCCAGGGCGCGGCCGGCGGCCTGGGACAGCGTGGTGCTGCGCCCGGTGTACTGCAGGCGGCCCGCGGTGTCGTAGCGGCCCAGCAGCACTGTCCGGGGCGCCGCGGGGGAACCGGTGACGGTACCGACCACCGCGTCGGTGGTGGCCCGCACTTTGTACTTCCGCACGGTCTTGGCGCAAGCGGTGACTTCGCCGGACAGTGCGTTGCGCGGGTGGCACTTTGTTCAACGGCGTCACCGGCTGGCGCCTTCGGGCCATAGCACCCGCACCGGGACGCGGGTTTGTTGGGCGTAGGCGACCACGTCCGCGGTGCCCCCGTATCCCCGGGCCGGTTTCCCGTCCCATACGGCGATCAGCTCATCCACCAGGCCGACGAGGATCTCGGAGCCGGCCTGATGTGCTTCGGAGGTCGATTCGGTGATGCCGGTGTGGTGGACGTCGGCTGCGCGGGCAAGGAGATGGTCGTAGACGGGGTGGTGCCAGTCGGGCAGCCCGTGGCGGTACTCGGCGGCCGGGACGACGACCTCGAGGCGGCCGCCGTGCTCCAGGACGGTCTCGGCGAACCAGGAGTCGGGTCCGTCGGCGATGCACGAGAGGCCGACCAGGCCGCTCGGGTCGTGTGCCGTGACGTACGCGGTCACCAGCGCCCGTACCTGGGCCTCGACCTGCGTGCTCAGCCCGCGGTGCCCGGTGATCCCCACCCTCATGCCGTGGTCATCCTTCCCTACAGGTAGACGCCGTGCAGGCGTTCGTCGAAGTCCAGCACCATCCTGGGCGGTGAGTTGGTGGTGAGGCTGCGGCGCAGGGTACGAGCGCGTTCCACGATCCGCCCGGACCGGTACTGCAGGCCGGCCTCGAGGGCGCGGGAGGCAAGAGAGAATGCGGCCTCCACCCGTCCGCCGGCGAGGTGCCCGGCGGCGATGTCGAGCACGAGCAGCGCTCGTTGTTTCGCGTGTCCGGTGGTCAGGGTTTCCACGTCCTGGGCGAGTACCCACTCGGGCAGCCCCAGGCGTGCGCCGCAGGTGACGCGGCAGGCGGCCACCTTGCCGGGAGGGAAGGAGAACACCCATGGCCACGGTGGCGGTTCCTGCTCGGCGGTCAGCGTCTCCGCGGCTGCGCGGGAGTCGGTCAGGGCCCGGTCCGCCCCGCGCCGGTCGCCGGCTACCGCGTACCCGAAAGCTTCCACGGTCAGCAGCCAGGCGTCAGCGAGGGCCGGACGCTGCTCGCCGAGCACCCGCCGGGCGCGCCGGGCGAGATTCAGGGCTTCCACGCCGTTGCCGGCGTGTGCCGGGCGAGCGTGCCTATCTGGTACGCGGTCAGGAGCGGGTTGTGGGCCGTGCGTGCGGCTTTGACGGCTCCGCCGTACCAGGAGCGGGCCGACCCGTGGTCGCCCTTGTCCCACGCGAGCCAGCCCGCGAAGGAGGCGGCCTCGCTGCCCACGGCGGCCAGCCGCGCCCGGTCCGCGTCGCCGGTGACGGTGCGGGTGATGGTCTGGATGAGCCGGATATGGCCCTCGACGGCGTCGGCGAGGTCACGGGAGGGGGTGGTGCCATCGAGTCTGCGGTAGGCGCTCGTGGTCAGCCGGAGGGCGGCGGCCTGCCCGCCGATCGTGTCGTGCGTGTCCGGCACGGCGGCCAGGATGGGGGCTGCCATCGCGGCGAGGGCACCACCAAGGACGGTGCGTCGGTGCATGGGATCGTCGTCTCTCACCCGAACCTGCGCCGTGCGCCCGTTTGCCAGACCCACCAGCGCCGGCGGGATCTGAAGATGGGCGGCCGCCGCGGCCAGGACGTCGGCGCTGTAGGAGGCTTGGGCGCGTTTCTCCAGACGGGAGACGGCCGACTGGGCCATGCCCAGGGCCTGCCCCAGCGCCGCCTGCGTCATCTGCCGTCCCTTGCGGGCCAGTTCGATCACGCGTCTGTAGTCCCCAGCTCGTGAGGCGTCCCGGATCGGCCCTGCCTGGAAGTCCACGACGTCCCCCACGCTACGAGTTGCTGCGGCTTTCGGCGTCTGCCCGTACCCGCTGAGCGCGTACCCGTATGCACATGCCGCATGGGTGATGATCCCACAGCGGACAGTGATCGTTGACTGGTGGCAGCCCAACCGCCCCGCACCAGGGCGCGTTGCGGCCCGGTGGTCGTCCCCGCCCCCCGGTCGTCCCCGCCCCCCGTCGGGGACGACCACACCGAACCGACGCGAGCGCGAGGCGACTGCCCATGACGACGCGCAGCACGAACGGCCACCTGCCGCCACTGCTGGATGCCCCGACCATCAGGACGCCCTGATGGACCGGCAGCGCGCGGGCACGTCGTGCGTGTGGTGCGCGGGGACGGCATCGCCCCGGTACCCCGTGGGGGGCCTGCGCGCCTGCGCATGTTGCGCGGCCATGTACGGCGTCCCGGCCGTGGGGGCGGACCGGTGAACGGCGGCGACGAGGCGTTCCCCGCGGCCCTGGACCAATGGACCCCCGAGGACTGGCAGGAATACCGCCGCCGCATCGAGGACGGCGAGGGCAGCGTGAGAACCATGGACGCGATCACGCGTCACCGCACCCGCGAGTCGGAGACATCCCGCATAGACCCCGGCGGTGCCGGGAACGGGGCGTCACATCCCCCGGCCCCACCGGTCAGCTTCCCCCCTCCGGGAACGGGCGCCCTCGCGAAACACTCCGCCTGGACCGCGCGTTCTGGAAGGCTCGCCGCATGCGCGAGGACATCGATGAGGACCTGGCAGTGACGTCGTACGCCACTGCCCAGCGGCGTGGTGACCGGGCCTTTCAGTGCGATGCGACCGCCGTGTGCACGGCGCCGGACGGCACCCGCGCCTACGCCCTGCTCGACGGTGTCGGCGACAGCCCGGCCATCCACTCCTGGACCCGCACCGCCGCCCTGCGCCCGGCCCATGCCGCCACCGAAAGCGCGGGTGCGGAGGCCGGGTTGCGCGCCGAGTACGGCTACTACGCCGCCGACCCCGCCCGCGCGGCCGGCCACGACCTTCCCTGCGCGGCGGTCGTCGTCGCCGTCGACGTCCCCGGCGGCCTGTTCAC
The DNA here is from genome assembly GCF_055583025.1 of Streptomyces sp. NPDC104831. Taxonomy (NCBI): domain Bacteria; kingdom Bacillati; phylum Actinomycetota; class Actinomycetes; order Kitasatosporales; family Streptomycetaceae; genus Streptomyces; species Streptomyces sp. NPDC104831. Next base: position 50,560 of record NZ_JBVJOT010000053.1, read on the forward strand.
GGTCGCCTGGTCCGGCGACGCCCGCGTCCAGGGCCGTCCTTCTGGACGGCGTGGGGGCGCGGGCGGGCGGAAGGATCTCGCTGCCCCTGTTCACCAAGGTGTTCGGCGCGAGCGCCGTCCTCGCCCTGGGCGCAGCCGTTCTGTCCGGGTGTGGTACGCGAGGGCGGGACGACCGCACCGGCGACCACGGCCAGGAGGACGATGCGGCGAGGTGCCGGTGAGCGACACCTACACCGTGCTCCACGACCCCCACGGCCTGGTCGACGACGACCTGCCGCTGGACCGAGCCCCGTACCAAGCGCTCGTCACCGCCGTCCTCGCGTGGCAGGACCCGGACCTCACGCCCCGCGACTACGAGCAGATCGCCCTCCAGCTCACCGGACACGCCCGCGCCCGCGCCCGCGCCGCCGACGTCCGGCGCCACGCCGCCGCCCTGCCGAAGAACGACGGCCGCGGCACCCTCGTCGAAGTCATCCTCCGTAAAGCCGCCGGCCGCCTCCCTCGGGCACGGCAGACTTGACCATGAGGCCGGCCACGCCTCCCGTCGGACCGCGTTCAGCCCCGACCACCGCTCAGCACAGGCGCGAGGGCGGACCCGTGCTGTCGTCTGCGGCGGCCGCGCGTCATCCCGGTTGAGGCCAGGCCGCGGTCCAGGGGACTCGCTGGTCGGGATCGCGGACGGGGCGCCACACGGGGGCGGAGGGGCCGTGCTGGTGGAGGTCGGCCAGGGGTGCTGCGAGGACGGGCACGTCCCGCAGGAAGAGTGCCAGGGGCCGGGCGGCCGCGCGCAGGGCGCTGATCCGGTTCTCGATGCCGGCCGCTCCGGTGCCGTCCAGGACGAACAGGACGCGCGGGAACAGCGGGTAGCGCTGCCGCCATTCCTCCACCGCCGGCGCCTGAAGGGTCAGCCGGCGCCCGGGCAGCGCGGGCACGTAGCGGTGGAGACGCTCGTACGCGGGCAGCTTGGCGGCGAGGCGTTCGGGGCCCATGGTGGCCCGGTCGACTTCCACGAACGCCCGGAGCATCGACCCGCTGTCGCCGTCGGCGGGCCCGCGCCGGTAGTACAGCAGGGCGTCGGGGATGACAGACTCTCCGCTCCCGACGGGATGGTGGACCTCGGGGATCCAGTCCAGCGGCCGGCACAGCTCGCCGCGGCGGCGGGCGTCCTCGAGGAAGGCGAGCGCGGTCTCGGTCACGGTCAGCGTGTGGCCGGTCCTCAGCCGGACGGCGGTCGGATCGGACACGGTCTTGGAGGGCCGGCGCCCGCGCGGCTCGGGCCACTCGCAGGCGAGCCGCACGCCGTAGGGGGTGGGGAACCACACCCGGGTCCGTCCGGCCTGCGGCAGCGTGATTCGGTCGACCAGCGCCTCCTCCCGAAGTCGGGCCAGCCGCCGTCGGGTCTGCTCGATACGCGCCGAGGGGGTGATCACCCGGTGCATCTGCTCAGTGGTGGCCATCCGGTAGTGCGTAAGAACACCCAGCGCCAGCCGGTCCCCGCTGCCCGCGTCCACGCCGATCATCACGGTACCGTCCGCTTCCCATCCGGTGCGGCGCCGGCCTGCCCGACACCGCGCATACCGGACACAGCAGCAGCCGGCCCCGACCAGAGGCCCGACCACGAAGACCCGACCACGGTCACGAAGCGACAACACTGCCGTGGACCAGACCCACATCCCCGCCGACAACCCGTCCGGCAACCGTCCGCACCCTCTGCCGCGCCCGCCCGCGAACCCCCACGTCACCAGGCTGATCCGGCCATGGTCGGCAGGCCGACATCCCCTCTGCTCCACCGGGTCCACGCCCCACAGCAGGAAGAAAAGAGAAGTGGGTGGTGGGAACAGGCCCGGACGGCGGGCGAGGGGATCGGGGCGCCGCTGGTCCTCCTCGCGCGCGACGGCGGGCCGCGCGCGATACGGACGGTCAGACGAAACCGTGCGCCGAGTCAGCCAGGCCAGCCAGTAGGCAGCCTGCGGTGTCACCGGTGGTTCCTGCGGCAGAACGCCGGCGGCACGGTGCGCATCGAGTCCTACGCCAACCGGCGCTGCCTGACCGCAGGGGCCAACCCGCCCGACCTCGTGACCCTCCAGGAACCCACCGACAGCCTCAACCAGCACTGGCGGCTGGTCTCCCACGCGGACCGTGGCAACGACTTCTACCTGGTTTCGGTCCTGCATCCGCGCTACGCCCTGGCCGTCGCCGACCACCTCCAAGGCAACGACCGGCTGGTGGGCCTGACCCGCATGTGGGGCGGTCCCAACCTCTCCCAGCTGTGGCGGATCTACCCCTCCTCACAGGACCAGGACTGACTGGCCGCGCAGCACACGCGCTGATGCGACAGCGAAGTGCCGCTCCTCAGGCCTGGCGGGCGTGGCCACGATGATCGGCCTCGACGCAGGCTGGAGACGGACTGATCCAGGTTTCACGATCAGGTGAGTGGCGCGACGGTCGAGGGTGGTGCCTTGATTCGGGCACCACCCTCGACCGTATCGGGTCCGCACTCGCGGACGGGGCGCTGAAATGCGCGCGGGCTGCGGAGCGCACCGCCTCGCACCGGCGGGAGTGGACCTGCCTTTCAACGAGCCCACCTCCGCATATGCGTCGCACCGCCCGGGCCCAGCGCGCCGCCCCATGCGCCCACGCCGTGTGCCGGCCCTGAGCAGCGCCTGACCAATCCAGCCACCCCTTGCTGCGACGCGCAGGTGTGCCGCGTCAAGCCCCGGCACACCTGCACACGAAGGAGTCCCCTCATGCGGTTGACCGCCGACCAGACGCCCGCCGGGCAGCCGGTGTTCAGCGGCCCGCCGCTACGGGCTGCGGCCGGCCGCTTCGGACCTGTCGGCTTCCGGGCCAGGCAGTAGCTGGATGGAGGTGCTGGCCGCGTTGGCCGCTGGGCTCCGGCCGGCCGGCTTCACCGCACACAAAGACGCCGGGAGCAGACCAGGGTCTGCGGTGTTCCGGCCTGGACGGTGGACGGCCAGGCGGCGGTACGGGAAGAGCCGTCCGGGGGGGCTTCCCGTGGCGGGGCGGGGTGTCGTCCGGTATATGCCGGTGACGGCCCGTGACCAGGTGCCGTACTCGCGGCGGGGTCGTCGGAGGTGTGCACGAGGTTGCGCACGAGGCGGTTTTCCGCTCGCGCTGCGGTGAGGCTGTCGTCGCCCAGGTCGCCGCGACGTTGGCCAGGGCGCGCTGGCGCGGTCCCTAGGAGCTCAAGTCCTCGCACAATTCCGGATCGGGCGCGGTCGTGACGACGCTGAACGCAGTCATGGTCCGCTGCGTCGGGAGATCCCGGGTATCAAGCCGGGCAACCCTGACACAATTCCCCTTTGTCCCGCAGGGGTTCCGCGGCTGACTCCCGCACGGATCTCGGGGTGCGCTCTCCCCCGGGCAGACGATCCGCCGGAGCAGCCCCGCTCACGAGGATGGTCCCCGTCCCGAACGGCACACGACACCCCATCTCGCAGGAGTCACCCCATGAAGCCGGTCCCCCGCATCGCCATTGCCGCCCTCCTCGTCGCCGCCACCCTCGCCCCGCTCAGCGGGACCGCGCTGGCCGCCGCCCCGACGCCCCCCACCCGCGTCACGGCCGTCGGCACCCCCACCCCCACCCCCAGCTCCGGCGTCCAGGCGCTCCAGCAGGCCCTGGAAGGCGTACCGGACGACGACGTCTCGGCCGCCCTCATCAAGGTCGGCGGCACCGAGACCTGGGCTGGCTCGGCCGGCATCCGCGATCGCGTCACCCAGGCCCCCGCGCGGCCCGACGCCCGCTTCCGTGCCGGCTCCGTCACCAAGATCGTCACCGCCGCCACCGTCCTCAGCCTGGTCGCGGACGGCAAGGTCGCACTCGACGCCCGCGCCGACCGCTACCTGCCCGGCCTCTTCCCCGCCGGCTTCCCCGCCGACCGGATCCCCACCGTCCGCCAGCTCCTCGACTACACCAGCGGCCTGCGCGACGGTGCGAGCCTCGGCGAGACCGACGAGGAGCTGTACGCCAACCGCTTCCGCACCCTCACCCCCCGCCAGGTCGTGGCGGCGTCCCTGGCCGGCGGCTCCCTGTCGATCCCCGGCACGGTCCAGCGCTACGCCAACATCCACTACACGGTCCTGGGCCTCCTCATCGAGAGCGTCACCAAGGACACGTACGCCCACCAGGCGCAGATCCGCGTACTGCGCCCCCTGGGCATGCGGGACACCGGCTTCCCCAGCCCCGGCGACCCGTTCGTGCACGGCGTCCACAACCGAGCGTACGCACAGGTCGACGGCCACCGTGTCGACGTGACGGAGTGGAACATGGTGGACCGCCGCGCAGCCGGCGACATGATCTCGACCACCGCCGACCTGGAACGCCTGCTGACCGGGCTCTTCTCCGGCGCCCTGCTGCCCGCCCCGCTCCTGGACACCATGCTCAGCCTGCCCGCGGGCCAGGTCGCGTACGACGGCGACCGCCAGTACGGCATGGGCTTCCAGCGTCTCGACCTCGGCGGCGGCACCATCATCTGGGCGAAGACAGGCTCCCGCCCCGGCTACCACACGGTCATCGCGGGCGACCGTCAGCTGTCACGCACGGTCGTCTACTCACTGAACGCCGAAAGTGCGAAAGACGACGGCGAAAAGCTGGCCCGCCGCTTCGCCCTCCCGGCCTTCCTCGGCTGATCCCGGATGATGCCGCCGAAGCCTCCGACCCGGGCGGCCGGCACATCGGGGCAGGAAACCGCTTCCGGTTCCACCGAGCGCATCGCTTCATCCAGCAGGATCGGTATCCCGTCCGGCGCCCGGCGGCGCTCGAACAGCTCCTCCAGATCCACGCGACTGAGCCCGGGAGATGTCCCCGGCCTCCTGGGTCTTTCGCCGGTCGATGAAGAACAGGGGCATGCGTCTCCGAGCACTGCGCAGGGTTCACTCACGGCTGCGGCAGCGCAGGATGCACTGCTTGCTGGGGCAGGTGGAGTCGGGCCGGGGCTGGGTGCAGGTGGGGCAGTGTCCGGGGAGGACGACGGGGTCCGACGCTGAAGGATGCGCCGTACGGCGTCCTGTGCCGTGGGGGTCAGCGGGTGGCGTCGGTAACGGCCACGGTGGACTGGCAGCACACATGCTCGGCCCCGGTCGTCCCCGCCTTCCGGCGGCGGGACGCCTTTCCCGGAAACGGACTCCACACGCGGACTCGGCGCGCAGCCCGCTCCGTGGCGTGTCTAGGACGGCCTCTTTTGGCCCCGGGGTACCGGGGTGAGTTGTAGCGGTCGTCGCAACACCCCACCTCACGGCTAGCGGGGCAAATCCGGCCGGATGCGGGGGGCGGGCGCCGACTTTCTACGCCTGGCGCCGGCCGGGTGGAGTAGCCCTGCCCGGTGGTGGCTCGGCTTCAGCTGATCCGACGACAGCGGGGCCGGACAGAATCCCCCTGCCCGGCCCCCGCTGCTGGTTCCCGGCTGCTCACCGGCTGAGGCGGAGGCGCGGCCCCCACACGAACTCGAGGTCGTCCAGGAAGGCGGTCTCCAGCTCCTGCTCCCACTGGCCGCGCAGGAGGAACGGGGCACTCTCCATCCGCTCCACGATGACCAGGGTCTCGGGCTGTCCGATCAGGGCGTACCGGCCGTGCGAGGCGGGCCTGCTGCCCGGCCCGTGCATGCGCAGTATCTCTTCCCGGCGGGCGCGGTGCTGTTCAGAGCGACGTCCAGGAAGTCACCGCCGTCCGGCCAGTGCCGCACGCCTGGTGCGGCCACGGCCCACGGGAACTGTTCCGCGGCCGCCAGGACGTCCGTCGCCTCCAGCGGCGGCACCGAGGCCGGGGCGGGTTCGTCCGTCGTTGTCTGCCCCGGGGCGGGACGGCCCGGAGCGCGGCACGATCCCCCGGGCGATGGCCCTGCTGTAGCCGCTGTAATCCACCAGTGATCATGTTGCGCAGAGCCGTAGGCTCAGCACATGACGCTCAGAAACCGCTTCGCCGCGCTGCTTATGCCCTCTGCGATGGTCCTCGCGGGGGCAGCAGTGTTATTCCGGACTCTTGCGCTTGAGGAGGCAAGGCCTACGCCTAGCATGTATCCCCGGGTTACTCCGCCGCCCTCTCTGCTTAAGGGAGAGAAAGAATACCCGGCCTGGCTGGACGACTATGTTCAGTGGCTGGTCTCGGAAGCCCGGAGTCGAATGCTGCGCCATCGGATAGTGCTATTCACCACCGGTTTCGCAGCACTGGCCTTGCCGCCTGCCGTGGCGCTCGATTCACCCAAGTGGGTATATGTTGCCCTGAGCTTTATCCAGGGCTTTTGTGTGTTCGTGCAGATGACTAGCCATGATCAGAAACTATATCTGCTCTATCATGAGCAATCATGCAAGCTTCAGAAACTGCGCAGGGATTTCAGCTTCGATACGTCTTCGGCTCGTGCCGACTGGGATATGCGGCTGCGGTTCAAGGAATTTCGAGAAGCTGTTGAGAGAGTAAAAGAAGAGTACGGGGCTCGAATATTCGAAGTCAGAGGAGTGGAGCCACCACCGATGCCGCAGACTGTGGTTGCCGAGTGAGCACACCAGGGACTCGAGCCGGTAGACCCGGGTGCGCAGAAGGCCGCGATGGTCGCCGTTTCGCGCGGGCTGGAAGCGGGCTTGCGCTTACGGCTGGGGGCGGAACGAGGCGCTGGCGGCCACGGGACCTCACCCGGCTCCAGGAACACCGCGCGCTACGGCCTGCCCATGGAACAACATTCGCCGTACGCTCTGTGCACGCTAAATGTACGCCTTACGGTCGGCTCAGCGATCACAGCAGGTGCGTTCGGGCGGTCGGTTCCACCCGTTCCAGCGTCAGCGTCGTGGCTCGGCTGCGCTGGTTCCCGGCCCACGCCCCGAACGCCGTCGGGCGGCGACGCCCGCCATCAGGACCAGCGCATGCCGATGGCGGACAGCAGCTCCACCCGCTCCGGGGCGAGCGTCGCCGCCCGGGAGCGCTGATTCCCGATCCACGCCCCGAGCCGGAGCTCCCGTTCCTCCTGGTCCTCGCCGGCGATCCGCTCAACCCACTTCCTGGGGACCTGGAGGTGTCCCTCGCGTTCGTAGAACTGGCGGGCGGCCTCGTAGTTCAGCGCCCACTTGTCGGCCTGCGTACGGCGCGGGGGCGGCTTTTCGTCCTCGCTGGCGGGTGTGATGCCGAGGACCTGCCCGCACAGCCACTGCTGCACGGCCGTCAGGTCGTCCCACCCGAGCCGCTGCGCCCGCACCCACCGTCCGAGGTCCTCGCCCTGATGCACGACGTCGCCCGGCGACGTGGGCAGCGGGCGGCCGGCCTCCAGGTGGAGCCGGACGAGGTGGAAGCAGCGCTGCCACTCCACCGGCCAGGCCGGGCACCAGGCCGGATTGATGTCCTCCAGCTGCTCGCGCCGCTCCTGCGACAGCGCCCCGGCCGACGACTGAACCGGCAGGCCCTTGGCACGCCGCTGCTCGATCTCGGCCGCCTTCCGGGCGGCGGCCCGCTGGTTCTTCAGCCAGATCCCCACCTTGTAGCCCTGGTAGGTGGCGTCCAGCGGGGCCAGGAGGTGCCCGTGTTCGGCGGCCCATCCGCGCGCGGCCGCGAGGCCCTCCTCCCAGGCAACGTCGAAGTGCGACCACAGCATGCCGAGCTTCTCCAGCTGCTGGATGCGGCCGGCGTCCATGCCGCCGCGGGCGTAAAAGCGCCTGGCGTCGGCGATCCACTGCCCGAGCGGGAAGTTCCCAAGCGAGGCCGGCCACCCCGCGCCCTCCGCCTCCTGCTCGTCGGCGGCGGGCACCCGGTACGTGAACGGCACGCGTAGGTCGCCGTGCAGCCGTGCGTAGATGACGGCGGCCTCGATGCCGCGCCGCCAGTGTTCGTGTTCCGGGTTGAGGACCCGCAGGTTAATGAACGCCGCCAGTTGCGCCGGGTCGCGTGGGGTGGAGAACTTCAGCAGCTCACGGGCCGGCACTGACAGATCACGGTCGCTTCGGTCGCTCTCTGCTCCCTCGCCTCGTCCCTCCTGGCCCCCGCTGCGGCTCTGCACGCCCCTGACACGACTGGGTGCCTGCTGCTCGGCGAGCTGCTCGACCACGCGGGCGTCGTGCGCCCGCAGCGCCTCCAGCAGCTTGGCCAGCCCGCCGTAAGCCCGCGAGGTCAGCATGTTGTCCGCCGTCTCCCCGGCCCCGAGCAGCACCGGCACGACCAGGCTGGCCATCTTGCCCTCGCCGGGCTGCATCCGCAGCGCCCGGCCCACGGCCTGGACCAGGTCGGGCATCGAGCCGCGGACGTCCGCGAAGTAGACGGAGTCGCAGTTCTTGGTGTCGACGCCCTCGCCCAGCACCCTTACCGAGCCCAGGAAGCTTTTCTCCACGACGGTGCCGTCCGCGGCGATCCCGGTCTCGAACTCGGTGAGCACCCGGCGCCGGCGGAGGGGCTTGTGGTCGCCGCACAGCCAGTCGGCCCAGATCGTCTTGGGGTACAGCTCGGGGTCGGAGGCGTGCAGCTGTGCGGCGACGTCCGGAAGGCCGGCCGCGAACGCCTCGGCCTCGCGGACCTGGTGGTGGAAGACCAGCGTGCGGCGGAAGCTCTCCTCGGCCGACGCCTTCACCAGGGCGGTCTGCAGCGCGGCGAGCCGCGCCCCGCGGACCTCTGCCGAGCGGCCTTCGCCGCCCAGGAGCTGCGCGGCCTGGAGCGCGGTGTCGGTGACGTCCACGCATACGACCTGATAGGGGGCACAGATCCCCCGATCGATCGCCTCCGAGAGCGGCAGCGTGAAACAGCGGCTGCCGAAGGGGCCCTCGGGGTCGTCTTCCATGCTCGCGACCAGCTCGCCCGGTGCGCCGGCCTCATCGTCGTCCCCGAGCTGCCACAGGCGGGGCGTGGCGGTCATGTACAGGCGCCGCAGAGCGGGGATACGGGTGTTGTCGTGCACGACCGCCCATGGCTTCCCGATCCGCCCCGACGTCCGGTGCGCCTCATCGACCACGATCAGGTCCCACCCCGGAAGGCCAGCCTGGTGCGCGCGCTCCAGCGTGCCGAGCCCGAGGCTGGCGTACGTGGCGAACAGGGTCACTTTGTCGAACGGCCGCACCCAGGCGACCAGCTCGTCCACGTCCGTGGTGTTCGGGAACGACGCCTCCGGCCCCCGAAGGGACGAGACACCGATCATCGGCCCCGTACGCCCGCCCTCGCACCAGGCGGCCTCGGTCTGGGCGAGCAGGTCCAGCGAGGGCACGAGCACCAGCACCCGGCCCGCCTGCAGCTCCTCCGCGCTGCGTACGGCGACGAGGGTCTTGCCCGATCCGGTCGCCATGACCGCCTGAGTCCGCAGACCCCGCTCGGGCACAGTAGATCTTGCAGGCAATTCGAGCGCTCGGACAACCGCGTCCACGGCTTCACGCTGATGAGGACGAAGCCCTCTCACAGCCATCCGATCCACCCTCTCCGACGAGCTGGACAACAACCCTCACGCATCCACATACCAGCAACCACCAGGCTCTCCAAGGGCATTGAGTAACGCAGCTCGCACCATGACACCGGCCGCACACCTCCGTGCACGGGACACAGCCAACCGTCTCCAGCGGATAACACCACCACAGCGCTACAGCCTCCTAAGTCCAGAGTCTATCGGAGACAAAAAATGAAGCAGACACTCGGGGAATCGACACGGAAGCCACGGGTACTCCGCAGTCATCATCGCCCACCATCCAGGAGAGACAATGGAACACAAGACCGAGAACAACCGAGGCAACCGGTTCTGCAAGGCCTGCGGCACGCCCGCCGAAGACGGAAAACTATGCAGCCGTTGCGGCGCCGTCCTGGACTTCCCCGACGGTGACGGGCTGATCGAAGACGAAGCAGCCGCAGTGCGACGCGACTTCGAAGGATGAACCCGGCAGCACGAGCAGGAGTGACCGATACAGCGGAAGTGAACCCGGTCTGCTGAGCGGCGTGCACGGGGGTATACGGGCCGGCATGGCATCCACGACTGATAGCATCCTGTCCCTGCGGGCCGTGCGGCAGCTGCGCCGAGTCCGCACCTTCTACGCGGTGGGCGCCCTGGTATGGGCGGCATCGACCGCCTGGACCGGCTGGCAGACCCCCGGAAGCCGGCAGATGTGGGTATCCGCCCTCCTCCTGGCCATCTTCACCGGCCTGCTGCTCACCTCCTCCGTATGGCTTCAGCGCCTCCAGCCCGCGGACTCAGCTGAACCCGCCCGCCACGCCGCACCACGGCGGGCGACCCGGCCACGCCATGCGCCTGCCTGACGTACTGCTGGGGAAACGGCCCGCACCGCCGACGTCTGCTGGAGCGATAGCCGGGCATACGGGCTTCACCCCTCTTGTGGAAGGAGTCCGTCATGCTTGGCATAGTCGCGGCAATCTTGTTCTTCTTTGCGTTTTTGATCAACGCGGCTGATATCAGCACCAACGATGTGTTCTCTTCGACGAACGTCATGCTTCTCGGACTGACGGCTCTGGCTTTGCACGTGGCCGGAATCGGCGCCGGCTGGGCCCGCAGACGCTGACCTCATGGCTCGGGGGGGGGGGGGGGGGGGGGGGGGGGCAAAGACCCCCAAAACCCCCCCCCCCCCCAACCCCCCCCCCCCCCCACG
>NZ_JBVJOT010000054.1:0-7235 GCF_055583025.1 Streptomyces sp. NPDC104831
GGCGGCAGGAGCCGCAGCGGCGGCACACCCAGCTCGATGACGAACCGACCGCCGGGCTCCAGATGCCGTGCGGCGTTGCGGAAGCACTCGACCTGTGCGTCCTGCGTCAGCAGGTTCGTGATGGTGTTGTAGACGAGGTAGACCAGGGTGAACCCGCCGGGCACGACGGTGGTGGCCATGCGCCGGGGTACCGGCCGTCGAGGTCAGACCAGGATGAGGGCGAACACGATGATGAGGACTGCTACCACGCCCAAGGTGATCCAGACGGCTTTGCCGCCCCGGTGGGGCTGCGGAAGCGCTCCTTCTCGGGGGCGGTCCTCAGGTAGGTCAGCGCCCTCCGGGCGGTCATGTCGGTAGAACTCGTCGTCGCCCATGAACATCGACCTCCCTCGAACTCCACACCGAGTTCCCTCGTCGGTGGTGCCGAAGCCCCCCTGCCGGGTTCCGTTCCCGGAACGTAGGCGCAGGCATCGAGGTGCTTCCCAAGGACCTGGCGCAGACGGCACCAAGCCATAGCCCGCCGCTGCCACTACCGAAGGGGAACCAGCGCAGGCAACGATCTCCGGCCGGAGTACCACCTGGTGCCCGGTTCCCGGTGCCTGGGCGGAATCGGCCACCCTTCCGCTCACCGCCAACGGCAAGGTCGACCGGCCGCGCCGCCGCCGCACCTCGGCCGGCTCGCCGAGACCACCACCGGCATCCTCGACGACGCCGGGGCGGAGGGCACCGTCAGTGCACGTCACCCCGCAGGGCGGAGCGGGTCTTGGACGAGAATGCTGTGTGTCCCGGGCACCTGTGCCGCCAGCCCCGGGGGAAGGATCCGGACGACGCTGCCCTGGCACCCCGGGACGTTGTGGACACGGACGGGAACGTCCGTGAAGTTGAGCACGGTGGACAGCTGCACGACCTCGTAGCAGCCCAGCGGGTGGTCGCGCACGACTCCGCCGATGCGTAGGAATCCGTTCGTGGCGGACGCCGGGCCGGGAAAGGCGAGCGCGAGCAGTCCGGCGGCCGCGAGTACGGTGAGTGTCGAGCTGGTGCGACGCATGGCGCGCCTCCTCATGGCCGGGCCGGAGGGTGTTCCGGCCCTGCACATGACCGTACGGAACTGGGCGGGTACTGCATCCCGGTGCCGTCCGGACGGGCGACGCCGGGCACCCGTCCGCTCGGCGCCGCGCGACCGGGCCGCGCCCCGGGAGGGGGGTCGGCCCGGTGCGGTCGTAGTTCGACCGTCCGGTCGTCCGGCAGGCGGAAGCACGGTCAGGCGCTCGCACCGTCCTCGAAGGTTCGGCCGGTGCGCGTCAGTTGGTTCAACGGGCATTCGCCTGGGTTGGTGCGGTGCCGGGGTGTGCCTTGCGAGGATGTCGGCCCGGCTGGGCGGGGCGGGGCGTTCAGTCGTGGATGCCGCGGGTGATCAGTGCCGTCTTGAGCGCGCGCATGGCGTAGTAGGTGCGTGACTTCACCGTGCCCGGCGGGATGCCCAGGAGGTCCGAGACGTGGGCCACGCTGAGGCCGCGGAAGTACACGACGTGCAGGATTTCGCGCTGCCGGCTGGTCAGGTCCGCCAGTGCCTCCCGCACCAGCTGCGCGGACAGTACCCGGTCCGTGTCGTCGCCGACCGGGATGACCACGTCGTCCAGTTGATGCGGCACCTTGGGGCGCACCGCCCGCGCCCGGTGCTCGTCGATCACCAGGTTCTGCAGGACGCGGAACAGCCACGGCCGGATACCGTCGGCGGAGAGGCTGAGCGAGGGGCCGTGGCGCCAGGCGCGTACGGCGGTTTCCTGCACCAGGTCCTGGGCGCGGTCCCAGTCGTTGTCCAGACGACGGGCCGCGTAGGCCAACAGCGCCGTCCCGTGCTCGGCGTACAGCTCGCGGACGAAGCGCTCGGCGTTCGCGTCCTCGTGTCGTACGAAGGCCCGCGGGGCCGTGGAGCCGGTGCGCTCGGCGGTCAGGACGGTCGTCTGCCGGGTGTTCATGATCTCTCCCCGTGATGGGTGGGCGTCCGCTCACCGGCGCCGCGTGACCTCCGCCGGCGGATGCTCGCGGCAGTCGTCGCCGGGTGGGCCGGACGTGGATGACGCAGGCCGGTCGCCGTGGAGCCGGCGGAGCGGCGGCTGCGATGTGCTCAGCCTGCGGCATGACCTGTCCCACCGGTGGCGCTCACCGCGTATCGGGGATGGGTGGAACGCCGAAACCGCGCCCCACCTGCGGGAACGCCGACGGCGTGGGACGCCGTCACGGGATGCGGAACCGGCTGTTCGGCCTCGGTCGGCCGCCGGGGCGGGGCTCGGTCGGGCCGGCGCGGGACGCTTCGACGGGCGGTCGTGGTGCGTTGGTGCGGCGACCGTGGGTGCGCCGCACCCGGCCGTCACAGGAGGGTCAGCCAGCAGGCCAGGGCCAGGCACAGGCAGATCGTGAGGTGGACCCACCGGTGGTGCAGGACGACGGCGACGAACTCCCGCATGGTCGCGTTGGGCCGGAAGTAGGACGCCGTGGGGGCGCCGAGGACGTGGGCGTCGACGCCCACGCTCCGGGCGATGATCGCGGCCCGGAAGGCGTGGAAGTCGTTGGTGACGATCGCGCAGCGGTAGCCGTTGCCGCGCTGCTCCATGACGGCCTTGCTGTTGCGCAGGTTCTCCTCGGTGGTGGCGGACTCCGCCTCACGCAGCAGGTTCCCGGCCGGCACCCCGCGCGCCGCCAGGTAGTCGGCCATCGCATGCGCCTCGGGTACGGCCTCGTCCGGGCCCTGACCGCCGGACGTGATCAGCACGGGCTCACTGCCCCGGGCCACCTGGGCCTCGAACACCGCGTGCGCACGGTCCAGCCGGGCGGCGAGCAGCGGCGGCACCCGGTCACCGCCGGTCAGGCCGGACCCGAGGACGACGATGTAGTCGAGGCCGGACGGTACGGCCAGGCGGCTGTAGGCGTAGCCGTACACGGTGAAACAGAGGAAGAGGAAGCCGAAGTAGCAGGTGAGCAGCGTCGCGATGACGACGGCGACGACCAGCGCGAACTGCTCGGTCATGAACGCCACCACGGTCAGCACCAGGAGCGACAGGAGCCCGAGCCCTGCGACGAGCGTCAGGAGGTTGGCCGGGCGGCTGCCCTCCTTGCGTACCATCCGCACCCCGTTGCCCATCAGCAGGCAGCAGACCAGCAGTACGGCCAGCCCTCCCAGGACCGGGCCGGTCAGCCAGGTGTCGTCCAGGGCGTGGTGGAGGACCAGGAGGTCCGGTCCGTGGGCCACCGCCATGAGCGTGAGGAAGATGCCGAGCAGCACGGCGTTCGCGAAGCGCCTCGCGTCGGCGATGACACCGATGACGAACAGCAGCAGCGCGACGGCGGCCAATATGTCGATCAGCACCCTTGACTTCCTTGGTCGGCCGGGACCGTACGGGCCCGGCAAGGTCGGAGACGGCCGTCAGCCGGCCGCCCAGAGCTGCTTGTCGCCGCACTTGTCGCAGTCGAAACCGACCGGCCCGGTGTACCGCTGCTCCGCGGGCGTTGCCGTCAGGACTGGCGAGGTGGCAGCGGTTCACGGTGGGGTGCCGCGGCGCTTCTTCTGCACGGTGACGCGCTCGCTTCCCCGGGCGGCCTTCATCGCTTGCAACGGCGGACCGGCCGGGCTGGTTCATCCCGCCGCGGTCTTCCGTCTCCGCTTCCCGGCTTCCCGGCGGGCGTGCTCCGGCGCGCGGTGCCCGGCGAGTCGGGTCCCGGGGCGCCGCGGGTCCGGCGCGCCGACGCGGTCACCGCCCGGGCGGTCACCGCGTCGGCGTCGTCGGTCCCCTGAGCGGTGTCCGCGCGCCGGCGGGCCAGGACGCCGGACCGTGGGCGGCCTGCCGCCGCCGGTGAGGGCTCGCCGCACGAAGCCGGGCGGCGGCGCCGTCGCACCGAACCGGCCGGGGACCCGGGCCGCGCAACAGGTGTGCGGTCCCGTGCAGAGGGCGTCCTCGGACTGCCGTCCCGTTCGTCAGCCGCAGCCCGTTCCGGGCGGGAAGCAGTCGTCATGCACACCCCTTCACCGCCCTGAGGACGTACGGCCGCCCGCCAGGCGGCGCCCCGGGCGGCCGTTCCACGATGCCGCGGTGCCCCGCTCGGGCCCCGCCGCGGTCGTCACCCGGCCTGCGCGGGCACCTGTTTCATCCCGTCGACCACGGCGCGGCGCAGAATGGCACTGGTGAACAGGACGGTTCCGGGCTCGACGAGTTCTTCCTCCGGGCCGCGGACCTTGCGCACCTGGACGGATCGCTCGCCCAGGAACACATGGGTCTTGCCGTCGAAGATCCACTCCTCGCGCTGGCCGCTGGTCTCGTCCAGCCGGGCGACCGCCACGCCGTGCCGGCCCGCGGCGTCCACCGCGTCGTTCACGGTGACGACGCCGGGGATCTTCGCGGCGGCCTTGAACAGCGCTTTGGAGAGCGCGGGCGGCGGGTAGTTCTCGCCGAGCAGGTCACCGATCGTGGTGAACGCCTCCTGGTCCGGTGAGTTCCCCTGGCCCTTGGTCTCCTGGTAGATCTTCGACAGGAGCGCGTCGGGATCGGTGGGCAGCTTGGCCAGGTAGTCGTACGACGGGTTGTTCAGGCCGGCGACCGGGGTGTTGCCCTGCTCGTCGGGGAGACTGAGGGTCTCGCCTTCGGGGCTGTCGTTGACGGCGGGATCGATCAGCCATCCCTTCGTCCCGTCGGCGGAGGGCCACACCTGACGCTTGTGCAGTGGGTAGCCGGCCAGGCTGCTCTTGTCGTCGACGGTCTTGACGAAGGTGTCGGCCGTCTTGGACTCGATGTACACGTACTGGCCCGCTCCGACGGCCGGATGGTCGTCCTCCGCCGCCGCCAGGGAGACCTGGTCGAGCAGCCGGGCCACCCGTCGGGGCTGGTGGCGCCGAGCCGCGTGGTCAAGGCCGGCCCGGCGGTGAGCCGGCCGGATCCGTCCCCGCCGCCGTCCGCGCCGGACATCGCGGTCCCGGCGACGACGGCCGCGGCCAGGACGGCGGCGAGGGCGGGCAGGGCGATCACCGGGCGGGGCAGCCGCACCCGGCGGTCCTTCGCGGGGGCGGGGGAACCGTCCTGCGTACGCCGTGCCTGTTTTCTCCCACTCGGCCGGGCCGGGCCGGGGCGTGTTCGCGTTCATCGGTTTCCTTCCTGTGTGGGCCGGACGGTGTGGATCCGATCACCTGTTGTCTGTCGCCCGGTCACCCCGGCTTCCCGTCTGCTGCGGTCTTTTTCGGCTGATCCGGCCGGCCCGGTGCGCGTCGCGTGGAGTACGAGGTCCTCCGGGGCGGCGCCGGCACCCGCTGCCGGCCCGGCGGGACGGGCGAGTTCGGCGTCCGCGAGGGAGCGCAGCTTCTTGCGGGCGCGGGACAGCCGGGAGGCGACCGGGCCCACCGGAATCCCGAGCGCCTTCGCCGCGGCCTCGTAGTCGAGTCCTTCTCCCCCCGCAGAGCGCGATGACCTCGCGTTCGGGTCTGCGCAGCGTGGCGAGCGCCCGGACGGTCACGGCCAGTCTGCGGTGGTCGTCGATCTGTTCGGTCACCTCGTCCGTGTGGTCCGGCACGTTCAGCTCGGCGGCCGCGGTGGCGAGGGCCGCCCGCCGGTACCTGCGGTTGCTGCGGTACTGGTTGCGCGCCGTGTTGGTGGCGATGCCGGGCAACCAGGGGCGCAGCGAACCGCCTTCGGAGTCGATCCGCAGGCGAAGCCGCCACGCCTCCATGAAGGTGGCGGCCATGATGTCCTCGGCCGCCGACCAGTCGGCGGTCAGCCGGAAAGCGTGGTTGTACACGTCACGGGCGTGACTGTCGAACAAGTCGGCGAACGCGGCTGGTTCCCCCGCCCGTAGCCGGGCACGCATGTCAATGCTTACTTCTGGAACCTGTCGGAAGTCCGGCTCCGCTTCCCGTGATCCGCGTCATGTCGATGGCGTGCTCGGCCGGTACGGAAAGCGTGAAGGGGCCGACGCGCCAAGGCGCCGGCCCCGAGAACACGAAAGGACACGGGCGGTTACGGCTTGAGGACCGCCTCGTACGCGGCCGCCGCCATCGCGAACTGGCCGACCGAGTTGGGGTGGGCCGCCAGGGTGTCCCCGCCCGGGTTCAGGGACTCGATCCACCGGGTGTCGCGCGGCCGGCACATGTCGTGTCCCATGGTGACCGCGTAGGTGTCCGCGAACCGCACGGCCCGGTCACCGGCCGCGGCCCGGCGTTGCAACGCCCGGTTGAGCTTCTTCGTCACATCGCGCAGGAAGGCGAAGTCGCCCTTGGCGAAAGGGACTTCGGTGCATCCCGTGCCGCTGTTGGGGAAGAGCGCCGGGTAGCCGACGACGACCACCTTCGCGTCGGGGCTGCGCCGCCTGATGTCGGTGAGGGCGTCACGGACTCGGCCCTCGACCGTGTTGACGCGTTCACCGAGCACGTCCTTGCCGCCGGCCGTGAAGTGCTTCTCACACGGGCTGCCGGCCGGATCGGAGGAGGCCACGAGCGCGCAGGTGGCCAGCACACCGGTGAAGCCGACATCGTTGCCGCCCAGCGTCAATGTGACCAGCTTGGTGTTGCGAGTCAGGGCGTTCAGCTGCGCGGGCTTGGAGCCCTGCGCGTTCCAGAGGGCGGCCGTGGTGGCGCCGGTGCAGGTGACGTTCTTGAAGGTACGGCCCTGACCCGCCGAGGTGCGGGAGAGGACGGCGGCGTAACCGGCGGTGGTGCGGTCGCACGCGGCGTCCGTGACCCCGGGAAGCCCGGCGCCGGAGGCGTAGGAGTCGCCGAGCGCGACATAGTTGGGGCCGTCGGCCGCGGAGGCGGCGGAGGCGGACGGAGCGGCCCCGGTGGACAGCAGGGCGGCCCCGGCCACGGTGATCGCCGCGAGGGTCCGGTGTGCGGGCAGCGACCGGCTGGTGAAGTGCGTCATGGTGCCTCTGGTTCGTAGGGTCGGTGGGGAGCGGTCGGTGGGGGAGCGGGACGTCTTGCGAGCGGGGCGGGCCGCACCCGTCGGCCGCGCTCCCGAAGCCCGGGCACCCGGCGGGTCCGCCCGCCGTGGGCGCTCCGTGCACCTCAACGGCGGGTGTCCCGGCATCCGGTGGGTCCGCTCGTGGTGGGCGTTCCGTGCACCACGACGGCGGGGTGCCGGGGCCGGTTCACCGGCGGTGCCGGCCCGCCCTGGCGGGGGGGGGGGGGGGGGGGGGGGGGGGGGCGGCGCGCAGGGAGGGGGGGGGGGGGGAGGATGAGCACACGCCAGAGAAGAGGG
>NZ_JBVJOT010000054.1:7245-58947 GCF_055583025.1 Streptomyces sp. NPDC104831
TGGGGTTTCCGTGCAACACAGGTGGGGGGGCCCCGGCGCCGTTCCCCCGCTGGCCCCGCCCCCCCTGGGTGGGGGGGGGGGCCGCCCCCCCCCCCCCCCCGGCCGGTCAGGCGGTCGCCGTCAGGACCGGCCCGCCCGCGGCGGACCGGGGCAGCGCGAAGTGCCGCACCCGCTCCCGTACCGCGGGCCTGCCGAGGGCGAGGCGCACGAGGAGGTACCCGGTCAGCCCGCCCAGCGTGTTGGCGAGCAGGTCGTTGACGTCGACCGCGCGGCCGTTGTGGAAGAGCACGTACGACAGCAGCTGCGCCGACTCGATGCACAGGCTCGCCAGCGCGCTCACTCCGACGGCCCGGGCCGTGCTCCTCACGCGCGTGAGGAGAGGCAGCAGGATGCCGAGCGGCACGAACATCAGGATGTTGGGCACGGCGGTCACGTCGGCGGTGACCAGGGGGATGAAGTTGATCTGGTTCAGCCACGGCATCTGGTTGGCGTACCTGCCCCAGGTCACCTCCAGCGGGAAGACCGTGATCGACACCACGGCCGCGGCGTAGAGGCACGCGGCGGTGCGCAGCACCACGTGCCGGCCCGTCCAGCCGGGCCGCGCACGCCGCAGCCGCACGGCGGCCACACCGAGGTGGACGGCGAGGGCGGGCCCCAGGACGTAGGGCGCTTCGATGGTCAGGTTCACGTTCATGCGGCAGTTGCTCCGGGTTCCGGCAGGACATCGATGGCCACCCTCCCGGACGCCGGCCGCTGTGCGGATCCGGCGAAGGACAGGTCTCCGGGACGACCGCTACGACTTTCGGCAGAGGGCACGACGAGCGGGCTGTCCTACTCTTCATCGCATGTCCTCACGACGACCCCGGCCGCCGGCCCGTCCGCGCGGCGCCGCCGCACTGCTGTGGCCCGCCCTGTTCTGCCTCGCGGTGGCCGCCGCGCAGCTCGACCTGCGGTGGGGCACCTTCCGCCGGCCGGACACCGGTGCGCTGCTGGGCCTGTCGGCGGCCTCGGCCGCGGTCGCCCTGCTGGCCCTGCCCTGGACCGCGCGGCGCGGCGAGGGCTCCCGGGTCACGGCCTGCGCGGGCCTCGGCGCCGCGCTGGCGTCGCTGGCCTGCACCACGGCGCTGCACCTGCGCGCGGGCCACGGTGCGTCCACGGCGTACGGCGCCTTCGAACCGGTCGCGCTGCTGATCGTCCTGGCGTTCACGGCCCGGCGCGGTGCGGCCGTCCCCGCGGCGGCGGGGACGGCCGCGCTGATCGCCGGCGTGGTGTCGCGCCCGCTCGCGGTGGAGGTCCGCGAGGGCAGCGTCCTCGTCGCCTTCGTCATGACACTGGTCGCCGTGGCCGTGGCCGGCGCCGCCGTGACCGCCCGGCTCGTCGCGGCCGACCGGCGGCAACGGGAGTACCGCGTCCGCCTCGAACAGCGCGTGCGGCTGGCCAGGGACCTGCACGATTACGTCGCCCACCACGTGACGGGCATCGTCGTCCAGGCCCAGGGCGCCGGCGTCATCGCCGGCAAGCGGCCCGACCTCGTGCCGGCCGCCCTGCGGCGCATCGAGGACACCGGCGCGGAGGCACTGGTGTCCTTGCGCCGCATGGTCGGCGCGCTCAGGGCGGACGATCCCGGCGCCCCGCTCGCCCCGCCCGGCGGCATGACCGCCGTACGCGCCCTGGTGGCGGACTTCGACACCGCCGGCGTGTCCGTGCGACTCGTCGAGGACGGGCCCACCGGGCGGCTTTCGGCGGAGGTGTCCGACATCGTCCGCCGCGTGGTGATGGAAGCGTTGACCAACATCCGCAAACACGCTCCCGCCTGCCGCACGGTGACCGTGCGGGTAGGGGTCGAGGAGCGGCACGTGGCCGTCTCGGTCGACAACGACGGAGCGGCCGGGCCCTCGGCCGCGCCCGGCTACGGCCTCACGGGCCTGGAGGAGAGGGTGACCGGCGCGGGGGGCAGCCTGCGCAGCGGCGCCGGGAGCGGCGGCACCTGGCGGGTCCACGCCCGCCTGCCGCTGCTCCCCGCCCCGTCCCGGGCCGACGCCGCGTGATCCGGACCATGATCGTGGACGATCAGGCCATCGTCCGCACCGGCATGGCGATGATCCTGTCCGTCGAGGACGACATCGAGGTCGTCGCCGAGGCCGGGGACGGCGTGCAGGCCGTCGACCTGGCCGCGCGCCACCGCCCCGACGTCGTCCTCATGGACATCCGCATGCCCCGCCTGGACGGTCTCGACGCGTTGCGGGCCCTGACCCGGCCCGGTGCGCCCCACGCGCCGAGAGTCGTGATGGTGACGACCTTCGATGACGACGAGTACGTCACCCGGGCTCTCCAGTCCGGCGCGTGCGGCTTCGTCCTCAAGGACTCCGGGCCCCGGCTCCTGGCGGAGGCGGTACGCGCGGCGGCGGCCGGCGACTCGCTCATCAGCCCCTCCATCACCGTCCGGCTGCTGGAACGGATGATGCGGACACCCCTCGCGGCGGGATCGGAAGCGCATCTCTCACCGCGCGAGACGGACGTGGCCCGCCTGGTGGCCCGGGGGCTGACCAACGCCGAGATCGCCGGTGCGCTCCGCATCACCGTGGGCACCGTCAAGACCCATCTGACCAACATCCAGGGCAAGTTGTCGGCCCGCAACCGCGTGGAGATCGCCGCGTGGGCCTGGCGGAACGGCCACGCCCACCCCGGGACGTGACGGTGACAGCCCTCCCCGGACGCCGGCCAGGCACCGCGCGGAGGAAACCGGAGGCGGCCGGCACGCCCCGGTAAGCCTCGCGGTCTCGCCGACCGTTCGCGCGGCCACCTCACACCAGACCCCACTACGGGCAAACCGGCGACAATCGCCCGGATTCGGGTGTGTTCCGTAACAGCCGTGTGCCGGAGCCGTCCTGAAGGCGCCACCGCATCGAACTGATCCCTCGGTGCTCCCGTTGTGCTGACCGGACGAGGCAATGCAATCACCCAGGGCGCCGCCAGGTGCCCGCTGATCGAGAGGACCCCTCATGAACCACCGCATCCGCGCCGCCTTCGCCGTCTCCGCCGTACTCGGCGCCGGACTGTTCCTGTCGGCCTGCCAGGACGACTCCGCCGCCACCGGCGACGACTCGGCGCACTCCACCGCCGGTTCGACGGCGACGTCTTCCTCCTCTTCCCAGCCGTCGTCCGACGCCACCGGGACGGGCGGTGCGGGCAGCGGCCAGGAGAGCCCGTCGGCCGCCGACACGGCGGGCACGGCCCGCGGCGGCGGCGGTGGCGGCAAGAGCAAGGGCACGGACGTGGCCGGGACGCCCGGCGACGGCGGCGCCGCCGACAAGACCGGCTACGGCCAGAGCTGCGGCTCCAACGACCTGCGCTGGGCGGCGAGGTCGATGACCCAGGCCGGCGGCTACCTCCGGATCAGCGTCAGCGCGAAGCCCGGCATCACCTGCGTGCTGCCCGGCGGGTTGCCGGTCGTCGCCTTCGGCTCCGGAGGGACGCAGGCCCGCCCCGCCGAGCAGTCCGCCGGCGGCGAGATCACCCTGAGCGGCGGCACCACGCTCTACGCCGGCGTCAACCCCAAGACGACGAACAGCGACGGCGGCACCGAGTACGGCACCGTCATCGTGTCCGTCAGCGACGGCGACCCGCACCCCGTCTCACTGCCCGTGGGGAACATCGTCGTGGACCAGCCGGTCGTGACGAACTGGCACACGAACCCGGCGGACGCGGTCCCGGCGGGCTGAACACCCCGGGACGGCCACCGGGTCGCGGGTCCCGCCCCCCCGGTCCCCCCGTCCACCGCCGGGCCCGCCCTCGCGGCCACGGTACGCCGGGAGCCGGACCCGGCCGTGGCACGCCCCGCACCACCACCGTGCCCGCCCCTGCGATGCCCGGGCCGGCCACGCCCGCGGTGCAACCGCCTTCCGGGCTCGGCCGCATCCCGACCTCGCCGAGGTGTCCGCAGCGCTTCCGCGCGGCGCTCCGGCCTCCCGGTGCGCAGGAGCACCGCCGCCCGTCCAGGCCGCGGAGCGATGCGGCCGGCCGACTCCGGCACCGCCGCCGGAAAAGGCCGCCCCGCATGCGTGACCACCGGCGCGGAAGCCGGCGCCCGCACGGCGCACGGCCTGGCCGCACCGTCACCTCACCCCCTGCGCCGGCGCGGCGCGAAGGCGTTCAGGAGAGCCCCCATGCGCAGACACCGGGCGTACGCCCGGCACGGCCTCGCCATCCCGGCGGACGCTGCCCCCGCCCCGCACCCACGGACCACCCCCGCGAGCCGGACCGGCCGGATCGCCCGCGCCCGCGAGGGGCGGTGCGGGGGAAAGCGGTGCGGTACGCCGCGGGTTCCGGTCGGTTACGCCCACCCGCGCGCCGGCAGCCCGGCTCTCGCCCGGCTCCGCCGCCCCGCCGACGGCCAGACCCCTCGGCAGGACACGTCGCCGCTCAGCGACGGAGCCGGCGGCGCGAAGACCGAACAGCGGGGACCGGCGACGCACCTCCGGTTCCCGTCGCGCACCGGTGCCATGAGCCGGACCTTCGGACTGGCCGCCGTCGAACCGTGCCAGGTGGGACACGGCACGCCGATCCACGCACCGCGTTCCTCAAGCCGGCCGGTGTCACCCACTTCCTCTGGCGCCGGGCGGACTTCGGCGTGTTCGTGGCCCACGGCCGGGCCTTCGCCGCGGACCGCCCGTGTCGCAACGGTCTCGAACACAGCGCCGGACGCCACCACTTCACCCGTCGACCGGATCCGCCGGCAAGCGGCCGGCCACCGGAACCCACGCCGGCCACCGGCCACCGGCACCCGTACCCAACAGGCATCGGAACCCGCACCGGCCAGCCACCGGAACCAGCCCCCACCCTCCCCTCACCTCCCCGGCCGGCGCGTCGCGGGCCTTCCCCGCGGCCGCCGATTCAGCCGGCCGCAGGGAAGGTCCGCGACGCGCATCGCTCCGGCGGACCGATCGACTAGGAATGGATGACGTTGAGAAAGAGATTTTCGGGACCCCGAAGACAAGCAGGCCCACGGGACATCCGGTCGGTGTTGCGACTGGTCGCGGTCGGGCTTGCGTCCTCCCTGATGCTGTACGCGGGTTCGCAGTCCGCGCTGGGGCTGGAGAACGCGGACGTCGCCCGGCAGTCCGCCTGCCAGCAGGCGGTCGCCGCCCTGCGGACTCCTCTCGGTGCGGGAATCCGCATGACCTGTGGCGAGGGGCGGGCGGACGTCGCGGACACCGCCGCAGCCCCGGCCGCGCTGGCCACCGGCTCGTCCGCCGCGTCCGCCGAGGCCGCGGCAGGCGACCTGGTCGTCAGCATGGACGTCGAGGACATGGACCCGGTCGCCGCGAAGCGGACGATCGACAAGCTGAGCAACGGCTCCGGCTCCCTCTCGGCGGTCGCCAAGGAGCTGTACACCCTGGCAGCCGCAGCGGACTTCCCGGAACCCGCCTCCCGTCCGGGAACGGATATCGCCGGCACGGTCACGGTGACCGCCACCGGCATCGACATCGTCGTCCCCGAAAGCGAGGTTTCGACGGCGTCCAACTGGTGGCAGGACTTCGCGGCCACCGTGGTGGGCATCGCGGCGACCCTGGTGGTGGGCGCGGCCTGCCTCTACTACGCCGCGCCCCTCATGGGGGCTTGGGGAGTAGCGGTGTGCGAAGGGATCTCGGGCTTCGTCGGAGGATTCCTGGGCTACATGATGGCCGCCGTCTTCAAGGGCGAGGACATCACGAAGGACACCTGGATAGCAGCTGTCCTGGTCGGACTCGGCGCCGCGGCCGGCGGGCTCGCCATGGGGAAGCTGCTGGCCCCGTGGGTGACGAGCGGGAAGATGGGCGAAGCGTTCGCCCGCCTGGGCGCGAAGGTGCGCAACCTGGGCACTGCCCTGCGGTGGCTCATCGGCGGCAACGGGGCGGCATCCATGGGATCCCTCGGGGAATGGATCGAGCTGGTCCAGACGAACCTGCGCAACAACATGCGGACCGCTGCCCAGTCGATACCTGGCTTCACCCACTCCATGCGCGTGATGCCGTTGGGCGACTCGATCACCGAAGGCCGTGGAAGCTCGACCGGATCCAGCTACCGTGCCGGACTCTGGGACGATCTCGACGTGGCGGGCCACACGCTCGAATTCGTCGGGACGATGCGGTCCGGTAAGCTCCCGGACCCCCGCCATGAGGGGCACTCCGGCTGGCGCATCGACCAGATATCCGACGTGGCCGCCTGCTCGGTACCGGCTTACCGGCCGAACATCATCCTGCTGCACGCCGGAACCAACGACATGAACCAGAACTACAACGTCGCAGGTGCCCCGGCACGACTGGGCCGGCTGATCGACCAGCTCCTCGCGGCCTCCCCCGGCGCGGTGGTGGCGGTGGCGACCATCGTGCCCTCCACCAAACCCGAGGTGGAGCCGCGGATCGTCGAGTACAACAGTCACATCCCGGAGCTGGTGAGGCAGCGCCAGGACGCCGGCGAACATGTCCTGCTCACCGACATGAGCCGGGTGACCACGCAGGACCTCGCCGATCAGCTGCACCCCAGCGACCAGGGCTACGCCAAGATGAGCGCCGCCTTCCGCGACAGCATCTACGACGCCGTCGACCGGGGCTGGCTCGAGGACCCCGTTGCCACCGGTCCCGCCCCCGGCGGCGGTACCTGCGAGCCGGACGCCGCCGGCGGCTGGCGGAACGTGGGAGAGGTCATCTCGGTGCCCGGCACTCCGGCCGACGGCCCCGGCCGGGTCGAGTTCGCCGACATCGACGGGGATCACCGGGACGACCGTCTGACCATGCAGGAGAACGGGGCCGTAACAGCCCGGTACAACAAGGCCGGCAGCGGCGGGAAGCCGTCCTGGTCCGGTGCGACGGAGATCGCGCCCGGCGTCGGCGAGCCCGGCGACAACGTCCGCTTCGTCGACGTCAACGGTGACGGCCGGGACGACTACCTGGTGCTCCAGGACACCGGCGCCGTCAAGGCGTGGCTCAACACGCCCGGTGACGGCGGCAAGCCGTCCTGGAGCAGCTGGGGCCAGATCGCCCCGGGCGTCGGCGCCCCCAACCACCAGATCGTCTTCGCCGACGTCAACGGTGACGGCCGGGACGACTACCTGGTGCTCGAAGACACCGGCGCCGTCAAGGCGTGGCTCAACACGCCCGGTGACGGCGGCAAGCCGTCCTGGAGCAGCCGGGGCCAGATCGCCCAGGTGCCCGGCGTGTCGAGTTCCGAGATCACCTTCGCCGACATCGACGGTGACGGCTGGGACGACTTCCTGGCCGTCACGAGCGAGGGAACCGTCCGCGCCTGGCGCAACACCCCGGGCGACGTCGGCAAGCCCTCCTGGAGTTCGCTCGGACAGATCGCCGCGGTGCCCGGAGTCCCGGGTTACGAGATCACCTGGGCCGATCTCGACGGTGACGCCCGGGACGACTTCCTGGCCGTCACGAACGAGGGAACCGCCCGCGCCTGGCGCAACACCCCCGGCGACGGCGGCAAGCCCTCCTGGAGGAGCCTGGGCGTCGTCTACGCCGAGCGAACCGCCTACGCGTACGACTTCGCCGCGGTCGACAGCGACGGCTTCAGCGACTACGTACGCGTCAACCAAGACGGCTCGGTGGACGCCTGGCTCAGCGACGGTGTCCCCTCCGGCAGCGGTGTCCCGCACTGGAACGGCTGGCAGGAGATCGCACCGGGCACCGGCGAGCCCGGCGAGAAGGTCCGCTTCGCGGATGTCAACGGTGACGGCCGGGACGACTACCTGGTGCTCCAGGACACCGGCGCCGTCAAGGCGTGGCTCAACACGCCCGGCAACGGCGGCAAGCCCTCCTGGAGCGCCTGGGGCGAGATCGCCCCAGGCGTCGGAGCCCCGGGCCGCGAGGTCCGCTTCGCCGACCTGGACGGTGACGGCCGGGACGACTACCTGGTCGTGGCCGACAACGGATCAGTGCGGGCCTGGCGCAACACGCCGGGCAACGGCGGCAAACCCTCGTGGTCGAGCTGGGGCACCTACGCGGCCGGCGTCGACGGGGCCACGCGCGACTCCGTCCGGTTCGCCGACGTCAACGGCGACGGCCGCGACGACTACCTGACGGTTGATCAGTCGGGTGTCATCCGGGCCTGGTTCAACAACGGTGGCGAAGGCCACGGCGGCTGGATCAACCGGGGCGTCTACGCCGTCGGAGTCGGTGCCTCCCGCGAAGCCCTCCGGCTCGCGGACATCGACCGCGACGGCAAGGCGGACTACCTGGTGCTCGCCGCTTCCGGATCCGTGCGCGGCTGGCTCAACCTGGGAGGAGACCCCGCCTGACGTCCGGCCCCACGCCGGTGCGCACGGAAGCCGGCCGACCACAATGACACTGCACGTGCCCTGGACGACCCCCGTCCAGGGCGCGTGCCGCGTGGTGCGCCGGCGGGACAATCACCTGAATTTCACGATGAGGGCACCGTCGAAAAGACGTGGCGGCCACGGTCAGCGAAGACCCGTCCGCGCCCTCGTGTGATCCGACGGAGTTCACCCGTGGCACGCGTCCAAGGAACTCCGCCACCTTGAGTTCGGCAAAGTCTCCCCGGCACCGTCCACCGTCCCGCACAGATCGCCGGGCATCCTGCTCACCGCGCTGACGGGCAGCGTGCGTACCTCGCAGTCGTGCGCGACCGCCCGCAGGCACCGCTGGGCCCACCACAGGGCTGTGAAGGCCGAGGCCAGGGAGTCGTCTAAGGCCCGGGGGTGGCCCGGACTACCGGGAGCCCGCCACAGGCCGCGACTTGTAGAAGGAATCCTCCAGGTAGAAGGCATCGTGCGGCTGGTAGGGCTCCTCAAAGTAGGCTGCCTCGTCCTCGTCGATCTCGATGTCCACCGCGGCGACCGCGTCGGCCGGCTGGGCCGGCTTGGTCACCCCGACGACGGGCGAGGTCACCACCGGGTTGCGCATGGCCCAGGCCACCGACGGGCGGGCCGGGGAAGTCGACAGCGACGTCGCCCTGTCCGCCGGGCTTGTGCGGTGGCCCGGCGGCCGGGCCCTGTACGGCCCGCGCCCCGGCGAGCCGTGCTCTGCCGGCTGCGGGGGGCCTCTATGTCTTTGGTCAAGCGAGACGTGGGGTTCGGGGTTCGTGGAAGGTGCCGTTCGCGGAGCATCGCGAACAGGACGTTGATCCGCTGGCGGGCCAGCCGGAGAAGAGCCTGGGTGTGGGTCTTCCCACGGGCCCGACATCGGTCGTGGTAGGTGCGGGAGGCGGGATCGTGCAGCGAAGCGAACACGGACAGGAGCATCGCGCGGTTGAGCTGCCGGTTGCCGCCTCTGGGCGCGTGTTGGCCGTGGCTCGATGTCCCGGACGACTTGGTCGTGGGGGCTAGGCCGGCGTAGGAGGCCAGGTGAGCGGCGGTGGGGAAGCTGGCGCCGTCGCCGACGGTGACCAGCAAGGTGGCGGCGGTCCTGACCGCGACTCCCGGGATCGAGGTCAGGACCGCGGAAAGAGGGTGAGCCTCCAGCAGCTGTCCGATCTGTGCTTCCAGGGCCCGTCGTTGCTCGTGGACGGCGGCGAGTGAACGGGCCAGGGAGGGGATCACGAGGTCGAGGATGGCGGTGCCCGGGACCACGACGGTCTGCTCGTCGAGCGCGTCGAAAACCTCGTCGATCAGCCGCTGGGCCATGCGTGGAGCCCTGGGCCGGATCACCTCAACGAGCCTGCGGCGACCGGCCTTTCGCTAGCTGGCCGGGGATCCGTAGCGTTCCAGCAGCCAGGTCACCGCCGGGTGGTCCAGGCGCGGGCCCAGGACGAGCTCCAGGCTGGGGTGGAACTGGGTGAGCAGGCCGCGTATCCGGTTGGAGGTGCGGGTCGCCTCGGCCGCCAGGTCCTGGTCGAAACCCACCAGCACGGTCAGTTCGGCGGTGATCTCGTCGGTCAGCTGAAGCGAGCGCAGGGTGTGCGGCATGGTCCGTGCAGCGTCCGCGATCACCGCGGCGTCCTTGGCGTCGGGGTGGGACATTCCCGCTGTGTGGTTGTTCCGGTCAGAGCGGGGCGGTGGCCTGGGCCGCCGCGCGGTATGCCGTGGGGGTCATGCCCACCGCGGCCTTGAAGGCACGGGTGAAGTCGGAGGCTCGTACGTATCCCCAGCGGGCACCGATCACGCTCACAGGGCAGACGTCGAGCAGCGGATCGGCCAGGTCCCGACGAGCACGGGTGATCCGCTCGCGGCGGACGACGTCGCTCACCGTGGTGTCGTGATCGCGGAACGCGCGATGCAGCGTTCGCGTGGACACGTGTTGGGCCGCGGCGATGACGGACGGCTTCAGGCCGGGGTCGTGCAGGTTGTGGGTGATGAACACCAGGCTCTCACGGTAGAGCACTTGGGTGCGGGACTCCGGGGAAAGACCCGAGGCGTGCCCGGTGTGCCCGGCGACGGCGGCGGCAACCAGATGGACGAGAGCTGTCTCCGTCCTGGTCCGTTCGCCGTCGGTCAGCTCGCCCGCTGCGTCGGCCACTGCACGGAGCGTCTGCCGGAGGACGTGCGCCAGACCGTTGGAGACTCTCAGCACCGTTCCGCAGGCGGACGCGGCCATGTTGTCGGGGAGCGGCAGCAGGGCACGGGGAAACTGCAGCAGAAGAGAGCCCGATGGCTCCGAGCCTGCCTCCACCGCTGCCTCGAACGGGCGGGAACTGTCGTACAGGACGATGTCTCCCGGGCCGAGCGAGGCCTGGCGGCCGGCCTGCTCGATGTTCTGCCGGCCCGAGGTGATGACGGCCAGTTGGTACAGCTCGGGGTCTGACTCGCGGATCAGCCTGGGGGAGCGGTAGGAGAACAACGGCGCGTACGACATCTCGGACAACTGGGTGGCGCCCAGCTCCGTTGCCCGGATGCGCGCACTGAAGCGCTCGGGCTCGGGGAACCTGAACCGCGTCGTCACCAGGGCCAGCGCCGACGTCTCGGCCCAGGCGGCGGTTCTTTGCGCAGTCGGCAATAAAGAGGTGTCCAGCACGGTCGTCATGATGCGCATCTCCCGTGTACGCGGCGGGTGGTCGTCAACAGTGTGCGCGCGCATGATCCTCATGGAACAGGCGAATTACAGACCGATGTCAGCCATGGGAGGTGTGGGAGGCGCGGGATGACTGGCGCTGACTGGCGCTCGTTGCCAAGTCCTTGTCGCTGTGTGCTGATGTGGACTTCCCCGTCGACGGCAAGAATCGGCGGACGTCACGCAAGAGCTGACAGGCACGCCGCGTTGCCACGGGGGGACGGATGAAACGTCTGATCAAGGCACTGATCAGCCGGTACGCACCGCACGGCCGGGACGCCCCCGGCGCGGGTCTGTATCGCGATGCCTGTGAAGGGCACACATGCGGCGCCGGCGGTGCCGGCCGCAGTTGAGGCACCAAGGCGGAGCCGGAGGCAGGTTCGCCTCACCGCGTCATGCACCCCTCGCTCGCGGTTGGTCGGGCAGTCCGGCGGTCCCGCACGCAGCGGGCCAAGTTGCTCCGGTGACGTGGCAATGTGGTCGGGCCGGGTCGGGAGCGGCATCGGATCCGGCGGGCGATGTGTGTGCGTGTGCGCGACGGGCTGGCTCCAACCGGATGGAGCCGTTGAGTCGCCGCGTCCCAGGCCGGACGGTTCGTGCGGCGGGCGCTGGCGTCCGAGGTTTCACTCCAGGGAAAACCGCCCTTCCCAGAGGAGGTGACTCTTCCCGGCTGTTCTCTTCTTCTCTTCGTTTCCCAGTAGGCAGAGAGGTATTTCATGAAGCGGACGACATTGTGGAGTCGGCGCCGCCTGATAGCCGCGATGGCGGCTGGTGTGGCAGCGTCGGCGCTGCCGGTGGCAGGTGCCTCCCGGGCCCAGGCCTCAGAGGACGGCGACGCGGGGACAGGGGATGGTCTCGATCTCCCCGACACCGAGCGGGCCAAGGTGGTCAAGGCGTGGATGACGGGCGGCAGGGCGACGAAAGCGGCGGCCGGTCACGCGCTGCCCGGCAGCGATACCGACGTCGCGCTGTTCTTGTCCGAGACGCTGCCGAAAGTGGAGGCGGAGGACAACCGGGTCGCGATCATGGCGTTCCTGGCTGGGGCCGGGAAGGGCATGCAGCGCGATGCCGTGGCGGCCTTGAACGCCGGTGACACGGCGATAGCGGCGTTCGTCGCGAACGGCTTCAAGCCGTCCGTGCTGGAGGACTACCGGGTGGCCGCCACCACGGTCATGAACGAGGGAGGCCAAGCCCTGACCCGGTCCGCACAGGCGGCGCTGAACGACGGCACGCCCGCCACACTGCACACCTTCCTGACCGAAGGCCAGTTCACGGCCCGTGCCGAGGACATGCGCGTCGAAGTCACCAAGTCCATGACCGTGGCCGGACCGGAGGCGCGCAAGTACGCCTCGCGCGCGCTCAGCGGCAGTGACAGCGATGTCGAGTGGTTCCTGGAGGTGGGTCAGCATATCGCCCGTGCCCGGGACCAGGAGGCCTCCAGGATCGAGGAGTTGGTCGCGGATGTGGCCCGGGCGGGCCGCATCGCCCAGTCCCAGACGGACATGGCCGTCACCGCTTCCGAGCAGGCGATCACCGCGGCGGGCAAGGCCGGAGAGGCCGCTGAGAAAGCCGCGGAGGAGGCCAGGGCAGCCCAGCAGGACGTGCGCAAGTCTGCGGCTGCGGCCCGTCACGCGATGTCCGCGGCGCAGGGCGCGGCGGACGCGGCGCGGACCGCGGTGCGCGCGTCCCAGGTGGCAACGGAGGCATCGCGACTGGCAACGCGGGCGGCCACGGCCGCCCAACATGCCGCGTCGAAGGCGGCGTCCGCGGCGTCGCGAGCGTACAAGGCGGCGATCGACGCCTCGAAGGACGCCAACGCGGCGGAGGCGGCGAAGAACGCGGCGGTCTCCGCGCGCAACGCCGCGGCCAGGGCCCGCGAGATGGTGGCAGGGCTGGACAAGGTCCTTCAGGAGGTCGGACGCGCCAAGGCCGCGGGCAAGCGGGCCGCTGCTGCCGCTGTTGGGGCTGCTGGTGCGGCGGATGCCTCGGCCACAGCCGCTGCCGAGGCCGGCGCCGCTTCGGGCGAGGCGCGCCGTGCGGCCGAGCAGGCGCGCCGCCAGGCGGCCATCGCTTCCTCAGCGGCTCGCCAGGCCGGTGATGCCGCGTCGAGGGCTGACGCCCTGTCGGACGCTGCCGCCGCCGCGGCACAGTCCGCGCGCGCGGCCGCCGACTCGGCCGCCGTGCATGCTGACAAGGCCGCGGACGCGGCCGAGGAGGCGGTGAAGTATGCCGGCCAGGCCCGGGACTTCGCCAACAGGTCCACCGCGCACGCGGCCGAGGCGGTCAAGGCGGCCGACACCGCCACCAAAGCCGTCGCGGACGCTGTCGAAGTGGAGGCCAAGGCCCGTGAGGCCGAGGCGGCCCAGTTGGAGATGGAGCGCCAGGAGGGCATCGCGGAAGCCCAGGAACTCGCCCGCGCCGAAAAGGAGACGCTCACGGCCTACGCGGGCAGGATCAACCAGATCCAGCAGATCAACCAGGAGATCCTAGACCTCCTCGGCCAAGCCGAGCGGGCGTTGAGCGCGGGTGACCTGGCGCTGGCCGCCGTCACGGGCCGCAAGGCGGCTGTGGGGCTGTTGCAGGCGAGCGGAACCTGGACCCGCGAGGCCGCACAGTTCGCCCTGGCCGGTACGGACGATGCCGTCCTCAGCTGGATCGACCTCGACCGGGCCCTGGCACAGGCCCAGGACGACCGCGAGACCGCCCTCTATCTGGCGCAGGTCGGCGGCCCCGCCGTCGCCGAGGCCGCCGCGCAGGTGCTGGCCGGCAACAGCTCGACGGCTGTGGGGGACTTCAACACCTCGGGACGCGTCAAGGCGTCGCAGGAGGACAATCGGCGCGCCATCGTGAAGATCATCAACGAGAATCCCGGACCCGCCGTGCGGAAGGGTGCGGAGGACGCGTTGAACGACGGCACCCCGCAGGCGCTGCAACACTTCCTCGACGTCGAGTTCCCCGAGTTGCTCATGGAGGACGACCGGGCCAAGATCGCCGCCTTGCTCAACGGCGCCGAAGCGTACCTGCGGGTGTTGGGCGAGATCGCGATGGAGGGCCCGGCCTGGATGCGCCGGCAGTTCCTGGAGAAGGTCCGCTACCTCGCCGCGCAACTGGACCTCGACACCAACGCCCATGTCGCGGCCATGAAGGGGGCGATCGCGGCAGCCGCCCGCGTCGCTCACGAGGCACAGCAGGACGCCGCGCTGGCGTCCAAGGTGGCCGCCGAGGCACGCAAGGCCGCGGCTGAGGCGGAGAAGTGGGCCACCGCCGCTCAGACATCCGCCCGGAACGCCGCCGCATCCGCTGCCGAGGCCCGCGGCAACGCCGACATCGCGGACAAGGCCGCCGCGGAGGCCAAGGCCTCTGCCGAGAAGGCCCGGTCCGCCGCCACGATCGCCCGTGCCGCCGCGCGCACCGCGAACTACGCTGCCAATCGTGCCCTGGAAGCGGCCGAGAACGCGGACAACTCCGCGCGCCAGGCCCGTGCCTCGGCCGAGCAGGCCCGCCAGGACCAGATCAGGGCGGGCAGGAGCGCCGCGGAGGCCGATGCCGCCGCCCGGGACGCCCACCGTATCGGGCTGAAAGCCCGGGAGGACGAACAGCGCAGGCAGGCGCTGGAAGCGCAGCGCAAGGCCCAGCAGGACCGCGACAACAACGTCAACCCCTCCGACACGCCTGACAACGACCGGGTCAAGCACAAGGACCACTGGTGGCAGGACAGGGGCACCTGGATCAAGGTGGCCGGCTGGGTGGAGACCGGGGCGGGCGTCGTCGCTGCCGGCGCCACCGTGGTCGCCGTCGTCGCACCGCCCACCGCACCCGTCTCCGGAACCGTGGCGGGGGTCGCCTCCACTATCGCGATGGGGGCCAGCGGGCTGAAGGCCGGGCTCACCGGGATCGAGTACGGCTTCGGCAGCTCGGCATTCGGCAGAGCATTCGGCGACTTCGCCCTGGCCACCGTCACACGCGGGGGATACAGGCCCCTCAGACTCGCCAAGAAGGAATTGGAGTACGTCCTGGCGGCCTGAACGGCCCGCAACCCAAGGGTGGTCGCGTATCTGCGGGAACGCGACCACCTGCCGCCCCGCCTCCCGCACGCGAACTCCGCATGCCACCGGGAAGCCCGGTGGGCTCAGCACTCTTCACTCCCAGCGCTTCTCTTCACTTCCCCTACACGCAAGGACCCCTCCATGAGATTTCTACGGCGGATCGTCGCCACCGGTGCACTCGCGGCTGCCGGTGCCGCCGCGCTCTTCGCCCTCACCACCCCCACCGGCGTCCCGGCGCCATCCACCAGGGCGGTCGTCAACGACCAACCCGGCTACGCGGTGGAGAACTTCGCCTACCCGGGCGCGGAGAAGATCAAGGCGGAGAAGGGAATCCTGCTCAAGCGCGGTGACGGGCACATCCTGCTGGCCGATTGCGCCGCCGGGACCGGGCAGCTGGAGGTATGGGCGCGGGGCAAGGGCCAGTTCTGCTTCCGCGTCATCGGCACCTCCGGCCTGCTGACTCTGGAGGTCCCCTCGGTGTACGCGGTCAAGGGCGCCGCCGCCCAGTCCGCCGACGTCACCCTCACCGC
The DNA here is from genome assembly GCF_055583025.1 of Streptomyces sp. NPDC104831. Taxonomy (NCBI): domain Bacteria; kingdom Bacillati; phylum Actinomycetota; class Actinomycetes; order Kitasatosporales; family Streptomycetaceae; genus Streptomyces; species Streptomyces sp. NPDC104831. The sequence goes on from NZ_JBVJOT010000054.1 coordinate 22,816, forward strand.
CGCGGACAGCACCCGCCAGGACATCGAGGTTGCCAAGGACACCTGGACCCCGGTGGGCGAGTCCGCCGATCCGCAGAGCCGCGAGTTCGCCCTGCTTGAGATCCGTACGAGCAAGTGAGGAGGCTGCGCGCCATGTCCCGTTCCCACCACACCGGTTCCACCCGGCACCGCAGACACGTCGTCCGCGTCGCATCGGCCGCAGCGCTGTTCGCGGCCTGTCTCTCGCTCAGCACTCCGTCCGCGCACGCCGTCACCGGCCCCGCGGAATCCTCCGGCACGTACGGCTACACCGCCCGCCTGGACATCGGCGACGCCACACGCGGCTGCTCCGGCGTGCTGATAGACCGCGAGTGGGTGCTCACCGCGGCGAGCTGTTTCGTCGGCGACCCCGAGCAGAGCCTCGCCGTGCCCTCCGGCAAACCGCACCTGAGAGCGACCGCGACCATAGGCCGCCCCGACCTGACCACGAGCCAGGGCGCCGTGCGTGAGATCGTGGAACTGGTGCCGCGCACCGACCGCGACCTGGTGCTGGCCCGCCTGTCCCGGCCCGTCACCGAAGTCGCTCCGATCGCCCTGGCCTCCTCCGCGCCCGGCACGGGCGAGGAACTGCAGTTCGCCGGATATGGGCGGACAGCCACCGAATGGGCGCCGTTGCAGCTGCACACTGGTGCACTCTCGGTGGACGCGTCCGCCGCCACCACAGCCGCGTACACCGGCAAGGACGGCGCCAGCGTGTGCATGGGCGACACCGGTGGCCCCGTGATCCGCACGACGAACGGCACCCACCAGCTGGTCGCCCTCAGCAGCCGATCCTACCAGGGCGGCTGCTTCGGCACCGACGCGGCCGAGACCCGCACCAGCGGGATCGTCACCCGTGTCGACGACCTGGCGCCGTGGATGGACTCCACGCTGAGCGCCGCCCCCGTCACCGATTTGAACTGCGACGGCATCGAGGACATCGCAATCGGCGACCCCAAGGCGACTGTCGGCGGCAAGGCCGCGGCAGGTCTGATTCGGGTGGTCTACGGCGGCGGCAAGGGCACCGCCGAGATCACCCAGGACCTCGGCTGGGTGCCCGGCGGCGCCGAACCGGAGGACTGGTTCGGCGAGGTGCTCGACACCGTCGACCACAACGAGGACGGCTGCACCGACCTCGTCGTCGGCACCCCCGCCGAAGACCTCGGCAGCGCCAGCGACGCAGGCACGGTCGACGTGCTCTACGGCGCCCGGAACGGCATCGGGACGGGCACCGCCACCCTCCACCTGGAGCAGGGCACCGGCTCCGGAGCCATCGCCGCCGCGGCCTCGCAGACCGGTGACCGCATGGGCCACTCGGTCGCCGCCGGCCGAACCGCCGAGGGCGAGCCGTACTTGCTGATCGGCGTTCCCGGCCAGAGCTCCGGCAGCCTGGCCAAGGCGGGGATGGCCTTCTACCTGCGGGGCAACACCAACACCTCCATCACCCAGGACAGCTCGACCGTTCCCGGCGGAAACGAGGCCAACGACGGCTTCGGCACCACCGTCGCCGCCGACGGCAACCACCTCGCCATCGGCGCCCCCAACGAGGCCATCAACGGTCATGCCGGTGCCGGCGCTGTGTGGATCTTCGACCACAAGGTGAACACCGACGGCATCCCCACCCCTCTGCACGGCATCGACCAGGACTCCGACATCATCAGCGGCGGCTCCGAGACCGGCGACAAGTTCGGCGCCTCACTGTCCATGGCCGACTACCGCCCGTCCGGCGCCGCGGCCGCCACCGAGTCGGTGCTCGCCATCGGCTCACCCGGCGAAAGCCTGGGCGTCAACAACGTCGACCAGGCCGAGGCCGGCCGCGTAGTCGTCGTCCACCTCACCGCCGCCAACACCTTCGGCGAACTCAACAGCCTCTGGCAAGGAACCGGCAACGACGCGGTGACCGGCGCCGCCGAACCCAACGACCACTTCGGCGACCAGGTCAGTGCCGTGAACACCGCACCGCGAGCGCAAAGCACCGCAGCCACCATGCGGATCGCCGTCGGCATCCCCGGCGAGGACATCGACACCGCCACCGACGCGGGCGCCATCCAGACCTTCTCGCTCCTCGGCACGCCCGGCGACTCCGACCATTGGATCCAGGCGGGCATGGTCGGCATCCCCGGCACCCCGGGATCCGACCAGTACATGGGCCACAACATCCACTTCACTGCCACCAGGCTGTACGTCGGCATGCCCTACGGTCCCTCCGGCCACGGGGCGCTCCACATCCTGCCGATGTCCAACGTGACCGGCGGCACGATCGCTCAGACGACCACCTACCAGCCCGGCACCGGCGGCCTCCCGGCCACGGGCGACCGCTTCGGCCACGTGGCACGGTAACTCGCCGCAGCCGCAGGCCTCCAGCGGTCTCCGCTAGGGCGCCGAGAGGTCGACTGCCGGCGGGCCCTCCGAAGCCTTGAACGGCCGGCCGTCGCCGTGCAGAGAGATCCGTCTGCCCGCATCGATGCCGACCTGGACGCCTTGCCGCCTCCGGCGGGCCTTCGAGCCCGCCGCTCGCGGTGAGGTTGTCCAGCCGTTGCTCGGCGCCTTCACCACCCCGCCACCGAACGGACGGTGTCGAGCGAGCGGACCCGCCGTTCGGCCATGACTACCAGAACCGCGGTGACGGCGGAGATGATCCGGCGGCAGCCTCGGTGGCACGGACCCCGATCGGTGGGTCCGCACCTCGCCGGTGACGCCGGTGATCAGCCCGCCGCGGCCGACGAGTTGCCCCTCCGCCGACGCCGGGCAGGTGCTTCCGCCACTTCTCGGCGATCGGCGGCTGGAGGCAGCCGGCGCGCGGTCGCGGCCCACGGGGCGGGAACGGTGCCGAGTCGAGTGCTGGAGAGGGTGCCGATGGTGGTGCCGCCGTAGCAGGCGCCGTCGGCCCGCTCGGGCCGGCCGACGCCGGAGAGATCGGTGAAGGCGACACCGGAGCCGCAGCGGTCGCCGGGCTCGCCGAGACCGGCGATGGCGCCGGTGCCGCCTGCCCGGGGCACCGTACGTCCGGCGTCCCCACCCACCCCCAGACGAGAAGGGAGACCTGACGAACATGCACGAGATCCGTCCCAGAGACGACGCCCGAATACGCCCCGGAGGCGCAGCCCGAAGACGTGCCCGGTCGGCCGTGCTCGCCGTGCTGACCATGGTGGCGGTGGTGCTCACCACAACGGGCATGACCTTGGTGCGGCAGGGCGCCCACGAGAAGCCGCGGCAGGTTGGCAGGGTGGACCCCTCGGCCCGGTCCGACGTTCCGGCCCCCGCCACCAGGACCAGTCCCTTCCCCGAGGGGGCCGGGGAGCACTGCGAGTCCACCAAGGCAGGCTCGAGGGAGCGCCGGAAGGGGGCCGCCGAGGTATGTGTGAGTATCGGCCCCGCCCCGGCCGCGCGCACCACGGCGAAGGTGCGGAGTCTTGCCGCCGGCGGCTGTGACATCATCAGCCCCGGCGTCTATTCGTACGAGCGCTTCGAGTACTGCGTGACCGGGGTGAACGTCCTCTACATCCTGCGCGACGACAAAGGCGTGGAGATCGGGCGCGGCACACTGGAGGTCTCCACCGGTGCGTCACTGCCCACGAAGGGCACCACGTGGAACGAGCGGGTCACGGTGAAGATGACCGGCGCGAGCGGCGACGTCACCGCGCTCACCGCCAAGTTCCGCGCCTCCTGCGGAACCGGCTGCACGGCGACGAAGACCGCGCCCTGGTACGGCGGGGACCTGGTCCTGGGCCAGTCCCTCAGCGGCACCGTCGCGTACTCCTCGACCCCCGCCGCGGGCGCCGCCGCGGAGTTCGCCACCTCGTACAAGATGTACGTGACCTCCCCGGGCGCCACAGCCGTCGATCCGAACGCCTCGTGGGACAACCCGCGCAGGATCCGTTGCGACGACGCGGTCGGAGGTACGTCACCGGCGGGTTGTGCCGTCCCCTCGGTCATGCCCGTCGTACCGATGAAGACGACGGGCTCGGACCCCGGCGGCGCCGTCTCGGCCTATGGCTGGGCGCAGGAGAACCTCGACGGTGCCTGGGGGAAGAAGGGCAGGCCGTTGACCCGGTCGACGAGCGGCGTGGCCGGCCGCACCGCCAGCACGTGCGGCGGCTTCACGGCCCAGACGGAACTCGTCAATGCCGACACCTGCGGTGACTTCCCCTTCGGCGAGGCGAAAGAAGGCGGTGCCGCCGGCGCGCGGTGCGTCGAGGTGATCCCCAACCTCGACAACGGCGAATGGGACACGTACGTCCTGAACGACGGCAATGTCCTGGACCCCGCCTCACCCTGCGTGCAGGCCCATGTCACGCCCGCCGAGAAGCGGTTCGCCGACACACAGCTCGCCGACGGCTTCGCTGACCAGCGGGTGATCGACGCCGACGAGTTCGAGCTGACGGTCTCGGCACCGGACACCGGCCCACAGGCCAGCTGCCTGAACGACCCCGCACCGGACGACTCGCATCTCAACGACGGTGGTTGGTTCAGTAACACGACCAAGCCGGTTCCGTTCGTCAACCGGAGCGACCCCGAGGGCAAGCCCGGACTGCGGCCGGCCCGGGCGACGGCATGCCTGGGGCTGAAGACCCCCGAAGGGACCGGAACCAGCGATCCCATCACCGGCTGGAAGGACGCGGAGGCGTTCAAGAAGGCGACCGGACAAACCGCCGGTCTGGCCCGGTGCCACCTCATCGCAAAGGTCCTCGGTGGACAGGGCACGAGTGAGCGCACCCGGTACAACCTCGTCCCCTGCTGGCAGTCCGGTATGAACACGGGCACGCCCAGCATGCGCACCTACGAGACCCTTGCGGAGAACCTGGTGAAGGGCAGGACGCCCGGCCTCGGAACGGATGACGCGATCTTCTACCAGGTGACACCCGTCTACAAGAACGCGGACAGTACCATCCCGGTGGGCGTCACGATGAGCGCTCACATCGAACGGGCGAACGGGGCGACCGAGGAGCTGTTCCCCAACGTCTACGTCACCAACACCCTGCAGAACACGGGGACGTTCAATCTCGGCAACTGATCCGCAGACCCCACCAGTTCGGGCCACCGGGAGCCGACATGAGTTTCACCACCCCACCGCGGCCTTGCGACGTCACCGCGCTCTTCCCTCAGCTGGCCCCGCTGGCGCGCACGGCGACCCGGCTGCACCCGCGCCCCGGGCTCCCGTCCGCGCACGACAGCTCCGTCGGCGGGCCGCTCCTGTGGCCCGCCGCTCAGCCGTGGCCGTACTGCGACGAGCCGCACGACAGCCGCGTGGCGCCGGTGGTCCACTCCCCGGACGACGTCCGGCTCCTGCGCCGCGACCGCGCCGCAGCGGCTGAGCGGCGGCGCCTCGACCCCGGGGCGCCCGAGTGGACCCCCGAGGAACTGGCGACCTGGCAGCGGCTCAACGCGGGCCGCCCATGGTTCGACGGTCCCATCCCCCTCCTCCCCGTCGCTCAGCTCTACGCCCGCGACGTCCCCTTCCCGCGCCCGTCCGGCGCGGACCTCCTTCAGGTCCTCTGGTGTCCCTTCGACCACGAGGAGGCAGCCCACCCGCGGACCGCACTCTTCTGGCGATCCTCCACCACCGTCACCGACATCCTCGACGCACCGCCCGAGCCGCCCATCGTCCAGCGCGACCAGTACCTCCCGCAGCCGTGCCTTCTCTCACCGGAGCAGGTCACCGAATATCCCCATCCCAGGGAGCTGAGCAAGGAACTCCGAGAGCAGATCGACGACATGAGTCGCTGGCGGACGCTCGACCCCGAGCGGTACAGCACGTACGCGGACGACCCGGGCGAGTTCTACCTGAACAACCTCTCCACCGCCCCCGGCTGGAAAACCGGCGGCTGGACCCGCTGGGACCCCACCGACCCCGTGCCCCGTCCCTGCCCCGAGTGCGGCACCGAGGAGATGGTCCCGCTCCTCACCATCGCCTCCTCGGAATGGGACGGCGGCAGCGGAACCTGGATCGCCGAGGAGGAACCCACGAACCCGGCCACGCCTCCCCTGGGCGCCCGGGACGGCAACTTCACCTTGATCGGCATCGTCGGCGGCTATGACCTCCAGCTCCATGTGTGCCCGACGTCCCCGGACCATCCCCACATCGCACTGATCCAGTGAGCGACCCGGCATCATCTCCCGGTTGACCTCCGAACCGCTGTCCGTGAACTGCGAACCCGATTGGTTCCGCCCCGGACGTCTCCCAAGGCGCCGCGGGACCGATGGTGACCTCTGAGGGCCAGGTCGCCGGACCGGCATACCCCCGCCTCCCGTAGATGATCTTGAATGGTTTGAACGCATCCGAGGGACGAACACCGTACTGGGGGCACGGCTACAGGAGTTCACTGCTCACGGCACCGGCACGACCGACCGTCTCGAAAGCCGTCCGCCCGACCGCGTTTGACCCCTTGGTCGCGTCCGGGAATGTATGAGGGGCAGAGCACGTATCCGGCGCGGTGGTACAGGGCCGGGGCGGCGGTGTTCCACCGTCCGGTTTCCAGCATGACGTGGGAAGCCCCGTAGATTGCGGCGTGCCTGCTCGAGGCCTTCGAGCAGGCATCGGCCGGTTCCCTGGCCGCCTACTCGGTTGGCGAGGTACATCCGTTTGATCTTCGTGGTGTGCTCATCACGGAGGCGTACCCCGCCGCAGCCGACCGGGCTCGTCACCGATGCTCGCGATAACGAACAGGTGGCGGGGCGGGGTCGTCGGCGAAGCCGTACAGGCGGAGGTGGTCTGTGTGCAGAGCGCGGGTCAGGCGGCGGGCGTGATGGCGGTCGTATGGCACCGCGGTCACAGAAGGCGCCAGGCGTGATGCGTTGGGGACGCTGTGCGTGGACGTCATGAATCTGATAGTCCCCTCCGCCGGCTGCGAGTGCACGGACGTCGTCGGGTGCGCGCATGCGGGCGCCCGCGAAGCGGCGGGTGCGACGCAGGAGGTTGCGGCAGCGGCGGGACCGCCGTCACCACCCTGCGCCCCACGTCCCTGCTCTGGCCCGGCAAGCCCGGAGCGTCAGCCGACATCCCTTCCTGCCCGCCTGAGCATCAGGGCTGAAGCGCCCAACGGCCGCCTTAGCGTCGGCATTTCCCGTCCCGGACTCGTTCGGCAATGCCGTGCGTCTCCTGCCGGGTGGCGAGTACATCAGCCCGAGCCGCGGCACATAGCAGCATGGAAGTCGGCTGGACAGCAGTGTTTCGGGATAGTCTCGCGGCCCAACCGGCTCACGCACGCGGCGGTCCGCCGCTGCCGAGGAAAGGTTCAACTATATGCCCGAGAACGCGACAGCGCCTTTCAGTGAACTGGCATCGCAGTACGCCACCGCAGTCACGGCCGACCTCGAAAACAATGAGCAGGAGCAGGCACGCATCAGCTCCGAAATCGAAGCCCTGCAGGAGAAGTTGGCCGGTCTGCAGCGGGACCACGCTGTGCTGGTGACCATGCGGGAGGCGCTCGGCCTCACGCTCCAGGACCCGGCCCCTGCGGCGCCCGCCACCACAGCTGTTCCGGCCCCCCGGAAGAACGCCGCCCGCTCCGGCGCATCGGGAGCCACCACCCCGAGGTCGACCGCCTCTCGGTCTGCCGCATCCGGGTCCGGCAAGGCCAAGCAGAGCCGGCAGAAGAAGTCGGCCGCCGCCACCAGCCCGGCCAAGGTGAACGCCGAATCGCAGGCGGAGGCACAGCCGAAAGCCAAGGCGAAGACGGCCACGCAGACGCACGGGGGTGCGGCCGACAAGGGGAAGGCCGACAAGCAGCCCACCCTGGTGGACCTGGTGCGTGAACACCTTGCAGGGACGAACGAACCTCGCTCGGCCGCGGAGATCGTCGCCGCCCTCGGCGAGACTCACCCTGAGCGCGACGTCAAGGCGACCGTCATTCGCAACACCCTTGAGAATCTGGTGGCCAAGGGTCACGCGGAGCGCTCCAAGCAGGGCGCGGCTGTCTTCTACACGGCCGCGGGCAAGGCCCAGGAGCAGCCCTCCGGGCAGCTTGCGGAGACGCCTTCCGCGGTGACCGGTCAGGATTCCGGGGCTACCGCAGGCGCCGCTCAGGCCAGTTGAGCGGGTGTGGCCGGGTTGCTGCGCACGCGGCGCCCGGCCACACCGTCCGCTCCCGCCGCTCCACGGCCCGGATGGCTCAGGTGGGCCTCGCCCCCGGGGCCGGGGCGTGCCGTGCGGTTTGTGGCCGGTGTGTCAGGCCGTGCGCTGTGTGCGGAGCCGGTCCAGCAGACGGCCGTCAGAGAGGTCGAGCCGCCAGTGAGGGGCGAACCGCGGGTGATCCGACCACTCCTGAAGAGGATCCTGATAGTGCCTTCGTCGCCGCTTTCCAGCAGCCGGCATCTCCGCTCGATCTCCGCCAGGATCGCGTGCGGGCTGTAGCGTCGGCAAAAGCGCACGTCGTAGACCAGACGGACATTGTCCTGCGTCTGCAGGCGGGTCCATCCCACGGCCAGGTGACTGGTGCGCTTTTCGGCGGACAATTGCACGCCGTGCCCGGCGGCCTCCGCGGTATTCCAGTCGTCCTCGAGCCGTTGGGCGGCAAACGCGGTCATGTCTTTCACCATGTCGTGTCGGTCCTGTGCGTCGGCCATGGATCGTGCTCATTCCTTGCGATGGCGGCTGCACAGGTAGCGTGCCGGAAGGCACTGACATTCGGGCACGGGCGCCGCCTCGACACTTTCCTGTGGGACTGCCGTGACATCACTGTCTCCGGCCTGAGTGGCGGGGAAGGCGGGTAGCAGTTGGGGCGGAGGCAGCCACGGGAGGCTCGTACGGGTGATCATGGGCTCCGCGGGCGGGGGTGTCGGAGGTGCCGCGTCTAGCGTCGGCGTATGAACGACGAGGTCTTTCCTGCCGTCGCCGCCGTCGCCGCCGTCGCCGCCGTCGCCGCCGTCGCCGCCGTCGCCGCCGAGCGGCTCGCGGCTCACTGGCGGGCTCTTGCCGCCGCGGAACTCCCCGTGGTGCCGTTCGGTCCGCCGGGCGCCACTCTGAAGGCGCTTCCCGAGGAGGCGCCCTAGGGCCTGTCTGACAAAGGGCCTTGACGGCTCACGCGCCGGCTGGGGTCTTCGTCAGGTGGTGGGGCGGGTGCCGGGGGTGTGGCCGAAGGTGCGGCTGAAGACGCTGATGAAGGTGCTGGCTGATGACCAGCCGCAGTGGTGGGCGACGGTGGTGACGGGGGTGTCGTCCGCCAGGAGGATCAGGGCGTGGTGGAGCCTGATCTGGGTTCGCCACTGCGGGTAGGTGAGGCCGAGGTCGTTGCGGAGGCGGCGGGAGAGGGTGCGGGGGCTGGCGCCGATCTGGCGTCCGAGGTCGTCGAGAGGGCGGTTGTCGGCCGGGTCGGCCCACAAGATGTCGTGGAGTTCGCGGAGCAGGGGGTCGGTGGGGGCCGGCAGGTGCAGGGGGCGTTCGGGGGCGAGGGCGAGCTGGTCGAGCATGACGGCGCGCAGGCGGTGGTGGGGTGCGGTGTCGTTGTCGGGGTCGCGGGTGTAGGCGACGATGAGTTCGCGCAGGAGCGGGCTGACGGCGAGGACGGCGGGTTTGTCCAAGCCGAGGGGGTTGTCGGCGGTGGGCAGGCCGACCAGGTGGAGGTCGAGTTCGCCGTGGGCCTGGTGCTGGTGGACGGTGCCGGCGGGGATCCAGAGCGCGCGAGTGGCGGGGGCGATCCAGGAGCCGGCGTCGGTGGTCACCGCGATGGTGCCGCGGCTGGCGTAGGCGATCTGGTGGTCGTCGTGGCGGTGCGCGTCGATCTCGCCGCCTGGGGCCAGGCGCTGGGTCCGGGTCGGCGCAACAGGGGTGTGGCGGATTTTCTGCATCACTTGTCAATCTATCGAAAGCGCGACACCGGGTGGTCCTTCCAGCATGGGTGGGATGCGAAGGAACACATCGATGGCGCTGCTGGCCGTGGGGCACGCCTGCGTCGACATCTACCAGGGCGCCGTCGCGGCGCTGATCCCGTTCTTCGTGGCCGAACGGGACTACACCTACGCGGTCGCCTCCGGCATCGTGCTGGCCGCCTCCTTGCTGTCGTCGGTGGCCCAGCCGCTGTTCGGGCTGCTCACCGACCGGTGGGCGATGCCGTGGCTGCTGCCGGTCAGCACCCTGCTGGGCGGGGTGGGCATCGCGCTCAGCGGCCTGAGCGGCTCCTACGGACTCACCCTGTTCTTCGTCGCCGTCTCCGGAATCGGCGTGGCCGCCTACCACCCGGAATCCGCCCGCGTGGCCCGGCAGGCCAGCCAGGGCAGTCACAGCGCGATGGGCTGGTTCTCCCTCGGCGGCAACATCGGCTTCGCGCTCGCCCCGCTCATGGTGGCGGCCGCGATCGGACACGGCTCCCTGCACTGGACACCCGTCCTCGTCCTGCCCGCGCTCGCCGGCGCTGCCCTGTGCGTGCCCGTCCTGCGGATGCTCGCCCGCCCCCAGACCGAAACGGCCAAGACCCAGACGCCTCCCAGCGCGGACGACGTGGCCTCGTTCGTGAAGCTGTCCTTCGCGGTCGTCTTCCGCTCCATCGTCTTCACCGGCCTGAGCACCTTCATCTCCCTCTACGCCCAGCAGCGCATGCAAGGCAGCACCACCGCGGGCACCACCGCACTGTTCCTACTGTTCCTGGGCGGCGCCGTCGGCTCAGTCCTGGGCGGCTCCCTGGCAGGCCGCTACGACCGCGTCCGCGTCTCACGCTGGTCCTACCTGCTCTCCATCGCCGCCGTCACCGGCGTGATCTACACACCCGGCCCCGCCATGTTCCTCTTCGTGGCCCTCACCTCCGCCGGTCTCTACGTCCCCTTCTCCCTCCAGGTCACCCTCGGCCAGGACTACCTGCCCTCCCGGATCGGCACCGCCAGCGGCATCACCCTCGGCCTCACCGTCAGCATCGGCGGCCTCATCAGCCCCCTCCTGGGACACCTCGCCGACACCACCACCCTGAAGACCGCCCTCACCCCCCTGATCGCCATGCCCGCCCTCAGCTGGCTCCTCTTCCGCACCGTGCCTGAACCCACCGCCGCCGGCACTCAGACCGTCTCACCCGCGCCCGCAACCGCACGACAAGACGCGTAGACCCACGCCGGCCAGTGAGAACGCGTATGCCCCCACCGGACGGACGAGGACGTGTCCGAGCATGGATCCTGTCGTCCACCGGGGCGAACTGACTCAAACCGCGTGGGAGCGGATAGCATCTCTGCTGCCGAGAACTGACGGGCGGGGACGACCGTGGCGGGACCACCGGCAGGTCATCAACGGCGTGCTGTGGCGCCTGCGGACCGGCACACCCTGGCGGGACGTGCCGGACCGCTACGGCCCCTGGCAGACCATCTACGAACGCTTCGCCCGCTGGGAGACGGACGGCACCTGGGCGAAGCTGCTCGAACACGTCCAGGTACACCAGGACGCAGCCGGCACGGTGAAGTGGACGGTATCGGTGGACTCCACCATCGCCCGCGCGCACCAGCATGCCGTGCAGCAAGGACACCAGCAGGGATGAACGAGAGGACCCGGCACACCTCGCAGGCAACGACCAGGCACTCGGTCGGTCCCGCGGCGGACTGACCATGAAGATCCACCTCGCCTGCGACGGCTGGGGCCTGCCCCTGACCGTTGTCGTCACACCCGGAAACGTCAACGACTCCACCGTCTTCGACACCGTCATGGGCACTTTGAGAGTGCCCCGAGCAGGCGCCGGACGCCCCCGCTGCCGACCCAACGCGGTCATCGCGGACAAGGCGTACTCCTCCCGCGCCATCCGACAAGCCCTCCGAGACCGGGGTATCCGGGTAGTAATCCCGGAACGCACAGACCAGAAGGCCAACCGCGTACGGCGTGGACAGGCCGGCGGCAGGCCACCGACCTTCGACCGTGAGCTCTACAAGAAACGCAATGTCGTCGAACGCTGCTTCGCTCGCCTCAAACAGTTCCGCGCGATCGCCACCCGCTTCGACAAACTGGCCAACCGCTACAAAGCCGGACTCCAACTCGCCTCGCTCATCCTCTGGCTCCGCGAACCCGCCCAAGATCCTTTGTCAGACAGGCTCTAGTGGCCCGCCCCCTCGGGCTGCGCCCGGCCGGCCACCTGGGCCCGGTGCCTCTTGTCACCACGGGTCGGCGCAAGGGCCCAACGGCCCGTCTCACCAGGGACGTTGGGGCATATGTCCGTAGTGTCATACTGGCCTGCGGTTTCTGTGGGCGTCGCGCGTCCCGGTCGGGGCGCCTGAGGGCCGTCACCCCTTTCTTCGTTTCCTAGGAGTTCACCGATGCCTCGACTGTTCTGCCAGCCTCCGAGTGGCGCGCCGGTCCCCCCGGCCCCGTGTGCCGGGCGGGTCACCGGCATGGGCCGTGAGACGCGGACGGGGTTCTGATCATGAGTGCGAACGACCGGAGTTACCACACGCTTCTGGCCCGGCACGAGGCGATGCGACTGCGGCGTCGACTGCTCACCCCGGGGAACACCGCGGACGCGCAGGAGCAGTCGGCCGGAGAACCGTACGACGGCGGCGCCGACCAGCGGACCATCATGGACCACCTGGGCCTGGTGGCCCCCTTCGAGGAGCTGATCACCCACCTCTACCAGGCACTGTTTGCGCGGCATCCCTCGCTGCGGTCGCTCTTCCCCGCCTCGATGGAATTCCAGAGGGCCCATCTCGCACGGGCTCTCTCGTACCTGATCGAGCACTTGGACCGGCCCGACGACATCACCCGGACCTTCACCCAGCTCGGCCGTGATCACCGCAAGCTCGGTCTGCTGCCGGCGCAGTACGCCGCGTTCGAGGCAGCGCTGTGCGCAGCGCTGCGCATCCAGGCCGGCGAGCGCTGGCACGTGGAGCTGGAACGGGCGTGGGTGCGGATGCTGCGCCTCGGTGTGACGGCCATGGTGCGCGGCGCGGACGCGGCGCTGCACGAACCGCCGTGCTGGCGTGTCACGGTGACGGCGCACCAGTTGCGTGGTCCGGACCTCGCGGTGCTCCGGCTGCGGCCGCACGAGACCTTCCGGTACCGCGCCGGGCAGTACGTCACGCTGGAGTCCGCGAGACTGCCGCACACCTGGCGCCCGTACTATCCGGCCGGCGCACCCGGCCAGGAGGAGCTGGAGTTCCATGTCCGCCGCACCGGGCCCGGCGGGGTGAGTGACGCCCTGGTGCGCCACACGTCGATCGGGGACGAAGTGCGGATCGGACCACCGAAGGGAAACCTGACACTCGGAGACGAGCCGTTGGGGGAACTACGGCTGGTGGCCTGGGACACCGGCTGGGCCGCGATGAAGGCGCTGTTGCGGGAACTGGACGCCCGAATGGGCACGGGATCGGAACACCGGGGCTGCGCGGTGCGGCTCCTCATCGGTGCCGGAACGCTGTCCGACCTGTACGACACCGACTACCTGACCACGTTCGCGAGTGGCCGCCCGTGGCTGACCGTGGTGCCGGTGATCGCCGGAGCCGCACCGGAGGAACGGACCCGTGACCGCCTGGTCCAGGCCGTGGCCGAGTGTCTCTTCCCGGTGGCCGCTCCCACCCTCGTGGCCGGGCCGCCGACTGCCGTGAGCGCGGTGACGGGCGCCCTCGTCCGTGCCGGACTGCCGGCCGAACACCTCCGTCACGACCTGCCGTCGGCCGGAGCCCAGGACGTGCGAGGGAGCGCGGCAGGGGCCGGACCGGCCGGGAGGGCGGCACCCCCTGGACAGCCGCTCCGCGTCCCGTCCGCTGTCGCTCTGCCCGCCGGTCCGGCGCCCCTGCCGATGTGATGCGCTGCCTGATCGCACAGCGCCGCCTGCATGCGACTCCACTGTCAAGGGAAACTGTCGTGGCAGCCGTCAGCTGGTTGACGGAAGCCGTGCCCGGGCAGCCCCGGGGCATGCAACGCCGGCCAGTGCACCTCGTACCGGTGTGTGCTCCACCGACAGGCCCCAACTGGAGACGCCGGAGGCATGGCCCCGCTGGCTCCGTGTGATGATCGCCGAGCACCGGCCCCGTCCCCTCCGGACCGCACAGCAACTGGCCGACACACTCCTCGCCGGGCTGCGTGCGGAAGCCACGAAACACGCCGCTCACGCCGGCGCGAGCGAGCGAACACAGCTCAGCCGACTCGGTGAACTCAAGCCGGCCGAGGCCCTGGCCAAGCTGGACGAACTCGACCTCCTCACCGGTACCCTCCTCCAAGCCGCCACGGCCGTCCTCGAGCACCTCGATCGCCGGACCTGCGAATCCCGCACCTGACCGCGAGGCTGATGCGAACCGCCCGCTCGGCGCGCACGGCCCAAGCCGAACGCCCCCGCCGCGGGCAGCGCACACCTCCCCGGCCCGGCCCTCGCCTGGCCGGACCGGGGACTGGAGATGCTCCTATGCTCCGGCCCTGCCCCGCGGACACCACCGAGTACCGGCCTTCACCGCGGACCGCCACTCGCACAGTTGCGGCGCTAACAACAGCCCCCGTCAAAGTCCCCCTACGGCGCACCAGCGCGCCCTCACCACCTAGAAGAGGGGGACCGTGTCCGACTCCAGCTACACCGCACTGCTGATGTTCGCTTTCCTCCTCCAGACCTTCGCCCTGCTGGCGATGACGGTGCACACCGCGCTTCTGCCGGCTCCGGGTAACGATCACAACCAGGATCGTAAGGTCAAGGCATCCGGACCCTCAGCCGGCTGCTGACCGTCTCCGCACTGCTGCTGGCCGCCGCATCGGTCATGAGCGTCGGCCGACGAGCCACCGCAGTCTGGACCACGGCACTCGCCGTGCTCCAACTGGCCAGCGCCTACGCCTGGCATCAGCCAAGGACCGGGACTCGAGAGGGAGACGAGCAACCAACGACCGACGAGTCCGCAGAAGAGCACGACGAGCATGTCGATCCCACCCACGAGGAGGTGACCAAGGACAGCAGGCCGGACTGACCCCAACCGTGCCAGCCGCCCCGGCGCAGACCGCCCGTCGCGCCGGGGCTCGGCCATTTAGTCGGGTAGCCGGGTCACGGCAACGTGATCCGGCTACCCGACTAAGCAGGGCGTCGCGCGCCTGCTGCCGGGTGGCGGGGCGGCACCGGCCGCTCTGGCGGCGGCCCAGCAGTCACCGGTGTGCACGCCGTCGGCGTTGGAGCGGTTCAAGCCGTACTGGATCAGCCATTGCTCCGGCTCCGGCCGCCGCTCCCGAGCACGGCGCCGTTCGGCCTGGCGCTGTTCCTCATCCGAGATCCACCGGTCGAGGAGGGCCGGTTGCCGTGCCGCCTGCTGCTCGACGACGCGCCGGGCAAAGCGCGGCGCGTCCAGACGCGAAAACGGCTGCTCACCACCGCTTGTCCTGGACTGGGTCAGGCGCGTCGTGCGAGGAAGACGAACTCTGCGCCTGGCCGGTCGGGCGCATCGCGCACGTCCTGCACCACGTAGCCGTGCGTGACCAGATCCGTCTCGATCTCGTCGCGATCTCGGAAGCGCAACGTCGAATCCGACGTCAGCACTTGTCCGTCCGCTGCGAAAACGTAGGTCTGGCGGAACGTCACCAGAGGCCAGCTCACCTCGATCAACTCGACCCAGTACTCGACAGTGCCGATGCCTGGGATGCCCGTCCTGCGGTAGGAGTTGTCGCGGCTCCACTCTTCCCAGGCACGCCTGGCCGGATCGCGGGTCTCGAAGACCAGGTGCCCGCCGGGCCGTAGTGCCGCGCAGGCTCCCTGCAGCGTCGTCTGCCAGGTGCCCGGATCAGCGATGGCCTGGGCGACATTCGCTGTCATCGTCGCGAGGTCGACCTGCAGTGACGGGATGGCTGCGGCATCACCGCAGATCCAGCGCACTCGGTCACTGCCCGGTTTGGCCCGGGCGACGTCGATGGATGCCTGGGCGGGATCGATACCGACGACGTCGATCCCGCGGTCGGCCAGGCGAAGCGCGAACACCCCGGTGCCGCAACCGATGTCCAGAACTTGGCGCGCCCCGAACTCATCCGCCATCCGGAGATAGGCATCGAGATCGCTGCGGTCGGGGTCGAGCGGATCGTAGATCGCGGCGAGCCGCGGATGCCCGAAGCAGTCGTCAGCCATGCGGCCGAACGTATGCGAGTCGACCTCGAAGAGCTACCGAGTTTCGCCTGACGCAGCTGGCTGGTGGGGGCGAGGGCGGCCGAGCTTACGACGGCTGCGGTCAGGGCGTGCCTGGTCTGGGTGTTCACGGCCTTGTTGACAGCGGTGCGCCGCGTCTGGCGGTGGGGGAGGGCCGGTTGCCTCCGCTGGGCGGGTGGGCGGTTCGCCGCGGAAGGAAAGGAGCGCGCCCGGGTCTTCGCTGACACCCGCGCTCACTGGACGCGCCGCGCCGCACGCGATTCGAGGGTCACTTGTGTTGCGGTGCGTCGTTACGGAGATGACCTGTCGAGGGTGCTCCTCGGCGGGACTCATACAGATGTGTGCCGGGAAGCCGGCGGGTCGACGGAACGAGGCTCCACCGAGTGCGTGATGCGGTCTGGCACGGAGAGGCCTCACAGGCTTACCTTGGTCATGGCGGGTTTCAGGAACCCGGCCATGGGGCTCATCCGCCTCTCCGACCTTATCTCGGTCAAGTGAACGCTTCAGCGTCCGGCCGGAAACCCGGCCCGGGCGCCGCAACTCGGTGCGTGACCCCACCGTGCGCAGCCGGAGTGACGGACCTCGAAGGAATGAATGCCACATTGCCACGTGACGCTCGTATCGAGGTGGAGGATCTGGTCAAGGAGTTCCGCAGGCCGGTGGTGCCGGAAGGGGCGTTCGGGGGCTTGCGGGCCCTGTTCACGCGTCGGCAGACGGTGCACCGGGCGGTGGACGGCGTCAGCTTCTCCATCGAGCCCGGCGAGGTGGTCGGCTACCTGGGACCCAACGGGGCCGGTAAGTCCACGACCGTCAAGATGCTCACCGGCGTCCTGGTGCCGACCTCGGGCCGGGTGACGGTGGCCGGGGTGACGCCGTGGCGGGCGCGGGAGCGCAACGCCAGGCAGGTCGGCGTGGTCTTCGGCCAGCGCAGCCAGCTGTGGTGGGACCTTCCGCTGCGCGAGTCACTCGTGCTGATCAGCAGGCTCTACGACATGCCGCGGACCTGGTACGCCGCCCAACTGGACCGTTTCACCGAGTTGCTGGACCTCGGGCCCTTCCTGGACACTCCGGTGCGTCAGCTCTCGCTCGGCCAGCGGATGCGCGGCGATCTGGCCGCCGCGATGCTCTACGCCCCGCAGATCCTCTATCTCGACGAGCCGACCGTTGGTCTCGACGTCGTCGCCAAAGACCGCATCCGCCGCTTCGTCGCCGAGCTCAACCGCGCCTCGGGCACCACCGTCGTCCTCACCACGCATGATCTCGACGACGTCGAACAGCTCTGCGAGCGCATCGTGATGATCGACCGGGGCAAGGTCGTCTACGACGGCGGCGTGTCGGAACTCAAGGCTCGCTACGCGCCCTACCGAGAGCTGGTCGTGGAGACACGGGAACTGGTCGAGGTCGACGACGCCGAGGTCGTCAAGCGTGAGGAAGGGCGGGTCTGGCTGCGGTTCGATCCGGTGCGCACCCGGCCGGCCGAGCTGATCGCCGCGGTGCTGGCCCGCTGCGAGGTGACGGATCTGGCCATCGTGGAGCCGGAATTGGAGAGCGTCATCCATCGGATCTACCAGGATCGCGGATGACCGGGCGCCTTGCGCGGTGTTTCGCCGTCGCCCGCGTGGAGTTCCAGGTCGCGCTCGCGTATCGCTCGGCGTACTTGTCGGTGTTCGTGATGATGCTGCTGCAGATCTTCCTGCTGCGGGTGGTGTGGGCGGCCTTCTACGGCGAGCGCGCAGCGGTAGGTGGCGTCGGGCTTCGGACGATGACGGCGTACGCGACGCTGGCCACCGTTCAGTACACGCTGTTCAGCCCTTGGCAGTCGTCACCGATCGAGCAGCGCGTGCGGGACGGCAAGGTCGCGGTGGATCTGCTGCGTCCGGTGGGGTTCCCGGCCCAGATGCTGGCCGGACAACTCGGCAGGGCGTCGGCCTCGGTCCCGGCACTGCTGATCGCGCTGCCGTTCGCGTTGCTGATCGGGACTGCCCAAGCCCCGGCCTCAGCGGTGGCCGCGGTCGCCTACCCAGTGACGCTGGCGGGTGCTCTGGTGGTGAACCAGTTGCTGTTGCTGCTGCTGGGTATGGTCGCCTTCTGGACGCTGGAGATCAGTGGCTTGCGCATGGTCTACCGCTTCGTCACCCAGTTCTTCTCGGGTGCTTTGGTGCCGCTTTGGTTCATGCCGGGCCCGGTCAAGGCCGTGGCCCAGGCGTTGCCCTTCCAGGCCACCAGCTATGTCCCCGCGGCTGTCTACCTGGGGCGGATCGAGGGCAGCGGGGTCGGTGCGGCTCTCGGGGTGCAGGTGCTGTGGGCCGCGGCGCTGAGCGTCCTCACGGCCGGGGTCTGGTACCGGGCGCGGCTCCGCGTGCTGGTGCAGGGCGGCTGAGGTCGCCGATGCGCTGGTTCCGCACCTACCGGCTGCTCGTCGCCGCGGCTTTCAGTGCCGAGTTCCAGTACCGCGGCAACCTATGGGTCAACATCGTGGGCGGGCTATTCTACCAGGGCGTCGGGCTCGCCTTCTTGTGGGCCGTGCTGGAGCGCTTCGGGACGATCGGCGGCTGGGGGCTCGACGAGATCGCTTTCCTCTACGGCATGCGCCTGATGGCCCATTCGTTGTGGGCCACGCCGGGGAACCAGCTCATCTACGTCGACGAGGTGATCGTCGGGGGCGAGTACGACCGCTATCTGGTGCGGCCCGCCCCGCCGCTCGTGCAACTACTCGGCCGCCGGCTGCGGCTGACCGCGCTCGGCGACCTCATCGGGGGCGTGGCTCTGCTGGCCCTCGCCTCGAGCCGGGCTCCGGTCGACTGGTCGCCGGCGGCCGTGGCCTATCTCGTGCTGGCGGTCGTCGGGGGTGCACTGGTGGAAGGGGCGCTGCAACTGGCCGCTTGCGCCTTGGCGTTCACGATGAAGCAGACCATGCCGATCAGGCTCACCATCGATACGATCTTCAACGACTTCGGGAACTATCCCCTGAAGATCTTCGGGTCGGCGGCCGGCTTCGCGTTCACCTTCCTCTTCCCTCTCGCCTTCGTCGCCTACCTGCCGGCGACGATGCTGCTCAACCGGGAGGAGGAACTGGCGGTTCCCGGCTGGCTCGGCTGGGGCGCGCCGGCTGCGGGCGTGCTGCTGATGTATGCGGCGTACCGGTTCTGGGTGCGGCAGTCCAGGTTTTACGAGAGCAGCGGGCACTGACCGTCGTCCCGCCGTGCCCGGCACGACGCGGAGGCGTGGTCAGGTGACGGAGTCCGCCTGACCGCCCGGCGGGCGGTGGGCCGCCGGGCCGCGTCCCAGGAGCCGCACGATCGCGGCAGTGAAGTTCTTCGACATGTCGTACTCCTCCCGGACCAGGCGGGCTCCGGCAGCCGCGATCTCGGCCTTGCGCGCCGGGGGCATGCGCAGGATCTCCCGCATCGTTCGGGCCACCTCCTCGACCCGCAGGTCGGTGACGAAGCCGTCCTGCCCGTCGTGGACCTGTCGGGGCAGTCCGTCCCTGTCGGACACGAGGATGAGGGCCTTGCCGTACGAGCGGACCTCCATCGGCACCAGGGACTGGGCGTCGACCCGCGACAGCACGGCCACCAGCTCGGTGTTGTCCCACTGCATCAGCTGTCTCGGCAGGACGAAATCAAGGTCGAACAGCACAGTGATGTTCGGGTGCTGCATTTTCTTGAGATCTGCCACGATAGGAAAGTCCATCGACGGCACCGCGGCTTGAAGGACGAAGTGGCAGTCCAGATCTTCCAGTTCCCTTGCGGCCCGCATGAATATGTCGAAGCCTTTGTAATGCATACCCCGGCCGAAAGAGAAGACGAGCGGTTTGTCCGTGGGAATCCCCCGCTGCAGCAAGGCGCTGCGTATGTCATCCTGCGGATAGAAAGGAACCGCCCTCTTCGTCACCCCATTGACCAAGGGCGTCAATTTGTTCGGCAGGACACCGTAGTCGCGTTCGAGATGGTCACGCATATAGGGGCCGATGTAGCCGACGAACAATCCGGGGGCGGAATTGATGCTTCTGATCGCGTTCAGTTCGAAATGCAGTCTGGCGGTGTTGTATCTGCCGCGCTCTTCAATCAAGGTGGTGGAATGAGGAGTCCAGACAGCGCGCATATTTATATCGAAGTCGACATGCCTCCGAAGGATGTCCGGCGTTTTCGCAAACGGAGTACATTCGGCGATGACGATGGCGTCGACAGGCCTGTACTCCTTCAGAACCTGGTAGGCCAGTAGCGCTGCGGTCGGGGAGGTAACGGCCCAGTTCCTGGCATCACCATACTGGTCGACCCCATCCGAGACGTGGCAGCATTCGAGGACATCGCCCCCGGTCCCCTGGCAGATGCCACGAATCTTCCGGAGCTGCACACGGCTGAAGCCGGCGTTCGATTCGGCGATCCGGGGCGTGATCGCCCACACGCGGATCTCGTACTCCGCATGGAGCTCACGCTGCAGCCTGTCCACACTCTCGAAGTAGGCGTCGGTGGCCGCACCGACGCCTCCGTAGATACTGGATATCCCGTCATGTGCGCATATGATGATCCCCAGCCTTTTCTTCGCCACATTTCTCCCTTGTCACGCCTGTGTGCTGTCCGCGAATTCATGCCACGGAAGCAAGATAACGACGGAATGCCGCAAGGGCCTGTTTCCGGCTCTTGCCCCAGTTGAGCAGCTCCAGCAGCTCCGGGGCTAGACCGATCTCGGTGTCCAGCTCGCGGTAGGTGGCCTCGGTTTTCCTGCGTACCTGAACCTCCATTCCCTCGGTGACCCTCATCCAGGGAGCCAGGCGCGGAGCGTACTGGTAGAACTGGGAGACGCAGTGCAGCACCATCTCGTCGACCGCCTGCTCCCGGCTCAGGGAGCGCAGTGGCGGCCGTAGCGGGACGAACAAGTCGTGGCCGAGCACACCGGAACCGCCGCGGACCAGATCTGCCGCGTGGCGCGCGAGGACCGGCGCGCAATGGAAGCCGTCGCGGTAGGTGCCGGACAGCACCCAGACGTTGTCCTGCCACAACCGGCCGACGACAGGGTAGCCGTCCAAGGGCAAGGGCCGGTTGCCCGCGTGCCACGCTATGACCGAACTGCCGAACAGCCGCCGGTCGAACTGCTCCATTGCCCCGCCGGCCAGGAAGTGCGCCATGCCCAGGCTCGACCAGGCGCCGGGCTCGAGCAGCACGTCGTTCGTCGCGCCGACGTACACCGTGCCGTCGCCCGGCACCAGGTGCAGCCCACAGCCACCCGACCGGTTCGGCGTCCGGACCACCTGCCGCAGCCCCGATGAGGTCGCCTCGCAGGTGACGGCCACCCCCACGCCGGCGAGAACGGGCATCATCGGAGCCGACGGGTCCGTCAGGTTCTCGACCACCGCGGGGGTGAAGGCACCGGCGGCGACCAGGAAGCGACCGCCGCTGAGGGTCCCCCCCGACCGCAGCACGACGGCCTGGGCGCGTCCGTCTTTCTGCCGCCAGCCGACGACGCTGTCGTCGTACACGGTCACGCCGCGCCGTCCGGCCGCCTCGGTCGCGGCGTCGAGAACGGCACGAGCGTCGAGGGAACCCTCCTGGGGCAGGTACAAGGCCTCCAATGGCCGGGCGTTCACCGCCGGGTCCAGGTTCGGGACCTCACCCAGCGGCAGTACTTCCGACTTGCGGCCGTAGCCGCGCACCGCATCCACGATCGCCCGGTAGTTGAGGCTGTCGAGCCGGCCGCCGTAGCTGTTCAACAGGACATAGCTGCCTTCGCGGATGGTGAGCTGCCGCTCGGGCGGGAGGCCGTCGTTGAGTTCGCCGAGCCAGGCGGGCCAGTCATCGAGTGCTCGCAGCGACAACTCCAGCCTGGTGCGGCCGGGCTCGCTGGCCAGCGTTCGATGGGTCACCTCACCGAAGCAGCTCAGCATCGCCCCGGCGGCCGCCGACGCGCCGCCCGGACGGTCTGCCGGGCCGACGACCGCGACGCGCAGCGCCGGGTCGGCCTTGAGGAGTTCGAGTGCGCTCGCGGTCCCGAGGATGCCGTTGCCGACGATGACGATGTCATAGGCCGCCGTCATCGCCGGCCGCCCGTCGCCAGGTGGCTGTCGAAACCCCTCCGGAGGATCGCCAGCAACTCGTCGATCTCCGCGTCCGTGTACACGAGGGCGGGGATCAGCTGGAGGCAGTGCGGACCCGGGTGCACGATCGCCCCCGCATCGCGGATCGCGCGGACCAGCTCGGACACCTCCTGCTGCGCCATCGGCGCCGCACCGTCCGGCGCTCTGAGGTGCAGCGCCCACATGCATCCCCTGCCGGTGACCGAGGCGATGGCGGGTTGCTCGGCCGCCAGTGCGGCCAGTTCGCTGCCGAGCCGCCGGCCGGTCTTCTCGCTGAGCGCGGGGCTGTCCAGCCGGCGCAGCTCCGCCACCGTCGCGCTGATCGCCGCGCCCACCGCCGGTGTGCCCGCTTGCGTCTCGCCGTGGCCGAGCAGCACGTCGGGCGCCAGGAAGGCCTCGGCTATCTCGCGCGAGACGATGACTGCGGACGCCGCGAGCGTGCCGTTCGTCAGTGCCTTCGCGGTGACGAGTACATCGGGCGGCTCGGGCCAGAGGTCACTGGCGAACACTGTGCCGCCGGTGCGGCCGAAGCCGGTGGACACTTCGTCGGCGACCAGTACGAACCCGTGCTCCCCGCGCAGTCGCAGGATGTCGGCGACGAATTCCTCGCTGAGGGGGACGGCTCCGGAGCCTAGGACGGGTTCGACGAACAGCGCGGCGATCCGCCCCTCGTAGCGCTCCAGCGCGGCCTCGAGCCGGGCCCCGTCGTTCGCCGGCACGTGGGCGACCAGGCGGCGATCCACCCCGTACATCTGCTGCCCGAGGTGCGCGTCGGTGAGTGCCGCGGCCCCGAACGTCAGCCCATGGAAGGCGTTGCGCAGGGCGAGGATCCCGCGTCGGTCGGCCCTGCCCCGCAGCACCTGGTACTGGCGTACCAGTTTGATCGTCAGGTCGTTCGCCGCGCCGCCGGACGTGGAGAACAGCACCCTGCCGTAGTGGCCGGCTCCGGCGAGCTCGACGAGGTCGGCCGCGGCCTGTCGCGCCTGGACGTTTTCGGCGTTCCAGGCGCTGAGGTAGGAAGCCTCGTGCAGTGCGGCGGCGACCGCTCGGGCCACGGCGGGGTTGCCGTATCCGAGGTTGGAGTTCCACAGTCCGCTGGTGGCGCACAGCAGTTCGCGGCCGTCGGCCAGGGTCACGCGGACGCCGCGGGCGGACTTCGCGCAGAGGTCCTCGCGGCCCTGCTGGTCGGGAGGTGTGAGCAGCGGCCACAACGGCTGGTACGTCGTCATCCTGCCTCCATTTCCGGGGTGCTCGCCCCGGCCGTCATACCAGCGACCCGGACGAGCCGCCGTCCACTTTGCACAGCATTCCGTTCGCGTCCCGGCCCAGGCTCGCGATCATCAGCACGCTCTTCACGCAGGACTCGTAGGACAGGAACGAGTCGATCACGTATGCCTGGTTCGACTTGACCAGATACCGGCGCGTGACCACGTCGAGGTCCGCCCCCGTCCGTTCGGCCACCTCCCGTAGCTTCTCGAAGTTCTCCTTGTCGGCCAGGGGCCCGAGCAACAGGGTGGCGGCGGCGGCCCGGCGGGACTGGCAGGCGCTCGCCAGTGCTCCGGTCAGCACCCGCAGGGCCGCTTTGCTCGCGGCGTAGATCCCCGAGTACTTGTTGGCGTGGTAGATCGAGTCCGAGTTCGTGACCACATAGGTGCAGAACTCCGCCGACGACTCCTGGTTCACGTGGTTGAGCAGGAGGTGGTACGGCACCAGGGCGTTGATCCTGAACGTCGCCTCCAGGTCCGCCAGCGGAGGCAGCCGCGCGTCGCGCGGGCCGTAGGAGACGGCGTTGTAGACGACCAGCGCGGGAGCCCGCTCCCGCAGTTGCCGCTCCACGGCCCGGTAGCCGTCCTCGGTCGCCAGGTCGGCTCGCAGGTAGCGCAGCGCGGCGCTGTCGGTCAGGTCGGGGTCCGGCCGGCGTCCTACCGCGGTGACCTCCCAGTCCTCCTCGGCGAGCCGGCCCGCGAGGTAGGCGCCCCATCCGTGGCTGGCGCCGATGACGACGGCCTTCTTCCTGCTCACGGGTAAGCCACCTCCATGGGGCCGTCCGCGACGGCGGTACGGAGAAACGCGAAGTACGGCTCGACTCGAGGTCGGGGGCTGCGGAGGGCCGGGTCGGGCCGCAACCGGTCGGGCTCGTCGTGCGGCCCGGCAGCGGGGAGGTCGGCGATGCGGACCCGCTGGTACCGCTCGAAGGCCTCGGCACTGCTGGCGGCTCCCCAGAGGTAGAGGAATCCCGCACCGGGGGCGGCCTGCCACGTCAGGTGGGTGAAGTAGCCGGGAAGGTCCGCGAACGCGCAGTGGTCCCCGAGCGAGAATTCCCGGCTCAGACGTTCGTAGGCCTCCCGGTGGCCACCCGTCGGGCTGCCGTGCACTTCCATGTCGACCGCGGCGGCCACGGCGCACTGCAGGGTGGTGCTCCAGGTCTCCAGCGCTCTCAGTTGCCGGGCGCGGGACAGGGTCTGGAGTGCGTCGTCATCCGGGCACAGCACGCCGGCGGCGTCCGGGTGGTACAGCCAGCGCTCCCACCAAGTACTGGCGTATTCAAGGCGTTCCAGGGGCAGATGCCCGATCCCTGACTCGCTCGGCGCCCGGTGGGAGGGCAGCAGGTGGCCGAGGGCGTGGCCGAACTCGTGGAAGATCGTTTCCGCGGCGGCGAAACTGACGAGGCCGTTGCTCGTGCCGGTGCGCGATGCGGCCTCGGGGTGCACCCGGCACAGCACGTGCGCTTTCGCCTTGGCCGGCCCCGGCTCCGTGTACCCGGCGGGCTGCGGGTCCGGGGCCGGGCGGGGGTCGGGTGCGCCGGGGCGCAGCAGGTCGAAGTCGATGCTGCCCAGTTCCTCGCCTCCGCGGTCCACTCGGAAGGTCAGGGCATGCGCGGCCTGCTCCGGGGCCGCGGTGAGCCGGACACCCAGCACTCGACGGGCCAGCGTGCCCAGCAGCTCCACGCACGCCTCCAGCCGGAACGCGGGCGCACCGCCCCCCTGCACACGCGTCCGCAGATAGCGCCCGAAGTGATCCATCGGGCGTTCCGCGCACCCGGTCGCCGCTCGGATCGCGGACTCCAACTCGCGCTGGCCGTCCCGGGCCCGGAGCACGAACTCACGCAGGAAGGAACCGGCTTCCCCTGGGGGGAAGGAACACCGCTGGAAGGTCTGTGCCAGTACGGTGGGGGGTCCGTCCTGCCCCGCGCCGACAGCGTCCCGGCGTACGTCGACGGCCTCGTCGAGGATCCGTACCAGCGCGGCGGCGTCAGGCTCGCAGTGCCGCCGCCAGGCCGTGGTGAGCTTGGTCCTGGTCCGGGAGTCCCGGAGGCGGCTGGCCGTCTGAGCCAGTGCCACCGAGGGGCTCGCCGCGACGGTGGTGATCCCGAGGCGCTGCAGGAACTCACGGTGGTGGGCGTCCATGCGCCGCAAAACCTCACGCATCTCCGTCTCGAGTCCGGCCTGGCGCCGCCGTACCGGCTCCGGCGTCTGCCGAAGCCCGGCGAACCATGTCAGCCACCTCAGCCGCAGCTTCTCGTCCTCCCGGTCGGGGAACGGACCCGCCGCCGCGAGGGCCTTTTCGGCCGTGGCGGCCAGGTCCCGGTCGTGGAAGTAGGCCGCCTGCCAGTCCAGCAGGTGCCGGTAGTCCTCGTACCGCTGGTTGCCTTCCAGGTAGGCGAAGGTCGTGGAGGCGTTGGAGTAGATCACGACGATCTCGCGCAGCGCCTCGGCGCTCAGCACCCGGCCGCCGTGCCCGGCCGGGGTACCGTCCTGCCCGAGCAGCAGGCACAGGCGGCGGAAGCCGGTGGCCAGATCCGCCGCGATGGTCGGCAGGTTGCCGCGGTAGCTCGGCCTGCGGGTGGTGATCGTCGTCATGCGCACCTCCGTGCTGCGACTGCGGGGCTGGGCGGGCGGGTCACCATTCCGGCACCACCCTGCCGTTGAGGAAGTCGGCCCGGCCGACGTCGGCGCCCGAGGTGAAGGCCGTCGACACATCGAGGTTCCCGAGGAAGGCGTCCAGCAGGTCGGCGCCGCGCAGTGTGGCCCGGACGCACGTCGAATCCCGCAGGTCGGCGTGGCGGAGGTCGGCGCGGCACAGCGCGCTCTCGGTCAGGTCCGCCTCCCGCAGGCCGGCGCTGAACAGGCAGGCCGCCGTCAAGTCGGCGCCGGTGAGGTTCGCGCGGGAAAGGTCGGCCTTGGTCAGGTCGGCTCCGGCGAGGTCGGCCTCGGACAGGTCGGCCGAGTCCAGCCGGGCGGCCTGCAGAGCGGCACCCCGCAGTGGTGCGCCGCGCAGGTCCGCCCCCGCGGCGCCGGCCCGCAGCAGGCGCCACCCGTCGACGACCCAGCGTCTGCACGGTCCGGTGTCCGGCTGCTGGACCAGCACGAATGCCTGAAGCGTGCCGGCGATACGGGCCGCGTCCGCCGCGGTGTGCGCGGTAAGACTGCTGTCCAGTGCGTCGCGTACCACGGCTGCCGCTCCGCGCACGGCCAGGACCACGGGATCGACGGGGACGAAGAAGAAGTCCCGTACGTCGGCGCCCGGAGCGCAGGCGTGCACGGCGATGTCGACGAGGCGTCTCGACGGCGCTGTGGGCAGCGGTTCCGCCTTCGGCGGTGACGCCCTCATGTCGCCGTCACCTCGTGTGCGACCGGGCCCACCGGCGGCAGCTCGTTGACGAAGAACATGTGGGTCAGCCGCGCGGTCTCCGGGCTGTCGCCGAAGCCGCCCATCGGCGCGTGGTAGTGCCGGCATCCCCGGAACAGGATGAGCCGGTTGTAGACCGGGCCGATCCGGGCTATCTGCTCCCACCGCGACGGGTCGGCCCTGTCCGGACGGATGACCCGGTCGTCGAACTCCCTGGCGTCCGCGTAGCCCAGGGCGCGGGCCTCGCGGTCCGTCGGCGGCGAGGACAGGCCGGTCGGCCGGTGGCGGAAGAACGCGGTGCCCGCGCTCATCGGGGCGTCCGGCGTGAGGTAGACCATCCCCGCCCAGTCCACGGCCGTATCGGCGTGCACGACCGCCGACTGCCCGGACTTCTCGGTGATGTAGCGGAAACCGCCCCAGGTGAACCGGCCTCGCTCGACTTTCAACTCTGCGCCGATGAGTTCGGCGAACACCTGCTCCAACGAGCGTGACTCGACGACCAGCCGGCTGACGAAGCCGGGGTATTCGGACGGCTCGATCCTGCCGAAACGCGAGCTGAGCGCCTTGGCCCTGACCGCGTCGGGTCGGGCGTAGAAGTCGTCGACGACGATGACCTTGCTGGACACCGTTACCGCCCTCCGTCCGGCTCGTCGAAGAGGAACAGCTGGGCCACCCGGTCGTCCACCGGTTCGCGGTCGATGCCCCGGGCGGTGTACCGGTGGGCCACCGCGCCGCGGAACAGCACCACCCGATTGAAGGCCAACGGCACGTACGCGGTCTCCTCCCAGCGCTGTGCGCGCGGGTGTGCGCCGACGGCTGCCGCGAGGCGGTAGAACCCGATGCCGCCGGGGAAACCGGCCTCCGGCGGTGCAAGGTACACGAGAGCGGCCCACGCGCTGTCGTAGGCGTACGGAGCCGCCCCCTCCTGCCCGTCGGCACCGACGTGGGTGAGCCGGCCGGTCACCTCCGGCAGTTCGACCTCGGTACACCCGAGCAGCTCGGCCAGGCGCGTCCGAGCTTCGGCGTCCGGCGCCGCGGCGCCGGACGCG
This sequence comes from Streptomyces sp. NPDC104831, assembly GCF_055583025.1. Lineage (NCBI taxonomy): Bacteria > Bacillati > Actinomycetota > Actinomycetes > Kitasatosporales > Streptomycetaceae > Streptomyces > Streptomyces sp. NPDC104831. The sequence continues at coordinate 50,589 of NZ_JBVJOT010000054.1, forward strand.
GCCGTGCCCCGGGCGAGCAACTGCTCGCGCCGGGCATGGGGATCACGGTAGAAGTCGTCGACGACCTCGATCGTCTTCCGCATGTCAGCGCCCTCCGGGTCGGCGGCGGATGTCCCTTCAGCAGGTGTCACGGAGCTGTTCACCGAGTTTGCAGCTGACCATCAAGCCGTTGCCGGTGCCGATGAAGGCCGACAGCAGTCTCGGGCTGCGGGCGGCTGCCCGGTTGTACGCGTTGATCGCGCGGAGCGCTCCGGCCCCGCCGTCGTCCGGGGATTCGCTGCTGAAGTCGCCGTCGGGGAGCGCGTCGTCGGCCACCAGCAGCCCGCCCTGGCGGAGCAGCGGAAAGCAGAGCCTGAGGTAGGCGGAGTAGGAGACCTTGTCCGCGTCGATGAACACCATGTCCAGGGTTTCCGGGGCCAGCTCGGTGAGATGGTCGGCGGCAGGGCCGGTCACGACCTCCACCCTGTCGGCTACGCCAGCCGTCTTCAGGTTGTCCCGTGCGAGATTCGCGAGGCCGGCGTCGGCCTCCAGGCTCACCAGGTGGCCGCCGGGGGGCAGTCCGCGGGCGATGTGGATCGCCGAGTAGCCGATGTAGGTGCCGATCTCGACGACCCGTCGCGGGCGGTGAAGCGTCGTCAGCAGCTGGAGGACCCGCGCCGCGTCGTCGTCGATCTGCATCGGCCGCAGACCGCCGGCCAGCAGGGAATCGCGCAGGATGGCGTCGAGCAGCTTCTCCCGGGGCGGGAACACCGCACGGAGATAACTCGCTGAGGGGGGCATTACCCTGCCTTTCCTTCCCCTGCCGGTGCGTGTGCTGCTCCGGAGCGCGGCGGGGTTTCGTAGAACGCGAACACGCCTGCCATGTCCGGCACGACGCTGGGCCGGTCGAACTCGAAGCACGGGGAGAATGTCTCCCGCACCCTCTCCGGTTCGCCGGCATGCTCGATAGCCGTGCCGAGGAAGGGGGCGAACAGCTGCGCGCTGGCGCCGGCTCCCCACAGGTAGGCGAAGTTGGCACCCGGGTGGGCCTGGAACATCGGCCAGGTGAAGTACGGCGGGAAGTCGCCCAGCGTGCAGTGCGCGCCAATGCCGTATTCCTCGTCGAGTCGCCGGAACACCTCCTCGATCCCCTCGTCGGGACTGCAGTGCAGCCTGAAGTCGAGAGCCGCGGTGACGGCGCGGTCCAGGTGTGAGCGACGGTATTCCAGCCTTTTGACGTCCTGGCACAGCCGCAGGCCGTCCCGCTCGGCCGGTGACAGGTCGAGGTGGTCGGCGAACTGCGGGTGGTACACCCACTTCTCGAACCACATGCTCAGATCTTCCAGCCGTTCCAGCGGCAGGTACTCCAGTCCGGACCGGGTGGGCAGCCGCTTGCGGATCAGCAGGTGGTTCACGGCGTGCCCGAACTCGTGGAAGAGGCTGTGCACGTTCTGGAAGGTGATGCGGTTCGAACCGTCCGCGGCCCGGCGGAACCTGCAGGACACATAGGCGACCGGCAGTTGCACGATGTCCTTCCACTGCGTCCGGTTGCGGATTCCCTTCGTGGTGTTGGCGGTGCGGCGTCGGGAGCCGGTTTCCCACAGGTCGAGGTTCACTTGGCCGATGAGGCGTCCGTCGAGCGCGACGTCGAAGGCACGCACCTGGGGCGTCGACCGTACGGGTGACTCGTTGAGCGTCAGACCGAACAGGCGCAGTGCCACGTGCTGGATGAAGGACAGACAGCCCTCCACCGGCAGCAGCGGGACCTCCCGGCCTGCCTGGAGGCCGCGCACGTAGTGGCCGAAGTGGTCCATGGCCTGGTCCGTGGCGCCGGTGGCGGCCAGGACCTCGCAGTCGAGCCCCCGTTGGTGTTCCAGGGAGCCGGTCAGGTACTGCTCGACGAGGCGCCAGGCTGTCTCCTCCGAGACCCGGCACCGGCGCAGCGTGCCCGCCAGCACCGAGTCCGCGCCCTGTTCCCGACTCTCCCGCCGCCGCGCGTCGACCATGCGATCGACCACCGAGACCAGGTCGCCCAGTCGGCGGTCGCGTGTGGCGCGCCACACGCGACCCAGTTTGGCGCGCGTCGCCGCGCTGTCCGTGGAGCCGGCCAGCTTGTAGAAGACGGCGTTAGGGTTGGCGGCTCCGCTGGTGCTGCCCAGGCGCCTCAGCAGCAGGGCGCTGTCCTGCCGGATTCCGTCGAGGATGTCCTTGGCCTCCGCGAGCAGCCGCTCCCGGCTGTCATTGTCGTGCCCGTGTCCGGTCGTGAGTTTGGCGCGAAGCCCGGCGATGTAGGCGGTGCGCGCCTCCTCGGCCTCCGGGTCGGCGCAACGCAGTGTCAGGAGCCGGTCGAGCAGCTTGGCGTCCGTACCGGCGTCGCGGTGGAACGCGTCCCGCCAGGGCAGGAGCCGCTTGTAGTCGACGTGTGCCTCGTTGGACTCCAGATAGAGGAAGAGGTAGGCGACGTTGTTGTAGATCGCGCAGATTTCGACGAAGGCGTCCTCGCCCAGGTCGTCCGGGTCCAGCAGGGCGCGCAGCCGTGTCATCATCGCGTCCAGGGCCGCATCCGTCGCGGCGAGGCTCGCACCCACGGGAATGGCGGGCAGGTCTACAGGCATGGCTCACCGCTCGCGTCGTAGAACCGGAACAGGGGGTCGAGTTCGGGCGTCTCGCTGGGGGCGTCCGGGTCGAAGCACGGTGCGAGGATCCGGTCGGCCCGCGCTCGTGCCGCAGCGTGGCCGCCGCCCGGGCCGGTGACCAGCCACGGGGCGAAGGCCTGGGCACCGAACGCGGCTCCCCACGCATAGGTGAAGCTCGCGCCGGGGTAGGCCTGGCAGAGCGGCGACATCAGGTAGCCGGCGATCGTACCGAGGCCGCACAGGCCACCGAGGTGGAAGCGCCCGTCGAGCCGGCGGAAGGAGTCGGAGTAACCGCCGGAGTCCCGCCGGTGGACGTCGAAGTCGAGCGCGGCGACGACCGCCCGGTCGAGGTTCGCGCTGCGGAACTCCAGCCGCTTGATGCGGGCGCAGATGTCGAGCCCGGCGGCGTCCTCGGAGGTGAGACCGAGGTGTTCGGCGAGCCGCGGGTGGTAGGCCCATTTCTCGAACCAGGTGCTCAGGTCCTCGATGCGCTCGATCGGCAGGTAGTCCAGTCCGGTGTCGCTGGGGGTGTGCCGCCGCAGCAGCCAGTGGTTCACCGCGTGCCCGAACTCGTGCAGCATGCTGTGCAGGCTCGCGAAGGTGACCACCGGCCTGCCGGAGGCGTCGTAGTGGTAGCGGCACAGCACGCGCGCTTCGGGCAGCGTTGCCGGCCGTTCCTCGGCCCGCTCGGCCCCGGCCGGGGCGGCGACGGGCGCGGTCGCCGTCCGGTCGCCGGAGTCGCGGTGAGGTGTTTCCATCAGGTCGAAGAAGACGACGCCGATGGCCCGTCCGCCGGCGGTTCCGAGGACGATGTGCTCGGCCCGGCGGTCGGAAGCCGGCGGCGTGAGCGCTATGCCGAGGACGTCTCGGGTCACAGCGGTCAGGTAGTCCAGGCAGCCGTCGAGCGGGAGGGCGGGCAGCGCGGCACCGCCGGCCACCGTGCGCGCGTAGGTGTTGAAGTGAGCAAGCGGATGGTCTGTCGCGCCGGCCGTCTCCCGGATGCGCGCCGCGAGACGTCTGGTGCTGTCCGCCGCGCGTACCAGGTACTCGTCGATGAACTCCGCGGCCCGCGCCTCGTCCACCGCCGACCGTTCCAGGGTGCGTTCGACCACGCTCGACGCCCCCGCCGCACGCGCCTGCTCACGGCGCAGCCTGAGGACCTCGTCGAGCTGCTCCAGCACCGGGCCGGTGTGCCGGATCCGCAGCGCTTCCCAGGCGCGCACCAGCTTCTCGCGGGTGGTGGGCGCTGCCGTCGCGCGCACCACCCGCGAGAACACGGCGGCGGGTGCGGCCCCGCGGGTGCGCAGTCCGAGGCGCTCCAGCCAAGACGCTTGCGCCTCGTCCACGCGGTCGAGGGCCTCTCGCGCCCGCTGGTATCCGGCGGCGATCTCCGCGGCCGTCGGGCTCCTCCGGGTGCCGGCCCGCTCGCGCAGCCGGCTCAGCAACTCGCACCGGGTCCGCTCGGCGGTTTCCCCGGCGCACACCGAGCTCTCCAGCAAGGCCAGCAGTGCCGCGTCGGTTTCCGGGTCGGCGAGCAGCCGCTGCCAGCCGGACCGCAGTGGGCGCGCGGGGCCGAGGTGGCGTTGGTTTCCCTCGGCGTACGCGAGCAGGTGGGCGGCGTTCGCGGACAGCAGCGCGAGCTCCTCCACCTCGGCGTCCGCGAGCCGGTCCCGCGCGGCCAGTCGGCGGTACCGGGTCGCCGTGCGGACCAGGGCCGCGCCGACCGGGTTGTTGTCCTCGGTGCGCGTGGCGGCTGTCATGGCGAGTCCTGCCGCGGACGGAACCGGAAGCGGTAGGCCATCCCGGAGTAGGACCCGCAGTACATGTTTCCGTCGGATGCCACGATCGGCGTGACATCGAGCGCGGGGTCGTGCTCGGCGAGGCCGAGGAGCTGGCTGGTCTCCCACAGGAACCGGCCGTCGTCCCGGCCGAGGCCCAGGACGTTGCCCCGTGCCGTCGTCACCGCGAAGCCACCGCTCGGGGTGACGGTGTACGAGGAGTGATCGCGCGGCGCGGCGCCCGGTACCCGCCAGCGCACCTCGTGCGTGCACACGTCGATCCCGAAGCCGGTGCCGTCCTGAGTCCCGGCGGCCAGGACGGTGCCGGACAGCGCAGGGCTCCCCACCACCTTGCCGCCGAGCGCCACGGCGCCCCGCTCCTCACCGGTGCGGCTGTCCAGGAAGGTGCAACGGCCGTCCACGGTCGTCACGGCGACCGCGCTTTCGGAGTGGACGGCCACCGGCGACGCCCGGACGGAGCTACCCAGGTCCCGGCACCAGCGCCGCGTCCCGTCCGGGGCCAGGCACACCACGTGCTCGGCACATCCGACGGCCACGTCTCCGGTGTCGAGTGTCACCGGGCTCGCGTACGGGTCCCGATCGGCGGCCGTGCCGCCCCACCGGGCGTGCCACGGGCGCGGCAGCTCCCGGGCGAACACCTGTGCACCCGTGTCGAGCCGCAGTCCGACGCACCGGCCGCCAAATGCCGCGATCACGAGCATGTCCGCGTCGGGCAGCAGCGTGGGTGTGGCGTACACCGGCCCGCCCGCCTCAGCCGTCCAGCGCGGCCGGCCGCGCAGATCGAAAGACCGGACGAGGCCGCTGGTCGTGGCGAGGACGACAGCCCGCCGAGCCGGGTCGGCCACCGGGGAGGCGTACACCGCGTGGTCGAGCCGGCGCTCCCAGTAAAGTTTTTCCAGGCTGCTGTCCCAGAGCCGGACGCGCCCGTCGTAGGTGGCGAAGACAGCGCCCAGGCCGGATACCGCGACCGGTGTGGCACAGACCGGCACGGCGACCCGCTGTCCGTCCGCGCGCAGATGTGTGCAGCGGTGGTGACCGCACACCACCGGCTCGCGGTCGAAGTGGAACGCGTTGACGGTGGGTGTCCGCAACTCGAGCACCGCCTTCCGCGGATCGTGGCGGAACGCGGGCGCGTCAATCGGCTGCATGGGTCTCTATCTCCCGTAGGCCGCGCTCGAACGCCGTCGCCGAAGGGTGCGAGAGACGGCGGGCCAGATCGAGGCCCGCCGACATGACCCGTCGGCTGCGCGGGACAAAGCCTGCCAGCTCCTCGAAATGCGCCATGGCGCGCGAGTGGTCTCCGCACCGGTCGCGGCACATCGCCGCTTTCAGGAGATGGTGCGCGACGTACGGAGGCCCGGCCGTGGCCGCCTGCTCATACAACTGAGCGGCTTCCTCTGTTCGTTTCGACCGCAGATAGACTTCCGCGAGTTCTCCGTAGCTGACCGACCAGACGGGGTCCAACGCGATGAGTGACCTGCCTGCCTCCTCAGCCGCGTCCATGTCCCGCTGGACATAGAGGTACTCCTTGATGGCGGATTCGTAGTACGTCTTGATCATATTCAGGTCGGTGGCCCGGGCCTCGCCTCCGCTGCGTACAGCGGCCGCCTCTCGGGCTCGGTCCATCGCACGGCGGGTGGCCACAGCGTCCCCGCTCGCCGCGGGAACCATGGCGACACCGCGGTACCACGACGACAGAGCGCCGGGTTCGATCAGTTCCGGAGTTCCGCTGAGCGAAATTCCGAGCCGCAGCCATCGCGCGAAGGCCGCGGTCGGCAACTCCCGGCGCTTGACGTACCACACGACGGCCTGGGTGCAGGCGTCCAGCATCCGGCTCACCGGAACCGCACGCGTGTCGACGGCCCGGCGCATCCGCTCGAAAGCGGCCGGGGATTCGGCGCCGCCTTCACACCGGTTGGATACGACGAACTCCAGCCATCCGATCTCGAATTCCTCTCGAGGCGTTGTACTGCGCCTGGAAAGGATGGCGAGCACGTTCCGTACGAGTTCGAAGCGCGAGATACTGATCAAGGCGGACGCTACGTTCACCAGCTCGACCACAGTGAGTTCGGGACCTTGGTCGAGCATTCCGCCGAGTCTGGCCAGAGCTTCGGTGCCGCGGTCTTCCAGGCCGGCGAGCGAGGCGTAGGGGGCGCCTTCCAGCAGGGCAATCTCGTAGAGCACGGAAGGCTCGAACACCTGGGTGAATCTATAGCCGAACTCTGCCCATGTGCACGACTCGAAGGATTCCACGCAGGCCCGGGAGAAAATGTCGGCATCGCACTCCGGGTGGCTGCCGCGGCCCAGGCCGGTCATGGTGTCATGGAATGAGTTGCGCTTGAACTCCATCGAGAAGATATTCCCGTCAGAGAGGAGGCGGGACGCCAGGAAGCGGACGGTGATCCTCCTCCTGGCGTCAAATCATTCCGAATCGCTGATCTGCAGCATTTCATCGAGCTCGGAGTCGAGCGCGTCTCCGAAATCGATTTCCTCGACGTCGGACTCGGCCTCGAAGAAGATCTCCGCACTGACGAACGGGAAGAAAGCGGGTTCCTTCTGCAGTAACTGATCACCCATCTCGACTGCCCCCTTCTCTGCGGCCTTGAGTGCGATCTGACAACACGACGGAAAGCAGGCTGGCACGCGTCGGCACCTCGGTCAACACCAACAGGCGCGCCGGCATATGATCGTCCGGCACGCCCGGTTACATCTCCGCGAGGAATTTTCAGCAACGATCATCTCCTGCCTCTCACTGCCGCCAGTGCGCCGACCAGCAAGGATGCTTCCTATTTGCAAGATCGCACCGAGCATTTCCGATCTACGCTCCGGCGGGTGATCGCTGATCGCGACGGATGACAAAGATGGCCTGAATAAGCGCGGTAACACAGTCAGGACTGATCCGCGCCCAGTGCGGTACCCGCCGACATCCGGGAGCGGTAGTCCTGTCGATCACGGGCGTCGTGCGGTGTGCTGCCGTTCCGACGGTCGGTCAGCGAGGGGACAAAGTATGCAGCGGATCCCCGGTTTTGGAAATCAGCGATCCGTCGCCGCATTGCCGCCGCTTGCCGGACGATCCATGTATGGCTTTCTGATCCTTTCGGAACCCGGCTGTGTTGCGGCGCGGGGCGACGCGGTTTCTGGTCTCGGGCGGCGGGACGCCCGGCAGGGCGGCGTCCGTACCGGCTAAAGGGTGTTGCAGAAGGCCGTGAACTGGGCATCTCCCTCACATGGGTGGGGTGTCTCGCCACTTACCCAGCCGAAAGGGCCTGGACGGAGCGGTAGACACCGCGGCGGAGCTTCTTCTGGGTGAGTTCGCGCCGGGGCCGGAGCCCACCACCCGACCGTGCTCTGTCCCGCCTATGCTCCCGAAACCAACAGACCCCTTCCCCTGACCGGCATCGCGAATATCACCCCTTCCCCCTCGCCCGCCTCCTTGCGCGTCTTGGCGCCCTGTTTGCACAGTCAGCCCACTCCCCGGCCCCCGGACACCGCATGGTCTCCCTCCAACCCGCTTTCGGGTCATCGAGACGTACCTGCCCAGAACACCAATCTAGGCCCCGGCCCACGTCCCAGAACCGCCTTGCGCTGCCTCAGCTGGGCGTTTATGGTCGTCGGGCTTGATGTTCCTTGATCGATTCGGCGCGTCTGGCCGTCTTGCCGACGTCGTGACGTGGGGCCCGCTGCTTGTTCTTCGAGCCGGGAGGTCGTCCAGGGCCCGGTCGTGTGGGTTTTGGGGCGGCCGCCGGCCTCGCGGTCGCGGCGCGGAGGTTGCGAAACCCGCGCCGGACGCGGGCGGGGGTCAGGCGGCGGGGTTCGGCGCGGCGTTCCCAGGGCCGGCGGAGGTCCTCGGCTAGGACTTGTCCGGGCGATCAAGTTCGCAGCCAGATGACCAGGGCTGCTGCTGTGGCGGTGCCGAGGAAGACGTACCCGCGTTTGTCGTAACGG
>NZ_JBVJOT010000055.1:0-14680 GCF_055583025.1 Streptomyces sp. NPDC104831
GGTTCCTTCTACCGCTCTTCCCAGCGACCAACGCCGGAGGGGGGGAGGGGGAAGAAGACTGGGGCGGCGGGGTAGGCTTCTTCGGGCGCGGACAGCCGGCTCCCCAGGTCCAGGACGGAGAGGATCTGGTCGCGGATCCACGACGGGGTGATGTCGCCGGGCGCGGGCGGGGTGGTCACCCGCCGCAGGGGGAAGTGCAGGTCCGGGCGGCCGCCCTCCCGGGCGAAGAGCGCCTCGGTGCCGTTGCGGAGGTTGCCGTGGACGCCGTCGGCGTTGCCGGGGAAGGGGATGCGGCGCATGCTGTCCGGAAGGTTGCGGTAGAAGCCCGGGAAGAAGCGGAAGCCGTGTTCGCCGGGCAGGGGCCTGCGGCCGCCGGTGCCGGTTCCCGGTACGTCCATCGACCGCGCCTTGCCGCCGAGCACGTCGTAGTACTCGTAGACGGTGACGGTGTAGCCGCGTTCGGCGAGTTCGTGGGCGGCGCTCAGTCCGGCGACGCCGCCGCCGAGGACGGCGACGTGCCTGCCGGTGGGGGCGGCGGCAGCGGCCCTGGCCGTACCCGCGGACAGGGCGAGGGCGCCCACCGTGCCTCCGGCACCCGCGAGGAACCGTCTGCGGGTCGTTCCCTGGTGTCCTGTGGTCATGGATACGGGAGAGTAGAGAGGGCGGGGACGCGGCGACAGGTCGCCATTCGGTCACCACGGCATCCTCACAACGACGCGCCGCGGGCGACGCACACCTCGGCGCGTCCGCTGTCCGTGCCGGGCCGCCCCCTCCCCGACGAGTCCCGCACCGTGCCCGCCGGGGTGCTTGCAGACGCGGGCATATTCGGTTCGTGCGGGTAGTGGCCCTTGGTGTCGTCGCGGTGCTCCCCTGGGACGACACCCCGTACACGATCGACCCTCGGAGTACGTCATGCTTGCCGCTCGTCTGCACACCTGGAACACCGCACCCCACCCCGAGGAGATCGCGGATCCCGCACTGCCGCGGGACGGCGAGGTGATCGTGGAGGTCGAGGCCGCCGCCGTCACCCATCTCGACCTCACCGTCATGACCGGTACCTTCGCGCACCGGCCCCGACTGCCGTTCACCCCCGGCACGGCAGGAGCCGGCACCGTCGTCGAGGGCGGCGCCGGACTGCTCGGCCGCCGGGTGCTGGTGCGTGGCGGCGGCATCGGGCTGGAGCGGGACGGCACCTGGGGCGAGCGCGTCGCGGTCCCGGTCGGTGCGGTCCGTGGGATCCCCCGGGAAGTGGACGCCGCGCTCGCCGCCACCTGTTACTCGCCGACGACCACCGCGTGGGCCGCGGTGGAGGCGGTGGGCCGGGTCGAGAAGGGGGAGCGGGTGCTGGTGACCGGCGCCGCCGGTGCCGTCGGCTCTCTCTGCGTGCAGTTGGCCGCGCGAGCCGGCGCCCACGTCGTCGCGGTGGTCCGCGACGAAGGCGCGGCCGGTGCCGTCCCCGACGCCGCGCACGAGATCCTGGTCCGTCCGACCCCCGGAGCGGCCGCGGGAAAGGGAGAGGCGGACGTCCTGCTCGACACCGTCGGCGGGAACACCGTCCAGGACTTCCTCGGGGCCATGCGGCCCGGAGGGCGGGCCGTCCTGATCGGCTACGTGGCCGGCACCACCCTCCGCGTCGACCTGCCCGCCCTGATGGCCCGGGACATCGCCCTGCTGCCGATGAACATGGTCCGCCGCCATGTCCCTGCCGAGGTGTTCGACCGGCTGCTCCGCGACCTGGCCGGCGGACGGCTCGCCCTGCGCACCACGTCCCTGCCCTTCGAGCGGATCGCGGAGGCGGTCGAGACCCGCCGGAAGGGGGGAGGCCGGGGGACGCTCGCAGTGCTGATGTGAGGTCTCCGAGGCGGCGACGGCCGTTCGGCCCGTGCACCCTGGGCGCGGACGGCACCTGGCCGGCAGGGCGAGGGCCGGCCGCCGTCCTCCGTGGCCCGGCATCCGTGTGGTGGGCGACGGGGCAGCCCCGTCTGCCACCGCGAGGCCGAAGCCGGTGACGGTCCGAGGCCCGGCGAGTGGTTCCCCGGCCTTCGGCGCGGGCCCGGCCCGCCGCCGTGGCTGCCCGGGGCGTCGCGCTCGGCGGGTGCCGGCCACGGGGGTCGGCGGGCGGGGTCAGACGAGCCGGTCGCGGTGGTGGGCGGCGGTGTCCCGGACGAGCTGGGCGAAGCGTTCGCGGCTGCGGTTCTGGTGGTGTTCGGCCTGTTCGTCGTCCCATTCCTCCACACCGGCGGCGCCGGTCTCCTCGTCGTGTTCCTCGCCGTGGCCGAGGTCGTCGTACTCGCTGTGGAGGAGCCAGCAGCCGTGGATGCCCGTGAGGAGGTCTTCGAGGAGATCCCGTGCGGGACGCTTGGGGTCGAGAGGGGTCAGGCGCAGAGCGAGATCGCCGAGGTCGGGTTCGTCGTCGCCGGTGTACTCGGCGAGCGTTTCCGCCAGGTCCTCGAGTTGTTCCCGCAGTGCCGTCGGGTCGGGCAGCACACCGTCGGTCACGTGCATGGCGTGGCGGACAAGGCTGGTGACGGCGTCGTGCGGGGCGACGCCGTCGTTGATGAGGCCGAGGACGAGGGTGGGCGTCTCGTGGGGGAGGGCCTCGATGTTGCCGGCCTCGAGGACCACCTGGGCGGGATCGAGCCCGGATGCCTGCGAGGCCACGTCGGCCGCGGCGGCGAGCCAGTGGGCCGCCGCGACGGCGGCCGCGGTCGGATCGATGCCGATGAAGAGTTCGCCGGGGCCGAAGGGATCCCGCCGCAGGAGGTCGTCGGCGGCGGCGACCTGGACGGGAGAGGCGTCCTCACGGCTGAGCAGGACGGCCTGTTGGGCACGGCCGCCGAGGTCACCGAGTTCGGCGCTCTCCACGGCCGCGAGTTCCGCGGCGGCTTCGGCGGCGATGGCCTGCACGAGGTGCGGGTCGCCGAGGCCGTGCAGCGCCCGCCCGACCCGGTGGGCGGATTCGAGGAGGCCGCTGTAGGAGACGACCATGCTGCCGCCGCTCGGCAGGTTCGGTCGGGTGATGGCCTCGACAACCCTGCCGAATCCCCTGCGCTCCTCCTCGCGGCGCCAGCCCTCGCTGTCGGGTTCCAAGGAGTCGGCGGCACTGGCGGGATGCGTGTAGGTGCGCCATGCCGCGCTGGAGAGCTGGGTGAGCGCCCGGGCCAGAGCGAGGAGACTGCCGAGGTCGGCGCCGGCCGGCAGGGTGGCGACGCAGGCCGCCAGGTCGCCTTCACCCGTTCCCCAGGCGGCGATCAACTCGTGCCGGTCCGGCTCGACACAGTAGCGGGTCATGAAGAGGCTCCTCCGCGGACGGGTGCTGCGTGATGTCCTGCCGAGCCTATGAGACGGACGGCTGCGCCGGTTCGGCACGGCGATCGTCGTGAGCGGTGACGCCGCCGACCTCGGCGCCCGGCCCGCGGACGGGTCCGAAGTGCCGTCGCGTGCGCGCGGGAGCATCTCGCGCCGCCGTCCCGGGTCGTCGATGCCGGGTCCGCCCTCTGCCTGCCCGTGCCGTCCGGTGCCCGCGCGCTCGCGGGGAGCACGCGGGCACGTGGCGCCTCGGCCGGGCGGCCGCCGGGCACACCGAGTGGTACGCCGTTCCGGACGACGGACCGGCAAGGGCCGGCCGGGAAGCTCTCAGACGGCCAGCTCCGCCAGCCGTCGCGTGAGGTCCTCCCGGCGTGCCTTGACGTACGCGAACTGGCGGACCGGAGCGCAGCCCCGGGAGAGCTTCACCGTGTCCGAGCCGGTGGAGTAGTGGATGTGGGTCAGGCCCTCGGCCATGGCCAGGCGCAGCAGCTCGTAGTAGACGAGTCCGAAGTACAGCGGCAGCCGTCCCTTCACCGCGTAGTCGAAGCCGCCCTGACGGGCGTACAGCTGCCCGTCGTGGGTGAAGGTCAGCACGAAACCCGCCAGTTCGCCGTCCAGGTGGGCGGTGGTGACCCGGGCCGCCGCACCGGCGTGGGCGGCCACGCTGCGCAGTACCGCGAGGAAGGCCGCCGCGTTCGCGGGTGTGCCGTGTTTGGCGTACAGGGCCGTCTCCAGCGGGGCGATCCGTTCGATGAGTTCCCCGGTGAGGGGCCGGGTCCGGTAGGTGACGCCGGCCTCTGCCAGCACCCGGACCTCCTTGCGGATCTTGCCCCGGCGCCGGGAGGGGAACCGGGCGAGGTACGTGCCGAAGTCCCCGTCGGCCGGCACCTCGAGGGAGTATGCGGTCTGCCCGGGCAGGGCGGTGTACCGCCCGGACTCCAGAACCTCGCGCAGCGGGGTGTCGTCCTCGTCGACGTACAGGAACGAGACCGCGTTGAGGCCGGCCCGCCACGCCTCGTCCTCCGCCGTCGCGACCAGCCCGCCGAGCAGCGCGCGCTGCTCCTCGGGCGGCAGGCCGGGGCGCACGCCCGCCTTGGTGTGCGACGGGTTGCGGCCGCCGCAGGCCAGCGCGGGCATGAGCGCGTCGGTCCAGTCGGCGCCGCGCCCGGTCAGTCGCTCGTGGATGGAGGTGACCACCCGTCCGGGAGCGCAGAAGACATACGGTGTGCCTGCCTCGAGCGGGTAGGCGGGCAGAGCCGCCAGCGGCTCGCCGTCCCGCACGGCCGTGAGGTAGTACGGGGGACTGGCCGCGGTCGCCTGGGCGTGCCGCAGCCAGGGGGACGTCGAGTAGAAGCCCCGCGGCCCGAACAGCGCGTCCCAGCGCTCCGTGTCGACTTCCGCCAGGTCCCGGTGCACGGCCACCTCCCACGCGGACGTGTCCTTTGCCGCGGCGGCTGTCACCGCTCGTCCCCGTCGGCCGCGAAGACGGGGGTGAGCTGGCCGAGCGCGGACTCGGCGCGGCGTACCGCGTCGCCGGTGGTGTCGCCCACGGCGACGACGTACCCGAGCAGGTCCAGGTTGGACTCGGCGGGCCGCACCCGGTCCCCGGGGCGGACCTCCAGGTCCACCTCCGCCACGCCCGGGACGCGGCGTGCCAGGTCCACGCCCTCGACGCGGGCGAGGACGCCGGTGCGGTGCGCGGCCAGGTACCGGGAGGCGGCGGCGCCCTCGCGCGTGCGGGTGAGGTCGGCGGCCTGCCCGGCGTGCAGCCGGACGACCTCCCGCTGCAGGTAGAGGCCCGTCGCCTCGCGTATCAGCTGGGTGATCTCGGCGCCGGGCATGCGCCCGTTGACCTCCACGATCCGCGGTCCCCCGGCGGTCACCTTCACCTCGACATGGGCGGCCCCGAAGTCGTGGCCGACGGCGTCCAGGGCGCGCCGGGCCAGGTCGGCGCAGCTTCGGCGGACCGGCTCGGACAGCATCGAGGGGAAGGTGTCGCCCATCTCCACGAAGTGGGGGTGGGGGCCGAGTGCCTTGTCGGTGACGCCGAGGATGTGCCGCTCGCCGTCGACGAGGACCGACTCCACGCTGACCTCGAAGCCGATCAGGTACTCCTCGACCAGTACGCCCGGGCGGCGCGGCTGGCCGCGGAAGTCGGTGGGGCTCGCGGTCAGGTCGCGGTAGGCCGCCACCACCTCGGCGGGCGTGCGGCACAGGGTGACGCCGATGCTCGCGGACTCCGTCATCGGCTTGACCACGCACGGGTAGCCGAAGCGGCCGGCCGCCTCCAGCGCGTCGGCCTCCCCGGTCGCCTGGTGGTAGTCCGGCACCGCGACGCCGGCCGCCCGGCACGCGTCGCGCATCAGCAGCTTGTCCCGGCAGTTGCGGGCCGCCTCGGGGGACAGCCCCGGCAGACCGAAGCGGGCGGCGACCTCGGCGACGATCGGGATGTTGTAGTCGGTGACGGTCATCACCCCGCGCAGCCGGCCCGCCGCGTGGAACGGGGCGAGCGCGGCGGCGACCGCGTCGACGGAGTTGGTGTCCGTGGTGACGACCTCGTCGAGGTGCTTGGCGTACACCTCCTCGGCCAGGCTGACCACGCGGTAGCGGTCCGGGTCGTTGCTCACTAGGACGGTGTGGAAGCCCAGTTCGTGGGCGGCCCGCAGGGGGGTCAGGCCGAAGTTCGACAACTGGCTCTCGACGACGGCGAGGACGCCGGGTTCAGTGCTCATGGCTGTGCCTTTCGGGTTCGGGCGTCGCGCAGCGGACGCGGTCTTCGTCACGGGCCGCGGCGACGGCCGCGGCGATCGGCCGCCGGGCGGCCAGGGTGAGGAGCAGGGCGGCCGAGGTACACGCGGCGGGCAGGCCGAGGGCCGCGACGGGGCCGGCGCCGTCGGCGACCGCACCGGTGAGCGCGGAGCCCAGCGCACCGCCCACGGCGATGAAACTGCCGACGCCGGCGAACGCCTCCGTCATCCGGTGACGGGCCGTCATGTCGCCGATCAGCTGGAACTCCTCGGCGCCGGTGGGGGCCATGGGCAGCCCGCTCAGCGCCAGCAGTGTGCCCAGCAGGACGAGCGTCCAGGCCGCCGGCAGGCCCGCGCGGTGGGCCAGTGCGGCCGACGGCAGCACGGCCAGCGCGAGGGTCAGGGCCACCAGGAGCCGTACGTACCGGCGGAAGGTGCTGCCGCCGCGGGTCCGGGCGCCGTAGAGCAGACCGCCCACGACGCTGCCCGCGGACTGCAACGCGACCAGCGACCCGGCCAGTTCGGGCGCGGATCCCTGAGCGCGCAGCGCCGCCGTGACGGCCACCGCCAGCGCGCTGGACAGGGCCGCGGTGAGGGCGATCGCGGCGAGCACCGACAGCGCGGCGGCACCGCGCCGGGTGTCCCGGCCCGGCGCGCGGCGGGGCACGGGAGCGCGCCGGCGCACGATGCCCGCCTGCCCGTAGCCCACCGCTCCGGCCCCCAGCAGCACGGCGGTGGCCGGCAGCACGACGCGGGCCCCGAGGAGCCAGCCGAGCGCGCTGACCACCGACGGCCCCAGCACGAACAGCAGTTCACTGAGGGTCGACTCGAACGTGTAGGCCCGCTTGCGCAGATCCTCGTCGTCGGTGAGGTCCTGCCACATCGCCCGCGCCGACGCACCCACCGGAGCCGTGGCCAGGCCCGCGCAGCAGGCCACGGCGAACAGGACACCGACGGGCGCGCGGGGCGCCCCCAGCGCGGCGGCGACCAGCAGGGCACCGGACAGCGGCCCGGTGATCCGCAAGACCGGCGCCGGCCCGCGCCGGTCCATCAGCCGGCCGATGAACGGGCCGCCCACGGCGCTGCCGAGGGCGTACACCGCTCCGGCACCACCCGCCACCGCCACGGACCGGTCCGACTGGACCAGCGCCAGCAGCAGGGCGAGCGGCACCATCGTGCCGGCCAGGCGCGCGAGCGCGGCGGGCACCGCCGCCGCACTCGCGCCGGGGAGCCTCAGCAGCTCCGCGTAACCCCTGAGCATCACGACGACTCGGACGGTCGGAGACCCGGATCGGCCAGCCGGAACACATCGGCTCCCGTCTCCGCCCGCCAGACCAGTTCCTCCCGGTCCCCGTCGAGCGCCACCACGGCGGCCCTGGTCCGGATGAAGTTGTTGCTCCGGCCGAGCGAGTAGGCGCCCGTGTCGTGCAGGCACAGCAGGTCCCCGACCCGTACGTCCTCGGGCAGGTCGACGGCGGTGGCGTGGATGTCGTTCTCGTAGCACAACGGTCCGGCCACCGACCACGCTGCGGTCGCCGGCGCGTAGTCACGGCCGAGGGGCACCAGGCGGTGCACCTCGCCGCTGCCCGTCCAGGGAGCGACGTTGTTGCCGCCGTCCAGGATCAGCCAGCGGGCGTCCGGCAGTTCCTTGCGCGACATCACCCGGGTCACCATCGCCATCGCGTCGGAGACCAGCCAGCGCCCCGGCTCCAGCGCCAGGACGACGTCGGCCAGCCCCGCCTCCCGCAGCCGCTCGTCCACGTCGGCCAGCAGCCCGGGCACGTCCAGCACGGGCTCGGGATCCGGCAACGGGGTGCCGCCCTGCTGTCCCCACAGTGCCGTGAGCGGGCCGGTGCGGGGACGGCGGATGCCCGGGACGCCGAAGCCGCCGCCGATGTTGACCTCGCGCAGTCCGACCGTGCGGTGCAGGGCCGCGGCCTCCCGCAGGATCGGCTCCAGCGCGGCCACCATCAGCTCCCGGTGCACGATCTGGCTGCTGAGGTGGGCATGCACCGCTGTCAGCGACAGGTTCGGGCAGGCCGTGATCCGCTCGACGAGACCGGCGAGCTGCGCGGAGCCGGCCGGCCAGCCGAAGCGGTTGCGGCGGGCGGCCCGTTCGGCCAGTGCCCGGTACGACGGGTCCGGCGACGTCGACAGCGGCAGCCCGGGGGAGATCCGGATGCCGACCTCGATCGTCCGCCCGGTCGCCGCGGCCAGCCGCTGGAGCGTCTCGATCTCCTGCTCGCCGTCGATGTTGACCCGTACGCCGTGCCGTACGGCCGCCGCCAGCTCTTCCTCGGTCTTCACCGGGCCGTTGAACACGATGGCCTGCGGCGGGAATCCGGCGGCCAGCGCGGCGTCCAGCTCGTAACCGGAGACCACGTCGGCGCCCATGCCGTGACCGGCGAGCCGCCGGCACAGGTAGGGCAGGTAGTTGGTCTTCACCGAGTAGTAGACCCGCGTGGGCCTGCTCAACGAGTCCAGGGCCGCGAGCAGTTCGCGGGCCGCGCCGTCCAGCCGGCCGGCGTCCAGCACCTGTACCGGAGTGCCGTGCCGGCCCGCGATGTCGACCAGGCGGTCGTAGTCCCAGTGAGCGGCGGTCCGGGAGGTCTGTGCGAGGCGGCTCACGACGCGGCCTCCGCCCCGGTCGCGGCGTTGCGCGTGGTCCCCGTCAGCAGCCGGAACCCGGCGTCGATGTGGTCGCGCTCCAGCAGGTCGGCGTAACGGCGGTGCCACGCGCCCGAGTCGAGGTCGGCACGCAGCCGGGACACGCCGCGTTCGACGGCCGCCGGGTCGGTCAGCGCGAACGCCGAGCAGGCCCGCCGGACGGCCGGCTCCAGGTAGGCCTCCGGCCGGCGCCAGAAGGCGGTCATGAAACCGTCGGTGAAGTCGTGCCAGACGGGCAGTTCCACGACCTCGCACGGGCCGAGCAGCGTGGTGAGCCGCTCCAGCGACGGGACCCGGGTGCGCTCGGCGTCGGCGATCTCCGGTACGTAGTCCCGGGTGAACCAGAAGTCGGCCTGGACGTCCATGTCGTAGGTGACGACGGTGAACCGGTCGGCCACGCGCAGGAGTTCCCCGATCCCGGCCTCCAGGTCCGACCAGTGGTGCACGGTCAGCACGGCCATGGCCGCGTCGAAGGCCCGGTCGTCGAAGGGCAGGTTCTCCGCGCGGCCCGCCAGGCAGGGGGCGCTGCCCGCGCCCCGCTGGGCGCGCATCTCCCGTGAGGGCTCGACCGCGATCACCTGCAGGTCCTCCGGCTCGTACGCGCCTGAACCGGCTCCCAGGTTCAGGACCGTACGCGCCTCTCCCAGGGACCCGCGGATCAGCGCTGCCCAGCGCGGGTCGGGGCGGCGGACGGCGGAGTAGCCTACGCCGATGCGGTCATAGACGGCAGCCGGGCCCGAAGCGGCGGCGGGCGGGCTGTCGAGAACGGTGTGGGTCACGGATCTCACGCCTCGCTGTTGCTCGCGAGGACCTCGGCCTCGTACTCCTCGCCGTAGCGCCGGTGCTCCCACGGGTTCACCGCGACCAGCCACACGTCGCGGTGGCCGCCCTCCTCGCTGAGGTGCTCGATGTCGGTCACGTGATGGAACATCGACCGGTCGTCGAAACAGATCGCCTGGCCGTCCTGGAGGGTGGTGGTGAAGAACGGCTCACCACCGCCGAGCGGCATCAACTGCGTCTCGCCGCCGGATATGTTGTGCCGCCGGGTCACGGCGACGATGCCGTAGTGGTGGCCGTCGCGGTGCGGGCCCTCGGGGGCCGCCACGCCCTCCACCTCGGGGGTGGACACGACCCGGCACTGGTGCACGTTCAGCTGCCAGACGGTGCCCTTGTCCAGCTCCAGGGCCTCGGCACCGGCCGCGATCAGCGGCGTGGGGTCCACCGTCAGCGGTTCCAGGGTGCGCAGTTGGCCGCCGACCAGGTCGTTGTACTGGCGGGGCTGGGCGAAGTGACGGTGCGGCAGGAGCTCCAGCTTCCACTCGCCGTCGTGGACCAGCCGGAACTGCGAGAAGCGGCGGTAGCGCTGCTGTGAGCCCGTGTACGGGTCGAGCGGGAGGTTCTCGAACTGGGAGAGGGTGTACTCGTCCAGTTCCGGTGTATCGATGATCGCGAAGCCCTGTGCGTTCAAAGCCATGCCTGACTCCCTCCTTCGCGCCCCGGGACCCCGTGCCACAGGCCCCCGAGCTGCACGGATCAGTGATTGCGAAGGACGCTAGCCAGGTGCGGACCGAAGGGGAATGATCTTGCTGGTCTAGTGGCTCCCCACCCTCTTCGACAAAATGGCGGGTTGACCTGAGGTAACGGGTGTGGAAACGGCGAGTGTCAGCAACTCCCTTTTCAGGTATGGCATGTGATGGTATATCGGATCTGATCGCACATTCCCCGGAAGTCGTTGCGCCCCGGGTCGTCGGGATTGCCCGGAGGGACGAACTCACGTTGGCTGGGCGGCATGACCGAACTGCGTACCGATCGCCTCGTCCTCCGTCGATGGCGTGACTCCGACCTCGGACCGTGGGCGGCGATGAACGCCGATCCCGAGGTCCGGGAGCACTTGGGTGACCTGCTCACCCGTGAACAGAGCGATGCCTCCGTGGCGCGGTTCCGAACCGAGTTCGACCAGCGAGGCTACGGATGGTGGGCGGTCGAGGTGCGGGACGCGGGCGAGTTCATCGGCTTCGCGGGCCTGGACCGGGTGGATGACGGCATGCCGTTCAGCGGAGTGGAGATCGGCTGGCGGCTCGCCCGCTCGGCCTGGGGCCGGGGCTACGCCACCGAGGCCGCGCTGGCAGTCCTGGCTCACGGATTCGACACGCTCGGGCTTCCGGAGATCCTCGCGGTGACAACGGCCGCCAACCTCCGTTCGCAGGCCGTGATGCGAAGGATCGGCATGACCCGGGACCCGGCCGACGACTTCGACGATCCCGCCGTACCGGAAGGACCGCTGCGTCCGAATGTGCTGTTCCGCATCACCCGTGGTGCCGGAGTCCGGCTGCCGCGGCTCCACCCCTCCCGGTCGGCCGGCCGGTCCGCACACAAGGACGGGCTCGGCCGCTGACGGGCGGATCCGGTCGGCGCGGCAAGCCCCGTCGGGGGAGGGCGACCGCATGGGTCCCCTGCCCCGACGGAACGCGGTGGGCCGGGCGGCGGGTTACCGGCCGCCCGGCGCAAACCGGTGCCGTGCGCGGCGCTCCCCGGCTCAGCCGAAGTTCACGTCGCTGCACCACATGTAGGCCTGGTCGAGGTGCGAGGCCTGCCAGATCACGAACAGGATGTGGTGTCCGCTGTAGCCGGAGGTCTGGACGGGGAACGTGATGTCCTGCGCCGGCGCGTAGCGGCCGGTCTGCGTGATGAAGTCCAGGTTGCCCCAGCCCAGGGTCTGGGTCTTGGGGTCGAAGCCCTGCTTGCTCACGTAGACCTTGAAGTAGTCGGCACCGTGGGACGCCTGGTCGTACAGGTGGACCGAGAAGTTGTTGCCGACGCTGGTGGTCTTCCACGGCCCGGGCTTGTCCAGGCTGGCGTTCCTGGAGAGGTTGTTGCTGCAGAGCGTCCCGTCGGGGGTCCGCGCCTGGAACTGGCCGCCGAGGCCGTCCCGGAGCGCGCTCATCCAGTTCCACATGGTGTCGGCATTGGCCTGGAAGGCCTGCCAGCACATGGGGTCTTCGGTCTGCATGGCCGGGTTGGTGTGATTGCTGCCCCACGTCTTCCAGCACCGGTACGCGCGGGAGGCGGGGTCGACGACGGTGCCGTGGGCCTGGGCGGGGGCCGACCAGGTCAGTGCGCCGACGACCACGGCGAACAGCGTGACGAGCACCTGGAGAGGCCGACGGAGGGACGACCGCGAACGCCTGGTCAACGGACTCTGGTTGCGCATGTGGGGGGAACTCCTTCCAGTTGCGAGGCTGCGATGGGAGCGCTCCCAACGGTAAGACTTCCGAGTGAAATGTCAACGAAACGAACACAGTTGATCACAGTGGGGAGTTGCGAGCGGGGGATCTGCCTCGGAGGGGAAGGCCGGTCAGCCGAGGTAGGCGGCGCGCCCCTCGTCGTCGAGCTCGAAGGGGGTGAGGCGCCCGGGTCCCACCCGGCTCATGGCTCGCTTCCGGTGCCGCCGCGGGACGGCCTCCAAGCCCCCTGGGGCGCCGGGTCGCACCTCACGTCCCGGCGGGAACCCGCAGGGCGAGGAGGGCCACGTCGTCGTCGTTGTCGGCGGGGCGGACCCGGCTCAGCAGCCGGTCGGTGAAGGAGGGCAGTGGCCGGTGGGCGAGCGCGGCGGCGTGCTGGCGCAGCCGCTGCAGGCCGGTGTCCAGGCTGTGGCCGGGGGCTTCTATCAGGCCGTCCGTGTACAGGACGAGGGTGGATCCGGTCGGTATCAGGACGGTGGCGTCGGGGCGGGAAGCGCCGAGTCCGGTGCCGAGGAGGATGCCGTGGCCGTCGGTGAGGTAGTCGGCGAGGCCGTCGCGGCTGACGAGCAGGGGCGGCGGATGGCCGGCGTTGGTCCAGGACAGCCGCCAGTGGCCGTCACCCGCCTCCTCGATCCGGGCGAGGACCATGGTCACCATGGGCACATCGGTGATGTGCTGGACCGCCTCGTCGAGTCGTTCGACGATCCGGCCGGGCCCTTCCCGGTGGGTCCAGGCGTAGGCGCGGAGCATGTTGCGCACCTGTGCCATGCCCGCCGCGGCCTCCAGGTCGTGGCCGACGACATCGCCGACGGCCAGGGCGGTGGCGCCGTCGGGCAGGGGGAAGGCGTCGTACCAGTCGCCGCCGACGTGCGAGGCGTCGGGCGCGGGCAGGTAGCGGACGGTCATCTGCAGCCCGGGCACGCTCGGCATCTGGGGCAGCAGATGGTTCTGCATGGTCTCGGCGACCTTGCGCTGTCGCTGGTAGAGGCGGGCGTTGTCCAAGGCGAGACCGGCCCGGCGGGCGATGTCCTCGAGCAGGGGCAGGTCGTCACTGGTGAAGCTCCCCGGGTGTTCGGCCCGGCCCAGGGTGAGGGCCCCCAGGACTTCGCGGGTGCTGCGGATGGGGGCGATGGCGGCGGAGCGGATGCCGGTGGCACCGAACAGGCGGCGTTGTTCCACCGCGATGCCGGAATCCGGCGCTCCCTGGTAGGTCTCGGGCCCGGCGACGGTGGAGGCGACCCCGCGCAGGGCCCTCGACAGGGGCATGGGGGATTGCTCCGGGACGGGCGGCATCGGGCCCTGCAGGTCCTCGTGATGCCTCAGGGTGTCTCCGTCGGCGTGGACGACGACCGTGCGCCAGACCTCGTCCCGCTCGGTGATCAGGTCGATGACGGCCCAGTCCGCCAGCCGAGGCACCACCAGCGCCACCAGCCGGCGCAGCGCCTCGTCGACGTCGAGGGTCGAGGTCAGCCGCGTGGTGGTCTCCGCGAGCAGCGCCAGCCGCTCCAGCTCCGTCAGCTCGGTCGCCGGCCCCCGTCCCGCGCCGGCCTCCCGCGCGGGGTCGGTGGTGTGGAAGACGACGAGGGTGCCGCACTGCCGCCCGTCGATGCGGTACGGCGTGATCAGCCAGGAGACCGGCAGGACGGAACCGTCCCCGCGGGCGAAGTGGTCCTCCTCCCGCTGGGCGGTGCGCCCGGCGTGGAACGCCTGCCGCATGACGCACCGTGCGGTCGGCAGTGGCTGACCGTGAGCGTCCCGATGCAACAGGTCATGCGCGTCACGGCGGAGGAGGTCCTCGGCGGGCATGGCCAGCATCCGCTCCCCGCAGGAGTTCACGGCGATGATGCGGCCCTGCTCGTCCACGACGTAGGCGCCGGTCCCGATGGCTTCCAGCGCTTCGGTGAGCGCGCCGTCGGATACGCCTTCGGACTGCCGCCGCGCACTGCTCGCGTCCGCGTCCGTGCGTTCAGGCCCTGCCATACCCGTCTCCTCGCCGATCGGCCGTCCCCTTCCGGCCGGCTGCACGCACCCGGTCGGCCCGCCCCGGCACGGTGCCGTGGCCGGGCCGCGTGCCGTGGCCGGGCCCCGGCCCGTCGAGGACCGCTGCCCGGCCCCGGTGCGCCACGCGATCGGTCGGCAGCGACCGCTCGCCGGGACGATCAGGTCTGATCATGTCCAACGGGTACCCGCCGGAAGCGGTGCGTTCACCGCGATCACCCATGCCGGCCGCCGCCCGCCCCGGTCCGCCGATCACCTTCGGCTCCCGGAGCCCGCCGATCCCTCCGCCGCGCGCTGTCGCGGACGACGGGCCCCGGTCGCTGCGGCCGTGGGCCGGCGGTGGCGCGTCCGGGCCGGGCGGCGGGACGGCCCGACGGGGGTTCTCCCGGCTCGGGCCCACGGGCCAAGGGTCCCGAGGCTGCCGGACGGCCCGGTCCCGGACGCACGGGATCTCGGGGCGAGACGGAGACCGAGGAGTTCTCCGTCCTCCGGGAGGGTGGGCGGTGCACCCTCGTGATCACGACGGGCGACATGACCCAAGGGGGCGCGATGCCGTCGGCGGTCGCGTGAAACGGGTGACCGGCCCCTGGGGGCGGCGGCCCCCGCCGACTGCGCGCGGGGGGGGGGGGGGGGGGGGGGGGGGGGGGGGGGGGGGGGGGGGTGGGGGGGGGGGGGGGGGGGGAGAAGAAGGTTAGCCCAGACCCCCCCCCCCTCGCC